>PNNP01000065.1 GCA_013824325.1 Thermodesulfovibrio sp. | reverse complement strand
CAGGGCTCGTCTCATTCAACATAATTCAAATCTTTTGAGAAGGTCTCTTCAAGCCTGAATAGAGCATAAAACGAGATGAGCAGGCATATTGCACCGACGATTGCACCTCCGTACAAAACGCCGAAATAATTTTTTGCAATCTGAAATGAGAGTGGCGGGGGGTGGATTTGAACCACCGACCTTCGGGTTATGAGACGATTTAAAAGAATAATGCCCTGTAAGGCAATGATAAGAAGCATAAACAATATCAAAGCCTTGCAGGGCTTTTCTTTTGTTTGACTTTATGTTGATTTTAGGGTGTTTGATATTATTCCGTTAGAAAGCGGTTAGAAGACGACCAGTTGACAATTTTTGCATAAGGGAGTATAAAGGGGTTGAGGAATAAGACAGCTTAACAAAAAAGGAGAGCTATCATGAAAAAGACGATTTTTGTTTTAGCGTTGATTTTAATTCCGAATTTTGTTTTTGCTGGGGATGTTTATACAAAAGGACATTACAGGGACTCTGATGGAGATGGCTATAAAGAAACTTATGTGGATGGTTATCACAGAAGTTCACCTAACAATACTAAAGATGACAATTATTCAACCTATCCCAATTACAACCCATATACAGGCAAGCAGGGCACAGAACAAAACGATTACAATTCAGGATATGGTAGCAAAAAGAAAGGTAAAAGGTATTAAGATACGCCAGTAGATGCTGAGTTAGTTCTTATCAATTATGATTTTTAAAGATATTTCTGCTTCTGTAAAACAACTATCAAACTTTTCTCTTTCAAACTCCCTTATTATTTTCTTTAGGAAGTCTTTTGCTTGTTGATATTTTTTCATCTTGATATATTCATCGCTTATCTTATTGTAATTGAGACAAATAAATTCAAGGGGTGAAGTTTTAACAGCATCTATTATTTTTATCGAATATTCAAGATTGATAGGAGTCATCTTGTTAACATCTACTTTTTCCCAATAATTGTATTCCCATTTTTTTATTGTATCATGAAAATACACAACAAATGTCTCAATCACCATTAAATGAATATACTTGCTTTCTGTGTCTGCTTTTGAATATTCAGCCCAAAATTTATTGATTTCATCCTGCCTTTCCTCAGAAAAATCAAAAATGTTTTTGCTTGTTTTTTTCTTGTCACTGTCCGTCTCGGTTATCTCGCCTGAAGCTCCCAGCAGACTTTGCGGAATAGATATTGATAAAATTAAGATGAGGATAATAAAAAAACTTATTGTATTCTTGTCTTGATGTTGTGCGCTCATCAACGCTCCTCCCTTTGAATTTTTTCATTTAAGGATAAATGTTGAGTAAATATAATTGATTAAAGTATCTTATTTTTAGGTGCTCTTGTCAAGAGAAATAGCTATTGCCCTTACCTTATCATAACCTCTAAAATATCCGTGGGGATGGCACTATAGGCCGATAAGAGAAAATGAAAACGCCAATGAATTTTGCAGACTTATATATTGAAGGAAAGATTTATATACCGATTCCTTTTGATAGGGCATCTCCATTTGACCAAGCAAGGGTTAACATAGCCCTCCTCGAAGGAAGGTATGTAGCAACTACGGATAAAAAGAAAACACAATCTTGCAAGGCACAACTCGAAAAAGAAATATTAAAACTCGTGAGCAGTAATAAATTAAATGCTTTGTCTGCCCTTAAACTTAATCCTTTGATTGAATACAAAATATATATTGCACTTCATGAACTCATTCAAGCTATGCTTATATCATCAAAACTGCTCTTAAAAAACGACAACAAGGAAATGGTCGAGAAAAGAAGAAAAACAATAAAGTATCTTGAGAAGATTTTGAAATATCATATTGTTTCAGTAAAAACTCATATAGTTATAGAAGACGAATTAAATAAACTAAAGGAGTATGATAAAAACAGAAAGACATATCATCCTATAAAAGAAGTTGATTTCTACAGAGTAATACATGCCCCCCCGCCCTGCACTTGGAATCTTATGACTAACACCATAAGTCAAGAATTTCCGGAAATAAAGAATAAAGAAATAGAAGAATTTTTATATCCACCATTAAGCATAAAAACAGGCAGGCCATATAATTCTTTTTTCTTTAAGTCTTTGCTAATTATTATTTATAAATACTTACGAGAAGCAAAAATTCCTATTGAGAAGGCTAAACACCTCACAAAAAATATTATCACCGAATACTGCAAAAAGAAGGGCTATTCAGACATTATTCATCCAATTACATATAAAAGAATAGACCACGCTGTCCACGATTGTTAGCCATTCCCCGGAACTCAACAAATTTTTTTTGAGTATTGGGTAATCCTTTTCTCCTGTGCGAAACTTAATTAAGAAAACGCAAAGGAGGCCATATGGCAAAGACAGGGCAAAGATTCAGCACGATGGACATTTACTTATCCGCATTTTTATTAATCTGCGGTATCCAGCCAGAACTTGAAGTAAAAAACGGAACTGTTATTTTCACCTTCCCTGCTACAGATAAGCTCTATGAGTATATCTTCATGTATAACTCTAATACTGAGGTCAAGGCAGGCACGTTTGTAACAGCGATAAAGACTCTGAGAGGGCAGATGGTGACTTTAAGAGGCACACGATAATGAAAAGGAACGGAAAAGAAATCTATGCCAAAGAAAAAGCATGGCAATAAACTTCCGCCCTTTGTAGCTCTCACATGGGAAATGCTGAATAGCAAGGCATATAAAGAGCTTAACTATGCCTCGGCAAAAGCACTGTCATACTTCTTGGGGAAGTTTAAAGGCAGTTACCATGACCCTCAGCGTTATCTTTCAGGCTTCTCATTTTCATATTCTGAGGCAAAGACATACAGGTTTTCTTCTGCAACCTTCAGCAAAATCATTCAGGAGCTTGTTGCAAAGGGCTTTATTGACCCTGTGGATAGAGGCGGACTAAGAAGTGACGGGAAAAGCTATAACCTCTTTAAACTATCAGAGCGGTGGAAAGATTACGGCAAGCCTGATTTTAAACCGCTAAACTGGAAGTGTTTTTTACCGAGACTATCAAAACCACATGGAAAAGGATTTCAACAAAAAAAGCATGAGCTATCTATACGGAAAATCATAAGGGAGGCAAATTATGAGCAAAGTATTGACGCCGATAAAAGCTATTAGGGCTAAATGTCTTGATTGCAGTTGTAATCAGACAAAAGAAGTAAAGGAATGTCCTGTCAAGAACTGCTCTCTGTATCCTTACAGACTGGGCAAGAGACCAAGAGCTACTTTAGAAAGTGAAACGTATAGCTTTAAAAAAGGAAATGAAACGGCATCAAAGGGCAAAGTCATTTCACAATTTAAAGCTGTAGAGGCTGTTTTAACATGAAAATCATTTCACTTTCTAAAGACTATTCTATATATAGCCAGTATGGTATGGATTTGTTACAGGAATTAAAAAATGCCTTTATGGTTAGTGTGAATCAAGAAAAAAAGGACAAAGACTTTACGCAGCCTCTTTTTATATTCGGAAAGATTCGGATTCCACTTGGAATAAAGGAGACTAAGCAATGAACAGAAGACCGCCAAAACCATTGACAATGCCTGAGTTAGAGAAGGCAAAGGCTTTATATGCGCTTGGAAAGAGCTATCACGCCATAGGGTGTGAACTTAACAGGGATTCCAAGACCATCAAGAAATGGCTATCCGAGCCTGAGACAGCTAAGGAGATACAGGTTATCAAGGGTGAACTGTCAGAGATGTTTGAAGGCATGGCTAAGAGAATGCTTGAAAGTATCACAGAAGAAGACATACAAAAAATTAACGCATACCAGCGAGTTGTTAGCTCAGGGATTGCTACGGACAAAATGAGGCTTCTGAAAGGTCAGTCCACATCTAACATCTCATTTGCTGCCCTAATACGGTCTACTGAGCAGGCAGCACCACAAGATGTAAGCATGGGCGATGAGGGAGGCATCAGGCAGTGAACCTTTTTATTTTATTGAGGCGTGAGAGGGGACATATACCGTTAATGACTATGCCAGAAAAACACATCCCCCCCATGCCATAGGAGTAAGGATTGAAGGCTGAGCTTACATTATCGCCGGAGCTTGTTGAGCAGATAGCCGATAAGGTTATCGAGAAACTTAAGCCTCTGCTATCCGGTAATGGCAAGCATGAGGATGACATCCTGACGATTGAACAGGCAAGCAAGCTGTTAGGTAAAAGCAAAGAGCAAATATACCAATGGGTGAACCTGTCAAAGCATGGACTCAATAGCTTTCCATACATGAAGGCAGGTAAGAGCCTGAGATTTTCAAAAAACAAACTTATTGAATGGATGGAAAAGCGTTAGAAAGGCGTTAGAAGGCTTTTGTAACATGATGATTTTTAAATCTTATTTAATAGGCTGTAAGGTCTATTACCTAACGGTCATAGGACTGAAAAATAATTCTTGACATATTAACCAATGGTTAATATAATAGAAAGCATGACACATAAAGAACTAAAGGCATGGAGAGAGAGCAGGGGATACAGTCAAGAGGAATTAGCCTCAACACTGGGCGTTACGATTGTCTGTATATCACGATGGGAAAATAAAGCAAGGAAGATTCCTTCATTCCTTCACCTTGCGCTTGAATGCCTTGATAAGAAGGGAGGCGATAAAAAGAGTAGCAAGACTTTAAAGGGAAAGAAAACGAAAAAGGAAAGGAAGGTGAAATAATGAGAGGCAGCATTCAAAAGAAGGGTAAGATTTTTTATGCTGTTATCGCTCTCAATGGCAAGCGGAAATGGTTTAAAGGCGGCAGCACTAAGAAAGACGCTCAGAGAATCATAAATGAAAAACTGCCGGAGATTGAGAGCGGGACTTACAGGGAACTCACAAAGGCAAAATTCAAAGAGTTCTCTGAAATATGGGTAAAGAGCTATGTAGAGCCGAGCGTTAAACCTTCTACGCTTGCAGGTTATCAGGACATTATCAAAAGACTCCTAATGCCTCTATTTGAAAACTACTATCTCACAGACATAATGACAGGGCATTTACAGGTGTATGTTGCAGACAGGATTAAAACTGTATCTCCCAAGACTGTATGCAATGAGATAGTGGTTATTAAGGAGATGTTTAAACATGCTCTCCATTGGGGATATGTAAAGACTAATCCGGCTGAATATGTGGAAAGGCCAAGACTGACGAAACCTGAGATTGAAATACTGAGTCCTGATGAAGCGGATAAACTGATACTCAATTCACATCCTCATTACAGGACAGCATTTCTAACGGACTTTCTAACCGGAATGAGGGCAGGGGAATTATGGGGCTTGCAATGGCCTGATATTGACTGGAACTCAAAGCAGATTTATGTAAGGCGTTCACTATGGAAAGGTCAATTTCAGACACCTAAATCAAAATGCTCTATCCGTAAGATTGACATAACGGATACACTCATTCATGAGCTTAAGAAATGGAAACTTGCATGTCCGATTAATGAGCATGACCTTGTTTTTCCAAGTCCGGAAGGAAAACTATCTCAGCATGACAATGTGGTAAAGAGATATTTTAATCCGGCATTGAGAACGGCAGGATTAAGGAAAGTGTCTTTTCACAGTCTGAGGCATAGCAATGCAAGCATGAGAATACAGGCAGGCCAGAACATCAAATACATTCAATCACAGATGGGACATGCAAGCATAAACATAACCTTAGACATTTATGGACACCTGTTTAACGATGTGAATTTTAACAGGCAACAAGTAGAGCTTTTAGAGACTTCTTTTAAATCCGTTAGAAATCCGTTAGAAAAACCCGCTATTTCCAATAAAAAAGAGCTACAAGAATCTTGTAACCCCTTGATTTTAGTTGGTGGCGGGGGGTGGATTTGAACCACCGACCTTCGGGTTATGAGCCCGACGAGCTACCGGGCTGCTCCACCCCGCTAATGCTTAAAATAACTGAACAGCCTGAGTATTGTCAACATAACAGTAATTTTTGTTGAAAATATGCTGTTAGAGTTGCTATCCTTCTGTCTGTGCGGGAAAATTTTTTGAAAATCCAAACTTTATAAAAATATATGGAAATAGTACTCGCAACAAGAAATAAAAAGAAGGTCGAAGAGATAAAAAGGATTCTGAGCGATATGAACATTGCTGTTCTGACTCTAAATGATTTTCCTTTCTGCCCAGAGGTTGCAGAGGATAAAAACTCATTTGAAGGAAATGCAATCAAAAAGGCTGTCGCAATATCAAAATGCACCGGCAGGATAGCAGTTTCGGATGATTCAGGGCTTGAGGTGTATGCTCTGCACAATGCCCCTGGTGTTATGTCTTCAAGGTACGCCGGCGAGGCGGCAGATGACACAGCAAATATTAAAAAATTACTCAATGAAATGAAAGACTTGCCGGATGAAGAAAGAGGGGCAAGATTTGTATGCTGTATTTCCCTTGCTTTCCCTGAGGGGAGTGTTGTAACATTTTGGGGTTTAGCTGAAGGTATCATCGGCAGAGAACCAAGAGGCAGGATGGGATTTGGATACGACCCTGTCTTTTATCCTTCTGGCTACAACAGGACTTTTGCCGAGATGGCCCCCGAAGAGAAAGACGCTCTCAGCCACCGGCGGATTGCTTTGGAAAAATTCAAGAATTATTTGAAAAATTTCATTGTCTGAATAGTAAAGAAAGTTGCGAATTTAAATATATAAGGAAATTTAATGTTGTGATTATAATTTTAAAATTGAATTAAGTTTCTTCTTAGATTATAGTATAGAACTATTCAAAAATACATCAATCGGAGGTTCTTCCATGAAAATAGTTCTTCTCGGCGCTCCCGGAGCAGGCAAGGGAACGCAGGCAAAAAAACTTGTTGAAAAGTACAGCCTTCCACAAATCTCTACAGGTGACCTTCTGAGGGCAGCAGTAGCTGCCGGCAGCCAACTCGGCAAAGAAGCCAAGTCATTTATGGACAAGGGTGAACTCGTACCTGACAGTGTTGTGCTGGGCATGGTTGAGGAAAGGCTTAAAAAGGATGATTGCAAAAAGGGGTATATCCTGGACGGTTTTCCGAGAAATACCGCACAGGCAGAGGCATTGGATAAGATGCTTTCATCCCTGAACATGTCTTTGAACGCAGCGCTAAGCGTAGATGTTCCTTTTGATGACCTTATGAAAAGGCTTACCGGAAGAAGAACGTGTAAGTCCTGTGGTCAGATGTATAATGTCTATTTTTCGCCGTCAAAAAAAGAGGGCGTGTGTGACAAATGCAGCGGAGAATTATACCAGAGGGATGATGATAAAGAGGCGACCATAAAGAGAAGACTGGATGTTTATAACGCCCAGACAGCGCCCCTCATGGAGTATTACAAAAAGAAGGGGATAGTTAAATCAGTCGCTGGAACAGGAAGTATAGACGAGATATTTAAACAGGTTTGCTCGGAATTGGGTTTAAAATAGAAGCTTTGGATGTATATGATTATTGTGGATATTCGGAAAAATAAATAGAAAATAGGAGGTGAAATTAAGGAAACGGATATTAGCATTAAGGATAAGAGCAAATCTCAATTATATTAAGTATATACAAAAAATAATCTTCATTGAAGGAGGAAAGAATGGAAAATATTGGTCATGGCGGTAAAGCAATTGTTGAACGGATTCTGTCAAAAGACGCAGCTATCAAAAAAGTGGAGGCATTAAAGGCAGCAAAGGCAAAGGAACTGGATGTTCGTTTGCAGCTTGCTACAGAGGTCATTGACATTGCCTACGGTTTTTTCTCACCGCTCGAAGGGTTTATGACAAAGGCTGACGTCGAGTCTGTCTGCGACAAAATGCTCCTTGCAGATGGAAAGACTGTTTGGGCCATCCCGATCGTATTCGACATGTCTGACGAAGACCTCAAGAAATCAGGGATCAAACAGAAAGATGAAGTCCTTCTCACCTATACCGGCAACCCATTTGCTGTTTTCGAGGTTTCCGATATCTTCACCTTAGATAAACAAGACGTGGCAAAGAAGGTTTATGGAACCTCGGAAGAAAAACATCCCGGTGTCAAGAGGACATACCAATATCAGGATAAATTCCTTGGCGGAAAAATCACCCTCCTCAACCCTCCAAAGATAAACGAGCCCTTTACACGATTCTGGCTCACGCCGAAACAGATGAGGGAAAAATTTAAGGAGAAAGGATGGGAGATGATCATTAACCATCAGACCAGAAATGTTCCGCACACGGGCCATGAATGGCTTATGAAAGGCGCATATTTAGGGGCTTATGGTTCTATGATGGTAGATAAACCTCGCGGCGGTATTCTGGTAAATGCGATCATCGGCTCAAAGAGACCCGGCGATTATATTGATGAGGCAATAATCCTGTGCCAGGAGGCTCAGGGGAAACATGGCTATTTCAGGGATGATATCTTTTTAACCACATGCAGCCTCTGGGATATGAGATATGCCGGGCCGAGGGAAGCAGTATTCCATGCATGCCTCAGGACAAATCTCGGCTGTACCCACCACATGTTCGGCAGAGACCATGCAGGAGTCGGAAGTTACTATGATCCATATGATGCACACAGGATATTCAATCAACTGCCGAAAGGTTCTCTGAATATCACACCTATTTTCAATCTCGATTGGTGGTTTTGCCCCGTGTGCGATGAAGTCACCTATATGGGAGTTTGTGGACACAAGGATAAAAAGGCATCATTCAGCGGCACATTGATCAGAAGCATTATTCAGGATGGCGTTAAACCGCCCCGTCGTATCTTCAGGCCGGAAGTCTTTGACATGATCATGGAATGCGCCGAGAAGTATGGCTTTGGCGATGCGTTTGTTACAGAGGATTACCTCAAGAGGAGAAATCCTGTATTTACGATTGAACCCTTGAAATAACGAATTGAAATAGAAAAAGGAGGAAAAATATGGCAGAAGAAACCTATCCAATCAATTTATGGATTAATGAGGAGCGGCTTGAAAAACTTCACGCAGCCGGTCTTGC
>PNNP01000064.1 GCA_013824325.1 Thermodesulfovibrio sp. | reverse complement strand
GGCCTGAGGTCCTCAATAGCCTTAAGAGATGCTTCTTTAATTGCCGAGATTGTTCCGGCATAGTTGGTTGCAGGCATTATGTGTTTACCGGCTACTCTCTTGGATAAGACTATCTCACCGGTTGTGACATCTATCATTCTTACAATAGTTGTTATGTCTATCTGCGGGGTTGGTCCGAGAAGAAGTGATGCCACGCCGCCGGTGCTGAATGTGATATTCTGGATTGAGCCGGTGATTAGGTATTGCAGTCCTGCCAGTTTGCCGAAATTGATGAGTGTCCTGTCATCCACAAGCCCTGACATCTGGAATTTTTGCTCCTCCATAACTTTCTTAAGTTCGGTTCTTGTGAATACTTTGGCTCCGCCGATGTTGACTATCTCATCTGTTACCCCGTCTGTTACTGTTTCAGGAAGTTTCATTTCTACTTCTCTCCACCATACCCATCCATGCGGGACTATCACCTTGCCGTAGCTGTTGTTTGTAAAATCTACTATACCAACCCGGGTAGTAGCGCCGGTTTCGTATGAAGATTTGCAGACAGGTGGAATCTGCATCTGTGGTTCCGTGTCAATGTTGAATGCGGTGGGGTCAATCTTTGTGACCTGCGGAGCGCATGCAACAAGCATTACCAACAACAATGCCATTAAAAATTTTTTTGACCGAAGATTCATTTCACCCTCCTTATCCTTGATTATTTATTTCTGGTATTCGACTGTTATTGAATATGGTGAAAAATTCACAACTTTGAAATTCCCTTTCTGGTTTATACTGTTAGCCAGATAAATGGTGTTTTCGGGATAGCTCACTGTAAACTCTCCGAGGGCTTTTTCTTCAACATTGGTTACCCATGCTATCTGTTGAAGCGCTTCTTTTAATTCAAAATTGGTGTTCACATCAGTTACGCCGCTTACCTTGAGCTGTACCTTTTTTGCTATTCCTTTAATATATTGACTTACCTTATCGAGAACTGTAGGAACAAGCCGTTCTGCAAGGTCTTTCATTCCGTTTGCAGCAGCATCCTCCACATTATTTGCAAGTCCTTTGCCCTGCTCTGCTGCAGCAGTGAGGATTACAATCTTTCCGGTACTGTCTCTGCTTACAATGCGGTATGTCAGTCTGACAGTTACATTATTGAATGGCATTGATATGCCGTAGCCGACATCCTGCCCTTTTCTTGTGGAAATGGTGTAATCAATCTTGCCGATTAAAATAATGTTTGACAGAAACTTATACATTAAACTTCTGAGGCTCAGGAAGTTGCCGCTTTTGACTGCATTTTCGATTTCCTGCGCATCCATTGCATGGGTTGGAGCAACATCAGTTACTGTGAAACCCTGCTCGGTAAGTTTTCCTATAAGGGTCTCTGAAAGGATATTGGTCTCTTCATATTCATCTTTTGTTATGAGTCCGTGCCTTTCTGTTTTCCCATGCGGTGTCCTGCGGATTTCTTCTGATTCACCCATCACCTTTGGTTTTTTTGCAGGGATAAATACAGCTATTGAATTATTAAGTGCAAGAGATGCTGCTGCCTCTTTTGCTTTTGTGGGCTCAATGCACGCATTTATTTTCACCCAGACTGTGTCTTTCCTGGTTTCCTCCCGCACTATCTTATGTCCTGTTATGACACCTCTTATTTGCTTGCTTATGGCATCGTCAACCAGCGCCATGTTTTGAACAATAGTCTGTGCCTTTACCTCAACACCCACAGATTGTTCAATGGCTGCCCATTTTGCCCTTGCTACTGCCTCGGTCTTTGCAGAGGGGATGTCATTGTTTACAATGGCTGCCTCTCCTTCGGAATCAACGCATTTGATTTCGCATAAACCTTCCGAGGCATATAACATGCTGAGAAACAGAAATACAGCGATTAATGCTCTCATTTTAACTGTCCCTCCCAGAATCTTGTTCAATCTCTTGTTCTACTCATTAAAACTTAACTCCTGCTTCAACAAATGGTCCGCTGAATTTCAGGTTCGCCTTTACATCCTTTGAATCAATTTTAACGTCTTCATGTCTGTAACCTGCTGCTATGAATGCAGGACCGAAAACACTGTATTTAAGCCTACCGATTAAATCATAAAAATGACTGCCGCTCAGTGCTATACCGCGGATTTCAGCCTCAATGGCGAAGTCCTTAACAGGCTTTAACTGAGCGCCTACATATGCCATTGGAAGAGGGAGCCAGAAGCTCTTGGATTCATGGGTTGAACCCTGTTTAACCTCTGCCTTCACGTCTATAAACCTGAAATTTAATCCTGCATCCACATTCAATTTGCCGAGGGTGGCGGTTTTCACAAAAGGCAATCCATAATAAAAAGCAACATCATAGTGGTCAAGCGTTAATTCTGATGAAAAAGAGGTGTTGGCACTGTATGTTTTATCGCCGAATACGAAACTGGCATTTTTACTGCTGTTACCGTCAAAGCTCATCGGTGTTGCCATAACATAGATGTTTGGGAACACCGGAATCTCAAGCTTTGCCCTGACAAATGGTTTTACTTTGTCACTATATTTAAGGTCATTTCCAAGGTCGAGAGACGCACCCTTGTATGCTACGTCTCCGGACGGGCTCTGGTTCCATACACCAACAGCAGCCTCAAAGCCAATTGCAGATGCAATCTGCGGGACTAAAACAAATGATAATAAAAGTACTGCTATCCCAAATGCTTTAAACACTTTCATACAGCTTCCCTCCTTTAACTTTGTCAGTTTATCTTATAATATTTCCTCTTTATTTTAAAGCCTTTCCTTACTATACTATAGCTAAGAATTTTTATGTCTTATCTTCTTTCATAATAATTCTCTTTCATAAATTCATAAATTCATCCTGCCCCTTGTTGGAAGGTACAAGAAGCATATCCGGAACCTGCTGTGGCTGATATTGCTGTGGTTGAATCTGTTGAGGTTCATACTGTTGTGGAATAGTGGGCTGATACTGTTGTGGTTGAGCAGGCTGAACCGATGTATCATTACATTTTAGGCTTATAGACCCTATCTTGCCATCCCTTGAAGACCACCCTGCACCTTCCGCTCCTATATAATGAATAAATCCGGGTTTGGGATTCAATGTCATGAGGTCAAAACTGAATGTATACCATGCTCCCTTTGAAATCTTTGTTCCATGAAGGGAGATGCTCGGCGGTGTTGGATCAAGGTAGTAAAAGCCGTGCCAGAACATTCTTTTGCTGTCATTTGGATTCTCACCCGGCGGGTCATGGAGGACGCCGTTTACATCAGTATATCTTGCAAATACTGCAACAGACGCTTCCCTTCCGTTATAGCCTGTGCCTGTAAGGGTGTGATAATCCGCCTTTACCGTGGCAGTGAGAATTAGTGAACTGCAGGATGAGACGTCTGCATTGATATCCTGCAGTATCCCAATCCTGTTATTGCCTGACGTGCTTCTGAACCTAATTCCGTCAGATTCGGATATTACCTCTCCTTTTCCGCCTGAAGGTTTATACCATTCACTTATTGTCCAGCCACTGAGTCCCCTTAAATTGCCATTGTTTATCATCTCCCTGTCTTTTTTTACCTGTCCTTTAGGGAGCACCCTGACAGTACGGCTTTTTGCAACATCGTTATAACCGCCAGAGGACCAGTTCAAAAACAATCTGAACTCATACTCACCGGGTTCATTGGGGACTGTAAATGTCAGGACACCGCTGCTCTGTCCTTTGAGGTAATACCACTCTCCGTATTTTTGATTGGGGGTTCCTACCTTATATATACTTATCCAGTCGGTCTGTGAAGGGCTGGATAAGCCGGAAAACCTTATTGTTATTTTTTCTCCTGCATATACTACAGTCTGGTCAACTGTTATGACACCAGATGTAACCGGCCTAATCGGTTCTGTCCGAATTGGTTCCGGTGGAACAACAGAACCTGCACCGACAGTTACGAGCATCTTATATGGTGTGGTTGAATAAACAAGCGGACGTGATTCACGGCCCCTGCTAATTTCTATAAAGACATTGCCCGGCTTTGTAACTTTTCTTTCAAAATAGGTTACGCCTGTTTTGGATTCATCCCAGCTTCCGCTTGAATCAGTAATCATTATCCTGCTGTTGGCGTTCTGCGGAAAATCCCTGAGAGTTACCTTCACAGTGTCCGGCTGGTTCAGATAGATGTGGTAAATATCAGTATCATCCTCTCCGCCTGCAGTGCCGGTGTTTTCATATCCCTTTGTGCCGCGCATCGGCCTTGGATAATCATTAAACAGATAAGCAGTAATCTCTCTGCCGACAGGAATGGTCTTGATGATGCCCTTTTGCAGCATCTGCTCTTTGGTAGTTAGCTCTTCAAAATTCGGTTCATACTGGTCTGGTACAGGCTGGAATGCCACCTGAAACTGATATTGTATCGGCTGTACAAGCGGCTTGTTGTTATAACTTCCGGGAACATTTTTGAGAGCCCTGTCATGAAAAGGTTGGAGATAATATGGTCCATTAGGCTTACATTGCAAGGCACACCACTCGCTGCCCGAGCAAACACCACTGGCGACTGAAGCAAGACTTACATAGATATATCCTGTAAATTTGCCCTGTGCAGAAAAGGAAAAAGTTGCGGGCGAGCCGCTGTCGCTTCTTACCCATCCTACCGGCGTAGTTGCGTATTTCTGGAAACCTGCTGCACCAATCTGGATACTGCAGTCAGACGGGTATCCTGAAATATTGACCCTGACTATGCCTGACCGGGGGAGTGTTAATTTGAAATAATCGCTCCCGTCACCATAATTTATTTTGCCTGTTACGGTATCCCCTATGTTAATTAGATTTGCCTGCTCAGGGCTATTGTTGGGTTCGACCTCTGTCACAGCAGCGGCATAAGGCGCAATGGAAAAAATAAATGAGAACAATACAATTGCAGACAGATAAAAGATTCTTTTGGTCATTTTCTCTCCCTTCTAAATTAATTGCCTTGATTTCAACAGAGACTCGTAATTACAGAAAATTCAGCGCCTAATATTGTTTTCATGCTCATACTTAAACTATAAAACGATAATGCAGGAGTGTCAAGGTAAAATTCACATCGAAAAATATATAAAAATCATTAAGTTTTGATTTCAGCGATTCTGCGGTTTTCCGTCAAGAAGGCTCATCTCACCGAAGAAGTCACCCTCATCAAAGGTTGCAAGAACCAGTTCCTCTTCCTGATTTAAGAGAGATACCCTTACTGCGCCGTCAAGAACTATGTAAAGAGTAAAAATCTATGCTGCTGTCAGACTGATAAACTACTGTTTTCCTCTTTGTGACCTGAAAGACAATGAAATTCTTTGCAATCCGGCTCAGATAATTATCCGAAGGGCTTTAAAAAAACTGAGGTAACGATTGAAAATTAAAAGTTCTTCTCTATTTCGCTCTTGAACTTTGCAGCGGCTTTCTTTAATGCGTCGAGATAATTCCCAAAAAGAGCTTCTTCCTCTGCCTTGAAGGTAAAAATCACTGTCCCGGTTTTTACATCAATTAATTTTGCAGTAAAGACGCATGTACTCTTAAGACTCAATACCTCCTTAACTGTGCTAAGCTCAATTACTTCACCGACAAGAAGCCCATCCGCATTCAGTAAATTGCCAATAGTTGAAATGCCGCCGGTTAACCCCGATAAGTTCAGCTTATGTTCTGATATGATTTTGGAGATATGTTCCCTATCAATAACCTGAAACTTTTTTGTATCAATAAGTTCATTTTCTATGAATTTAGAAACAATTTCCCCAGCATTTAGTTGAGATTCTACTTGTCCGAGAGGAGACTTACGATAAGAATACTTATAGCTAAAATTAAGAACGGCTACCTTATAATCTTTATGCAGAAGCGATGTGTTTGCAGAAAGTGCAAGCTTTGTCCTGTCCTCAGAAGTTACACAACCAATAGTCAGCAAAAGTAAAATAGATACAATAAAAATAATATCGCCATACCGTTTTGCGGCTGTTTTCATGCTAAATATATCTTAATTTCAGCAGCATTTTCTTACTGCCCATAATTTAATTTCTGCGATTGAGAAGTTTCAATTTTAAGATCTACTACAAAATTTCCTTTAAAATAGACCTCCACCACTGTAGATTCACTTTTCCATTCTGTTCCTATCCCCAATATATTGGTTAGCACGCCAGCCGGCGTTATTTTTTTGTCTACATGAGAATAACGCCAAATCTCTACGTCGTTCTGTGCACCAGTATATTTTACTGAAGGCTCTCCGCACACCCGTAACACATCCTCTTTTGTAGACTGACCCATTTTAATATTCTGCCTGACCATCTCAGAATCAATCTGATTTCCCGCCTTTAAACAGGAAGAGACAATCAACAATAGTACGCATAACAACAAAACATGCACGTCTCTACTCATATTTCATATCTCCTTCTGTCTGACGATTTCTTAATTATGGTTGCCTACTATACCTATACTCTAACTGCTCAGCCCTGACTATTATTATTCGTATAACTCTTTGTGCTTTAGGTGAAGTGGAGGTATTCTTTCAGGTGTCTGCGCAACACACTCTTTGTAAACGCTTATGACCTTATCCCCGCTGTATTTATAATCTTCAGCACACTTAGAAATAGTTACTGGAGCGCAGGATATAAGAGAGAACGCAAGCAGAAGAATCAACAAGAAGATAATTTTCATAATTCCTCCTTTAAAGTGTACTTTTTAAGAATACACTTTTAATGTTTCTTTTGTAGCAGTATTGTAAGCAACCAACAGCATATTAAGGAAATAACAATATAGATGTCAAGGTAAAATTCACATCGAAAAATATATAAAAATCATTAACTTTTGATTTTTGTGGTTGTTACGTTGAATCAGCATCAGGGGAGATTAAAAAGCACCCTTCGCCTTCTAACACAATCTTTCTGAAGGCAAGTGCCTTAAGAGACTTGGATATTGCCTCTCTCGATGCGCCGGTATGCGCTGCGAGCTCCCTGTGGGTAAGCTTTTTCACCCTGAAAAAGCCGTCTTTATCTTTTTCACCCTCTGTTTTTGCAATCTGCAAGAGAAGTTTTACAAGTCTCTGGCTCACATCAAGGAATGCAAGGGATTCAACCGTCTCATCCGTCACCCTCATCCTCTGTATTAAGGCTGAAAGCAGTTCGATGGCTATCATCGGGTCGTTTTTGATTGCATCAAGAAATCTTTCCCTTCTCAGCACGCCGAGCAGCGAATCCTCTGCCGCAATTATTGTTGCAGACCTTGGCCTGCCGTCAATAAGGCTCATCTCGCCAAAAAAATCACCATTACCAAATGTAGCAAGTATGAATTCATCTCCCTCCTGATTCAAAAGTGATGCGCGCACCGAGCCATTGATTACAATATAAAGGTCCGTGCTTTTATCTGACTGGTAAAATACAACATCACCTTTTTTAATCCTGAGGATATTGAAATCCCTGATTATCTGGCTGGCATGACTGTCCGAGAGACCTTTGAGAACAGGTATTCTTTTGAGACATTTCTCTATCAGGATTCTGTCTGAATCACCTGTCATATCATATACCCCCATGAGGGATATTATTTGTCATAAATGGTGGGCAGTCGCAGAATCGAACTGCGGACACGAGGCTTTTCAGGCCTCTGCTCTACCGACTGAGCTAACTGCCCGTTCCATAAGATAATAACATTAAAATTTTGCGCTGCTAAAAGTCAAGAAATGGAGATAGAAGGCAGTCTCAAGACCTTTTTTGCGTTCTCAAGAATCGCATCTGAAAATCCATGAGCCCTCTTTATCTTAACGTCTCTATCAAAGGGGTTCTTCGTTTTCAAGATAGTGAGGTATTCTTTCGGGGTTATATTTCGGGTGACGAGTGGCAGGTGAGGCCAGCCGTCTATGGGGATCGGGAAATCGGTGCCGTGGACAAGCCACTTTGCGGGAAAGGTATTGATGATCTCCGATATGACCGGGAGGCGCGTTGACAGGGAAAGGGCAGAGGTGTCAGCCCAGAGTCTCACGTCATCATCCGTGTTGTATTCCTCCATCAGACTGTGGAAATCCGCCATCACATTAGGATCTATCAGGGGAAAGACAGGTGAGGCGCAGTGAGCGGCAATCACCTTCACCCCGAGGTCAAGGGGCTTCCTGAGGCGCCTGAAATCGTCTTTGTTTTTGTTTCTGATCCCTTCAGGAAAGGAATACTCGGGTCCCACGTGGCAGAGGAGAGGCATATTGTGCGCTGAGAGCACACGGTAAAAATCATCTTTAACATTCTGGACATCAATATGCTGTGCAGAGGGTATCCATTTTATCAAGACCGCGTCAGGATTGGAGATAACCCCTTCAAGCTCTTGCATAGCCCTCGGATTATTGGGGTTTACCGACGCACCAAGGTAAAACTTTTTGTTTCGTTCTTTCAGATCACTTTCGCCCTGAAGCAGATTATTGAGCGCCCTCACCTTATTCGCCAGGAAT
Organism: Thermodesulfovibrio sp.; assembly: GCA_013824325.1. GTDB lineage: Bacteria > Nitrospirota > Thermodesulfovibrionia > Thermodesulfovibrionales > Dissulfurispiraceae > PNNP01. Next base: position 1,007 of record PNNP01000064.1, on the reverse strand, counting down.
TTGTTCGATACCCAGAGGTCAGTCTTTATCACGTCTACGGTATCATCTTTGTACACTGCGTCGAGGGCGAGGAGGACTACACAGTCGATCTCTTCAGATGAGACAAGGAGCCTGTAAAGCAGCTTGAAATACTCATCCGTCGATATCATACCGTCACGGTCAGAGTCTCTGCCCATACCCGTCAGATCTTCCTCGAGAACATTGTAAAGTATCCTCGTAAACCAGTGCTGATTGTCCTCGGCGTTGAAGTATACCTCCGTGTCGATCTTCGTTATGTCGGTTCCCTTTCCTATTGCATGACAGTGAATGTCTATTCTCATCGCAGCCTCTGTTGATATATTCTAAATGCTTTCAAAAATATCTTTAAGATTCGTAGACTCAAGGATTTTAGCCCTTGGATTCCCTTGATCATCGGGCCATCTAACGAGTTTGATTTCTCCACTGAAAATCTCAATTCCTGTTACATCGCCATCGCTGTAAGAGCAGCATCCTGTATTAAAGTAACACGGTTTTTCCATTGCCAATCCGCTGCTTTCCCCTTTCGCTTTTATGAATTCGAGTTCGGCGCGTTTTTCCGCTGCCCTTCTAACAATGTCATCCACATCCGCGCCGCTTTCGGCCTGCAGCTTTGCGAGTTCATCCTGGAGATCCTTCAGCTCAGATTCTATTTTACCGACATAATTTCTCGAGGCAAATACAGGCAGATGCGTGTGGCCTGCGATTAATATAAGCTTATCATTATTATTACACCTGTTTAGCGCCCAGTTGTACATTGCCATATCATGCTTACTCTTCAGACCGGCATCTTTTGCAGGCGTTGTCGATTTGATCTTTAGTAGTCGCTGTATATTGCGCCAGACATGACGAACAAATAATTTGCTTATTGGTCCCAGTTGGTCACTGTCAAAAGTCCCCTGATGCCCGTGCACGAGAAGCATTTTCACTCCAAGAGGATTCCCGTCATCAAAAAAGATCAATCCTCTATATATGGGGGTTGGTTGTTTGGT
>PNNP01000063.1 GCA_013824325.1 Thermodesulfovibrio sp. | reverse complement strand
TTTCGGCTCGGGATTATCAGGGACTATTAGATGAAAAACCTCTTCTGCATCTCTGTTTTTATATTTCTTCTTTAATTTTAAACCGCTGCCCGGCAGCATACCTATACCGCGCCAATAACTTTCTGACGGTTCAAAATATTCATTTATGAAGCCTACTGCCTTTTGATTGCCGCCTTCTTTAACAACATCTTTATACTGGATTTCAACAGCCGGCTTTCTCTCTATAATCTGCCTGAGAAGCATGGCTATTCCGCTTAAAATATCGTCGGCATCAAAACCTGTTATCACACACGGGATTGAATATTTTTCAGGTATGAATTCATACGGTTTGCTGCCTATCACAGTGCTTACATGTCCGGGCAGTATAAAGCCGTCTATCCTGACATCATCGGATTGGAGCAAAACTTCAAGGGCAGGCGGAACAAGTTTATGAACAGAATATACAAAAAAATTGTCTATACCCACTCTTTCTGCCTCAAAAATCGTTGCAGCTACAGATGGTGCAGTGGTTTCAAAGCCGGCAGAGAAGAAGACCACTTTTTTATCCTTGTTGTCCTTTGCAATCTTTAAGCAATCAAGCGGAGAATACACTATCCTTATATCAGCGCCTTCGGCTTTTGCGTCGGATAGAGACTGTTTACCGCCTGGAACGCGCATCATATCTCCGAAAGTAGCGAGTATTGCATTATCCAACTTTGCAAATGCAATCGCCTTGTCCACATCCTTAATTGATGTTACACAAACAGGGCATCCGGGACCGCTCAGTAATTTCAAGCCATCAGGCAGCAAACCTCTGATGCCGTGCTTGAATATAGCGACGGTATGCGTTCCGCAGACTTCCATCAGATTTACAGGCCTGCTGATTTTTTTATACAGATTTTTTATTAAATCAATCATCCTTTAAAAATCTCCACACTAAAAAAAATTAACGGCAACTTCCTCTCCGGCATCAAGCCCCAGTTTATCATGAGGAATGACAACAATTCCATCTGCTTTAACAAGGGTGGTTATCAATCCTGACTTTCCCAGAATGGGAACAGCAAGCATCTCACCTTTCCTTTCATCAATATAAACACGTATATGGTCTTCCCTGCCAGCAGCAGAGGCAATATTTTTAGCCATTTTCGCCCTGACAGTCTTTACAAATATCATCTTTGAATCAAGACCGCTGAGTTTGTCCATAATGGGTTTTATGAAAAGGTCAAAACAAACAACAACAGCAGCAGGATGTCCTGGCAGTCCCAGAACCGGTCTACCATCTATTACCCCTCCAATCAATGGTTTGCCGGGCTTAAGCGATACACCGTGAAAAAGCACACCCGGCTTTCCTATATCATTAATAATCATTGATGTCATATCCTTTGTGCCTGCAGATGTTCCGCCGCTTATCAAAACCATATCCGAACCATCTAAAGAACGTTGAATGACATCCTTTATAATTTCATAATCATCACTGAATATCCCTTTTTTAACAGGAATGCCGCCGTGTTCCGATATTAGTCCTGATAATGTGAATGAATTTATATCCCTCACCTGCCCGGGATTCACAGACTTATCAGGAGGAACGATTTCATCACCGGTTGATATTATCGCTATTACGGGCTTTTTATATACTTCTATCTCTGTTATCCCAATACCTGCAAGTGCGCCAATATCTTGCGCGCGCAGCCTGTGACCCTTTTTCAGAACCGTCTCTCCCTTTTTAATATCTTCATCCTTATGAATTACGTTTTCATTTGGTGCAACAGACTTCATTACCTCAATCATGTCATCGGATACTATTTGAGCGTTTTCCAACATTAAAACCGCATCAGCACCTTGAGGAAGCATGCCTCCTGTCGGTATTTTGGCAGCCTCGCCTTTTTTTAGTTCAAAATCAGGGATACTACCCATAAATATCTCTTTTTTTACTGTAATGTAAGCAGGCGAATTTTCCTTTGCTCCAAATGTATCTGCAGAATTCAGCGCATAACCGTCAACTGTAGAACGGGAAAAACCAGGAAGGTCTTCAGAAGATACAATATCTGATGCTGTTATCCTGCCATAACGGTCTTCTATCCTCAATCTTTCTGTAGATAGAGTGTTATCCTGTATGGCTTTCAGGATAAGATTCAGTGCATCAGAAGGCAGGAGATAATTTTTATCAAACATGCAATATTACAATCCTCTACCCCGTTGTTTTATTTGCTTGTATCCGGGAGGGCATCTGTCTTAATCGAGCGGTTATAAATGGTCATCGCCTTTTCAATCCCTTCTGTGGTGATTTTAGCAACAGCTTGGGCTGCCGTAATTATGGCATCTGCAATAAGGTTTTTTTCCGATGATTTAAAACGGCTTAATACATACTCCTCTGCAGAAATATCTTTGTCCTTCCCTACTCCGACTTTGACTCGGATAAAATCCCTTGTCCCTGTTTCCTGAACTATTGATTCGATGCCCTTATGGCCACCTGAGGAGCCATTACGCCTTATTTTTATGATTCCGGGTTCAAGGTCGATGTCATCATGTATAACTATAAACCTATCAGCTATCTTCTCCGGAAACACATTGAACTTCTTTAATGCCTTTCTGACTGCTATACCGCTCCTGTTCATAAAAGTAAGGGGCTTGAGAAGCACAACCTCAAACCCTTCTATTGCTCCCTTGCCGATAAAATACAAATCTTTTTCTTCAAGGGAAATCCTGTATTCTTCAGAAAGCCTGTCAATTATCATGAAACCGATATTATGACGGGTTCTGGAGTACTTGATGCCCGGATTGCCTAAACCTGTAATAATCCACATAAACCAGTCTTTAGCTTAAAGCCTGCAGTTAGAATGCCGCAGGTTATAACCCATTTGAACTACTCTACTTCCTCTTCTGTCTTCTTGCCTTTCTTTATAACTTCCGGTTCGGCAATTTCGGCCACTGCCACTGCTTCAGGTGCTGGAGCAACCTCTTCTTTAATTGCGGTTACAGTGACAATAACCTCATCAGGGTCTGTAAGAACACGAATCCCTTCCCCAAGCTTTAAATCCTTTACATGAATTGACTGGCCTATTCCCAGATTGGAGACGTCAACCTCAATATGTCCGGGTATTCTGTCAGGAAGACACTCTATCTCCACATCCCTGATGCCAAACTGTAATACGCCGTTGTCTCTTTTGACACCGATGGCTTCACCTGTTGTAATGATATGCACCATTACCTTTAGCTCTTCAGTAGCTGAGATTTCCTGAAAATCCACATGAAGCAGGCTTCCGGTTGCAGGGTCAAACTGATAATCCTTGATTATTGCCTGTTTCAATTCGTCAGGGAAATTTAGATTTACAAGAACCTGTTCCCCTGCTGTCCTGCCGATAAATTGCGAAAGCTCTTTTTTTGAAAGCTGCACGGGAATTGAAGTACCGCTTTTGTAAAGGATTCCGGGGATAATATCGCTCCTCCGCAAGCTCCTTGCCCTGCCCTTCCCAAAGTTTTCTCTTTTTTCTACACCGAGACTTAACCTTTCCACATTTCCTCCTCAAAAACATCTGCAGAAATATATTTGCAGATAAATTTTATATTCAAAAATAGCTTACTCAAACAATGAACTCACCGAAGATTCCTCATGAATCCTCTTTATAGCCTCCGCCAGAATGGATGATATGCTCAAAACCTCTAATTTTTTGCAGACACTTTTTTTTTCATCCAGCGGTATTGTATCCGTTGTTATTACATACTCAATCACTGAATTATTTATCCTTTCAATGGCAGGGCCTGACAGAACCGGATGGGTGCATGCAGCAAACACCCTTTTGGCTCCGCTTTCCTTCAATGCCTCTGCTGCCTGAGTCGTTGTGCCAGCGGTATCTATCAAATCATCAAGAATAATCGCATCTTTGCCATGAACATCACCTATAACATACATAACCTTCGATACATTTGCAGCCTCACGTCTTTTATCAATAATTGCGAGAGAAGCATCATGCCTTTTTGCAAAAGATCTTGCCCTTTCAACACCTCCTGCATCAGGAGATACAATAACCAGATTCTTAAAATTACATTTTCTGACATAGTCATGTAAAACAGGCGCAGCATAAAGATGGTCAACAGGTATATTGAAAAACCCCTGTATCTGTCCTGCATGGAGGTCGATTGTCAAAATCCTGTTGGCGCCTGCTGCTGTGAGTAAATCAGCAATAAGTTTTGAAGATATAGGCACTCGCGGCTGGACTTTCCTATCCTGCCTTGCATAGCCGTAATAAGGGATAACCGCTGTTACCCTTCTTGCAGATGCCCTTTTTAATGCATCAATTATGAGAAGTAATTCCATAATATTTTTGTTTACAGGTGTAGAAGTCGGTTGTATGACAAAGACATCAAAACCTCTTACATTCTCGTTAATCTGAACCATAATCTCACCGTCGCTGAAAGTGGTTACGGTGGTATCTGTCAAGTGTACACCAAGATGCTCTCCTACCTTTGCTGCAAGTGGTCTGTTTGCATTGCCTGTCAGAAGCTGAATCCCATTAGACATTTTTGACTCCTTCCCGCATTCATGAAAGTTTTTTTACTTTTTACTTCAATTGTCAGATTAAATAGCCCTTTGTATCTTTAGAAATTCAAATCCTCTTAACATATCTACTGGGGCGCCAGGATTCGAACCTGGGGATGGCAGATCCAAAATCTGCTGACTTGCCACTTGTCGACGCCCCAAGTAATCCGTGATGCGTAATAGGTGATGCGTGATGAGAAATAAATTCTTAAAATCCGTGCATTCATTTCGCGTTACGCATTACGTTTTTAGTGTCTCTACAACCCTGTTCCAGTATGAAGAAAAATGCTGCGACGCTGCCACCGCTTTATCCCTGTTTTCAAAAAGTCCGAAAACAGCCGAGCCGCTCCCGCTCATCATAGATAAAATTGCACCTGTCTCAAGTAATTTTTCCTTTAAAAAACCTATAACAGAATAAGTCTTTATTACAATATGTTCAAAGTCATTATAAATCCTCGACCCGAGGAAAGAAGTATTACCTTGTCCCAGAGCTTTGTAAATTAACTTAATATTATCAAGTTTATCAACCATTTTTGTCAATTCCATATTGCGTGTCAGTGAATTCTCTGCTGCCTTTGTTCCCCTTTTGGCTGCAAGGGCATCATACGCCCATGATGTTGATATGGACAAGGCAGGTTTTATAAGGAGCAGTGTATAAGAAACGTCAATCTTTACAGGTGTCAGTATCTCTCCCCTACCTTCAGCGATAGCCATCGGACAGTCAAAGAAGAATGGCACATCGGAGCCCAGTTCTGCACCTATTTTCTTTAACTCTGATAGAGGCATTTCAAGCCCCCATAATGCATTTAACCCCTTCAGGGTGCACGCAGCATCGCTGCTTCCGCCTCCAAGCCCTGCTTCTGATGGAATTTCCTTTTTAAGGCTGATTTTAACGCCTTTTTTTATTCCAGCATATTTCTGAAACGCTACAGCAGCCCTGAAAACAAGGTTTTGTTCCATGGGAATATCCATATCAGCAAAAAGCTCGATTTTATCTAAAGGTTCAAAAGTAAGGGTATCGTAAAGTCCTATGCAGTGCATCAGGGATATGACGTTGTGATAACCGTCTTCCCTTTTATTCAGCACATACAGGAACCAGTTTATCTTTGCAGGAGTTTCGAGTATTAACATAAAAAACTTAAAATATCAGGAATATATTTCTTTTTGTTTTACTTTTGGGGGATTTTTAATTTTAGCTTTTTAAGCTTTTCCTCGACTCTTTCTTTTACACCCGGTTCCTTTTCATGAAATTTCAGTGAATCATTCCAGGCTTTGAGAGCTTCATTGTGGTCTCCCATTACCTCATAAATATCTCCAAGATGTTCAAGCAGAACAGGGTCATCCTTCACCAGCTCGAGTGCCCTGAGAAGTGTTTTTAAAGCATCTTTAATTTTGCCCTGCTTGAAATACACCCAGCCGAGGCTGTCAATTATATAACCGCTGTCCGGCTTCAGCTCCAGCGCCTTTTTTATAAGAGACAATGCCTCATCGAGATTTATGCCCTTATCGGCATAACTATATCCGAGATAGTTCAATGCATCTGCATGCTTTGGATTGAGCTCTATAGTATATTTGAGATGGAGCACCATATCATCGAAGCTTCCTGTTTTCTCAAATAAAACAGCCATGACAAAATTTAATTCATCATTGTCTTTAAAGCGCTTCAAACCGTCTTTCAGCACCTCTTCAGCCTTTTTGTACTCTCTACCCTGTATATAAGTATTACCGAGATAAGCATAGATTTCAGGTTTTCCCTTTTCAAAACTCAATATTTCTTCGTATACCCTGGCTGCATCTGTATAACGATTCTGCTTGGAATAAATTAAAGCCAAGTTTAAAAAGGTATTCACATTTTTGGGATCAAGCAACAGTATTTTCTTGAGATGTTCTATTGCCTCATCATATCTGTTAAGTTCTTCCAGTACCAGTGCCAGATAATATCTTGGTGAAATGTCAGCAGGCCTTGCTTCAATCACAATCCGGAATTCAGATACAGCTTTATCGTATTGTTTGTTCTGAATATAGAGCAGTCCAAGCCTCTGGTGCAAGTCAATATTTCTGGGTATCCCCCGCGAAAGCTCCTCTAATTCCTTTATTGCCTTGTCAAAAGACCTGCCGGTAACATATAACTGTGCAAGCCTTTCGCGTGCAAACAGATTATGCGGATTGTAATGTAAAGCCTGTTTGTAATACTCCTCAGCGTTTTTTACATCACCTTTAATTTCGCTTATGATGCCGAGATTCAGATGGGCAGCATCAAAGGACGGGTTGATATCAATAATGCTCTTAAAATTTTCTTCAGCCTTATCATAATCTTTGTTTTCAAGATTAATGGAGCCGGTGTAATACAGAGCCATTACATTTTCAGGCTCCTTTTTCAAGAGAGCTTCGAACATATTCAATCCCTTTTCTATATCTCCCTTTGAGGCATATAGAACACCAAGAAAAAGATAAGCTTCATTTTTTTCAGGGTCTATTTTCAACACCTTTTCGTATATTTTTATTGCATCATCTACCCTTTTCTGAGAATTATATAATTCACCGAGAGACATAAGTGCCGGTACATAATCAGGGTTTGTCTTGACAAGTTCTTCCATCCTTGATAAAGCTTCCCGCATCTTTCCCAGCTTTATAAGCATATTGCTAATCTGGACTTTTAGATGCGATGATGCGGGGTCAATTTCAAGGGCTTTTGAATAATGGATTAAAGCAGTCTCCCATTTCCCCTTGATTTCTGCCTCATATCCCAGTAAATATTCCAGATATGCCTTTTGAGTTTCCGGGCGCCATTCCTTATCAGAAGGTATTCCGGCATCAGGCATCTGTTTACCTGTAAGGGAACATGAAGTCGTAAGGATAAAAATAAAAAAAAGCGGAAATAAAATTCTCGCTGCCATAGCTCTCATTATCTCACAAAAAGCCTTTAAATATAAAGCTTGAAAAAAAGAATTCTTGTAACTCTGAAAAACAATCTGATAAACTTTCCCATGCCCATTAGCAAAATAGCTCAACCCGACTCATTAGAAAAAAAACTGTACCAGTTGATTGTCAGCCGGCTTGACGGCGACAAAATCAAGTCCATTGCGTATCAAAAGCAAATAATTAAACTCGTTCAAAAAAACATTGGCGGCTTTATTATATTTGGCGGCAAAAAAGACAAAGCAAAGAATTTCGTCAGCACACTCCAATCAATTTCTAAAACTCCTTTATTTATTGCATCCGACATTGAGCGCGGTGTTCAGCAGCAGATTAAAAATACAACTTCATTCCCTTGCCAGATGGCTGTTGCAGCAGCCATTGACAGAAAAAAACCTGAAGACATTTCAATCCTTCAAAATGCTATCAAGGCTATAGCAGGCGAGGCAAAAGACATCGGTATAAATATGCCTCTCATTCCTGTTCTTGATGTAAATCAAAATCCTGATAATCCTATTATCTGCACGAGGGCATTCTCTGATAACCCTGAAGATGTTGCATGGTTCGGGTCAGAATATATAAGGATACTTGAAGTGGAAGGATTGATAAGCTGTGCAAAGCATTTCCCCGGACACGGCGATACATCAACAGATTCACACATCTCACTTCCTGTTATCACCAAATCCCTGAAAGATTTAAAAGCGGTTGATATTTTGCCTTTTGCAAAAGCCATTAAAACAGGCGTGAGCAGTATTATGGCTGGACATCTGAGCGTTCCTGCTCTTGATTTAAAGCCGTCCAGTTTATCCAGAAAAATGATCACAGGCTTGTTGAGAAAAGAGCTTGGTTTTAAGGGGCTGATACTTACCGATGCATTGAACATGAATGCCCTTAAAGATTTCGGGAATGTGCCGGCAGAGTGTCTGAATGCAGGTTTTGATATATTATTGCATCCCGCTGATGCTGACCTGACCGTAAAAGAACTGCTATCCGCTGTTAAATCAAAAAAACTTTCTGAAGACCGTATTGATGCTTCTATTGACCGTATTCTAAAAATAAAAGCAAAACTTCAGGATAAAAAACCAGCCGATGTTAAATACAATGAACACGAAAGACTTTCAGTATATATTACTAAAAAATCCATTACCCTCGTAAAAAGCAAATCCGGAATACTGCCGGTTACAAAAAACAGCAGTGTTCATTTAATATTAGCAGGTGATAATAAATTTTACTATTCATCCCCTCTAAAAAAATACTTTAAACATGTCTCAGCTATCACTAACACAGAGAATTTAAAAAATGAAACAGCAATATTTTCCCTATTCACAAATGTTGCTGCATGGAAAGGCAGTTCAGGAATAAGTGATACCGAAAAACAGAAAATTACAGAATTAATCAAACAAACCGGAAATTCCATTGTTATCTCATTTGGAAGCCCATATGTTCTGCGGCATTTCAGGGAAGCCGATATGCTTATTGCCGCTTATGACGTTACAGAACAGGCACAAAAAGCCGTTATGAAGTGTTTAAGAGAAGAAATAGAATTCAAAGGCAGGCTGCCTGTCAATCTTGATAACAGAGGCGCCTTTGAGCTTTGATATTTCACCTTATCTGCAGGTCTTTAAAAGCCGCCGCGTTGCGGCTGTAACTCTACTTGGCTTTTCATCAGGTCTTCCTCTTGCATTAACCAGCGGCACGCTGCAGGCATGGATGGCTGTTGCCGGTGTTGATTTGCATACAATCGGAATCTTTGCGCTGGTCGGGCTTCCGTATACATTAAAATTTCTCTGGTCTCCGCTTATGGACAGGTTTGTGCCCCCATGGCTCGGCAGGCGCCGCGGCTGGATTCTTATAACGCAAGCAGGACTTATGCTCGGCATTGCAGCAATGGCATACAGTTCACCTCAGAATGCTCCATGGCTGCTCGCAGCACTTGCCGTGACAGTGGCTTTTACCTCAGCCTCACAGGATATTGTAATAGATGCGTACCGCACGGATGTGCTTC
>PNNP01000062.1 GCA_013824325.1 Thermodesulfovibrio sp. | reverse complement strand
GCATCCTTATGATAACTTTTAAAATTTTATTCGCCCTTCATCTTTGCAACAATGCCTTCCATTATATTTTTCGGCACTTCTTCATAGTTGGAAAACTGCATTGTATAAGTGGCTCTTCCCTGCGTTTTGGATCTGAGGTCAGTAGCATAGCCAAACATCTCGGAAAGAGGTACCATTGCCTTTATTACCTGAGCCTTGCCTCTTTTTTCCATTGATTGAATCTTTCCGCGCCTTGAATTCAAATCTCCGATAACATCGCCCATGTATTCCTCGGGCGTCACAACCTCGACATTCATTATCGGCTCAAGCAAAATTAGATGCGCTTTTTTAGCGCCGTCCTTAAATGCCATTGAAGCGGCAATCTTAAATGCCATTTCTGAAGAATCCACCTCGTGATAAGAGCCGTCAAATAGTGTAACTTTTGCATCGACAACAGGATAACCTGCGAGAACACCGCCTTCCATTGCCTCTTTCGCGCCTTTTTCAACAGCAGAAATGTATTCTTTGGGAATAACACCGCCAACTATCTTGTTTACAAATTCAAAACCTTTTCCTCTCTCTACAGGTTCAATATTGAGCCAGACATGGCCATACTGACCGCGGCCGCCTGACTGCCTGACGAATTTACCTTCTATTTTTGCGGAACTTTTAATAGTCTCTTTATAAGCAACCTGCGGCTTGCCGACATTTGCACCGACCTTAAACTCCCTCATTAACCTGTCAACGATTATCTCGAGATGCAGCTCACCCATTCCTGATATTATTGTCTGCCCGGTCTCTTCATTATAAGAAACTTTGAATGACGGGTCTTCCTGAGCAAGTTTTGCCAATGATATGGACAGCTTCTCCTGGTCAGCCTTTGTCTTGGGCTCAATAGCAACAGAAATGACAGGCTCCGGGAATTCCATTGATTCAAGAAGTATGGGATTATCTTCATCACACAGAGTATCTCCAGTCAATGTGCTTTTTAAACCGACTATAGCTGCTATGTCACCAGCCCTGACTTCCTTAATATCTTCCCTTTTGTTGGCATGCATCCTCAACAGCCTGCCTATCCTTTCTTTCACATCCTTTGTGGAATTGTACACATAAGAACCTGCATTCAAGACTCCTGAATAAACCCTTATAAATGTAAGCTGTCCAACATATGGGTCCGTCATTACTTTAAAAGCAAAGGCAGCAAACGGTTCACTGTCATCTGCCTTTCTGAGTATTTCAGCCCCGTCCGACAACCGCTTGCCTTTTACCGGGGGAATATCAAACGGAGATGGCAGGTAATCCACTATTGCATCGAGCAATAACTGAACCCCCTTGTTTTTAAATGCAGAACCACATACAACAGGGGTTATTTTCAAATCAATAGCACCCTTGCGCAAAGCACTTTTTATCTCAGCAGCTGTTACGTTCTCTCCCGAAAGATATTTATCCATTATTGTTTCGTCAACATCAGAAATCGCTTCTATCAGTTTTTCCCTGTATTCCTTTGCCTGAGCCATATACCCGGAAGGTATTTCATCCTCGACATACTTTGCACCGAGTGTCTCATCATCAAAATAAAAAGCCTTCATTTTAACAAGGTCTATAGGACCCCTGAATCCGTCTTCCCTTCCAAGGGGAATCTGTACAGGAACAGGACGGGCACCGAGTTTTTCAACCATACTGTCAACAGACATGAAGAAATCGGCACCTACTCTATCCATCTTGTTCATGAATGCAATCCTTGGAACTCCATATTTATTTGCCTGCCTCCATACGGTCTCTGATTGCGGCTCTACACCTGCAACAGAATCGAATACAGCAACCGCTCCATCAAGAACCCTCAACGAGCGTTCAACCTCGATGGTAAAATCCACATGACCGGGGGTATCTATAATATTTATCAGGTGGTCACTCCACAAGCATGTTGTTGCAGCGGACGTTATGGTAATTCCCCTCTCCTGCTCCTGCGGCATCCAGTCCATAACCGCTGTACCTTCATGCACCTCACCTATTTTGTAGGTTACACCAGTGTAATAAAGAACACGCTCAGTAGTTGTTGTCTTGCCAGCATCTATATGCGCCATAATACCAATATTTCTTGTTTTCTCTAACGGGAATCGTGACATTAGATTTAAACCTGCTTACCACCTGTAGTGCGCAAAGGCCCTGTTTGCCTCTGCCATCCTATGAGTATCTTCTTTTTTCTTTATAGAACTGCCTGTGTTGTTATGTGCATCCAGAAGCTCTGCAGCAATTTTCTCCTGCATGGTCTTCTCTTTGCGTTCCCTTGCAAAACCCATAATCCATCTTAAAGCGAGGGCTGTTTTCCTATGTGGTCTTACCTCCACCGGAACCTGATATGTCGCACCTCCAACCCTTCTCGGCTTTACTTCTAAAAGGGGCTTGACATTCTCAACCGCTGTTTTAAAAACCTTCAGTGGATCAATACCTGTTTTTTCATTCAATATGTCAAAAGACCCATAACATATTTTTTCACCGGTGGATTTTTTTCCGTCCTTAAAAATTACGCTGATAAACCTGCTCACCAATTTACTATTGTATTTTGGATCAGGCAAAATTTCTCTTTTCTCAGACTCTCTTCTTCTTGCCATTTTATTATACTCCGGCTATCCTTATTAAAATTCTATTTAGGCTTTTTTGCACCGTATTTGGACCTTCCCTGTCTCCTGTCGCCCACACCAGCACAATCAAGTGTCCCCCTCAGTATATGGTATCTAACGCCAGGGAGGTCTTTTACCCTTCCGCCTCTTATCAACACTATTGAATGCTCCTGAAGATTATGCCCCACGCCTGGAATGTAAGCGGTAACTTCCATGGCATTGGTAAGCCTTATCCTCGCCACCTTTCTCAAGGCAGAATTCGGCTTTTTGGGTGTTGTTGTGTATACCCTCACACATACACCACGCTTCTGAGGACAGCTTCTGAGAGCAGGACTTTTTGTCTTTCTCTCAACCAGCTTGCGCCCGTTTCTCACTAATTGTGCAATAGTAGGCACTTTCCCTCCATGCTTGCAAAAAAATTATTTTACAGACAAAAACTCCGATTTATCGGAAAACCTGTTAAGCTTACCAGAGAATTTTTTTTTTGTCAACTCATTCTGAGATTGATTTAAAACAAAACTCGATAAGCTGAGAAAGTTAAATATAACATTTTTTATTCTAAAAAATAAAGTAGAATTTTGGGTGGTATAGTCTTATAAAATATAAGTCTATTATGAAAAAATTACTGGTAAATGCAGTAATGGTCTATGTTATTATTTTTTCATGCTCAACCATAACATGGGCTGAAAAAAGCGCATCCCCTAAAAAATCGGATATGGGGGGTAATAGCAAGGAGGGAAAGAAAATGATTAAAGATATTCACTGGCTTGGACATGATACATTTAAAATAACAGGTGAAAAGGTAATCTATACTGACCCTTTCAAGATTAAAAAGAAAGATACTGCAGATATAATTTTAATAACCCATGAACACTTCGACCACTGCTCGCCAGATGATGTCAAGAAGATACAGGGCACAAATACTGTAATAGTTGCAACGTCTGATTGCGCAAAAAAACTAACCGGCAGTGTAAAGATCGTCAAGCCAGGTGATAAAATCACGGTTGGCGGTGTTGAAATCGAAGCCGTTCCTGCTTACAACACCAATAAACAATTCCATCCAAAAGACAAGGGCTGGGTTGGATATGTCTTTACTGTCAGTGGCAAAATAATATACATCGCAGGAGATACAGATTATATACCTGAAATGAAGACTTTTAAGAATATTGACATTGCACTGCTGCCGGTCTCAGGCACATATGTTATGACAGCAGAAGAGGCTGCTAAAGCCGCTCTCGACATCAAACCTAAAATTGCGATACCCATGCATTACGGTTCGATAGTCGGAAATAAAAACGATGCAGACCGTTTTGCAGAGAAATTAAAAGGCAAAATAGAGGTTGTAATACTGAATGAGGAGTGATGGCTGACGCTGAAAAGATAACTAAGCTTCTGCTGACAAAATATCCGGGTCCAAAGACCGCTCTTAACTACAGCAACCCTTTTGAACTTCTTATTTCCACAATCCTTTCCGCGCAATGCACTGACGTAAAGGTCAATGAGGTTACCAGAGAATTGTTCAAGAAATACAGCAAACCGGAAGATTTTGCGAATACAGACCCCAAAAAATTCGAACAGGAAATAAATAAAATAACCTTTTATAAGAACAAGGCAAAGATGATTATTGAGTGCTGCAGGAAATTAATAAAGGATTTCAAGGGGAATGTTCCCGGTACAATTGAAGATCTGACAACCCTTCCGGGCGTTGGCAGAAAAACAGCCAATGTTATTCTGGGAAGCGCCTTTGGCAAGCAAGCCATTGCTGTGGACACCCATGTCTTAAGGGTTAGCAATCGCCTCGGTCTTGCACATTCAAACAATCCTGACAAAGTGGAACAGGAATTAAGGGTGCAGTTGCAAAATGACAAATGGACTAAATTCGGACTTGCACTGATACTGCATGGAAGGGAAACGTGTACAGCAAGGAATCCTCAATGCAGCAAGTGTGTGTTATATCAGGAGTGCGGATGGCCCGAAAAAAAAGAAATATTGAACTGTAGGATTTTAGAGCAATAAAATTGACAAACAGAATAAAAAATGAAGACATAATTGAACTATTGAAGAGCCGTGCCGGTTTTGTATCGGGTGCTGAAATAGCTGACACGCTGGGTGTTACAAGAGCGGCTGTATGGAAAAAAATCAAACTCCTGATTAAAAATGGCTATGTCATAGGGTCATCACCTGCAAAAGGATATAAACTCTTAAAATCACCTGAACTTTCCATTGGGGAGATAAGGAAGTTTCTTTCTGTTCATTCGACAACAATCGGCAAAGAAATAATATTTTTTGAAACTGTCGGTTCAACCAATACCGCTGCTATGGAATTTGCAGCAAAGGGCTATCCTGAAGGTACAGTTGTAATAGCAGATGCCCAGACAGGCGGAAAGGGCAGGCTTGGAAGGACATGGGTATCTCCACCCGGAAGGAATCTTTATATGAGTATAATCATGAAGCCGGAAATTCCACCAAGAGATGCAACTGTTCTGACCTTTATGTCTGCCGTAGCCTGCACATCGGCAATAAAAAAACTTACATCGGTTCCGGTCTCGATAAAATGGCCCAATGACCTGATTGTGGGGAATAAAAAATTAGGCGGTATCCTGACAGAAATAAGGGCAGATATGGACAGGATAATCACAGCTATAATCGGAATAGGCATAAACATAAACCTTGAAACAGAAGATATGCCCGATGATATTAAAACTCTCGCTACATCAATAAAACTTGAAACAGGCGAGTCGCACTCAAGAACCATATTTGCCGTTGAGATATTAAAAGAAATTGACAAATGGTACGATACGCTTATAAAGCTCGGCAAAAAAACCATAATTGAAGAGTGGCTGCAGTTATCTTCAACTATCGGGCAGACTGTAAAGGTCACAACAGGGGATGCCGTGATTACAGGGATTGCAGAAGGAATAGACAGCGAAGGCATGCTAATATTAAAGCTTCCCGATGCCTCTTTGAAAAAAATAAGTGCTGGAGATTTAACGATACTCAGGACCGCATCTTCATAAGTTTTAAAAAAAATCAGGAGTATAGATATATATGCTTCTTGCATTAGACATCGGCAATTCTGCAATCGGATTGGGACTTTTCCCTGAGCCTTTGAAAGGCAGAAAAATATTTGTTGATAAAATCCCAACATATCCGGAACTGTCAATAGTTGAATATAGAAAAATTATTGATGAATTCATACGTCATCATGTCAAGACAATTCCCTCAGGGGAAAATCATTTGAGAAAGCGAAAGATTGAAGCCATAATCTCTTCGGTTGTGCCATCCCTTAATACAAAAATCATCAAATCAATAAAGGGCATTTGCAGCAATACCATAATAGTAAATTACAAACTGAAGACCGGCCTGACATTTGACGTACTGCGACCCGAGGAAGTAGGCGCTGATAGAATTGCAAATGCAGTAGCAGGCTTCCATTATTTCAAAAAACCGACTGCTGTTGTTGATTTTGGAACAGCTACCACAATTACCGTTGTCGGTAGGAAAGGGAATTTTTTAGGAGGCTCGATACTGCCCGGCTTAAAACTTATGCAAAATGCGCTCCATGCAGGGACTGCCCTGCTCCCGCTTATTCCTCTTAAAAAACCTGATTATGTATCCGGACGGGATACCGTATCATCAATGCAATCCGGAATTATATACGGAACAGCAGGTGCAATCGAAACCCTTATAAAAGATATGGAGAAAGAATACCGTTTTAAGTTAAAATTAGTAATTACCGGAGGGCATTCAAGGCTCATGTCCCTTTTGATAAAAAAAGGGCATTTACTGGTTTCCGATTTAACACTGGAGGGACTCAGATTAATATATCTGAGAAATACAAGTGAGGATGTAGCAAAAATTTAAAGGAGGTTCATTTATATGAAGGTTACGAAGATTCTTTTCCCAACAGACTTCTCAGAAGGAGCATTACATGCGTTGCCGTATGCAGTTGATATGGCAAAAACTTACGGCGCTAAACTCTATATAATGCACGTGCTTTATGATATTGCCTCGGCATCAGGATTGCACATCCCGCATACATCGGTAGATATGATGTACAAGGAAATGGAGGCAAGCGCAATCAAGGAATTAGAGCAGTTCGGGTGGGACAAAAGAGAAGATTTAAAAGATGTGGAGTACAAGGTAATCAGAGGGGTTCCCTATGAAGAAATACTAAAATTTATTAAAGAAAAAAATATTGACCTTCTTGTAATCGGCACACACGGGAGAACTGGAATTGACAGAGTAATATTCGGAAGCACCGCACAGAGGGTTGTAAGACATGCGCCGTGTCCTGTATTAACTGTAAAAGCACGCAGACAATAAACAAAAGCATTAGAAGGGAGGCATGGAGGACCGCCTCCCTTCTTTCATATCTATATATGCATAAAGATGCTACAAACTAATACCCTTGTTATAGGCGGCGGGCCTGCTGGCTCTACATCTGCGCGATGCTTATCCGACATGGGCATTGAAACAATCCTCATTGAAAGAGACCTTTCCTATATCAAGCCGTGCGGAGGGGGCATACCATCTTCAGTTTTTCAAGAGTTTGGCATTCCCGAAAGCGTTATAAAAAAAGATATCCGAAAAATCAGGATAGTAACGCCAAAAGGAGAGATAATTGATGTTGAACTGAGCGGCGGTCATCTCTGCATCACCGAAAGAGGGGATTTTGATTCAAAGTTAAGGGAAATGGCAAAAAACAGCGGAACATTAATAATCGAAGGAGAATTTATAAGGTTTGAGGAACTGAATAAAAATATAATCTCCGTAGTCAGAAAAAAGGCAACAAATGAAGAAATCCGTATAAAATCTAATTATGTTGTAGCCTCTGACGGCATAACATTCAAAGTAGGCTCTGCTGTTAAAATTCCAAAACATGACTATCTGCATACAATAAGCGCACATATTAAACCCTTATCCTCACTCAGTCCGACTGCCGAAGTCAAAAACAAAGCTGAAGGTGATATGTGCGAGTTTTGGTTTGGTTCAGAAAACGCATCTCATTTCTACTCATGGGTCTTCCCTTCAGCGGAATATTGCTCCTTAGGCACAGGAACTACTAACCCGCAAGAACTCACAAAGCTTTTAGGCAGATTCATCAGGCGGAGATTTAATGAATCCCTCGAAACCTTTTCTGAAAAAAATTTTTTAGGGAAACCGAGGGCATTTAAAATGCCTTTTTGGAATGGAGCGCCCCTTAATGTCAAAAACATTTTTTTCATAGGCGATGCTGCAGGCGCAGTAATGCCTATAATATACGAAGGCATTTATTATGCAATGAAATCAGGTGAATTTGCAGCAACGGCAATAAAGGAAGGCAATCCCAACATTTACAGAAAACTCTGGAACGGCAGATTCAGAAACAGATTCCTTCTGATGAGCAAGATTAAAAACCTTTTCTTTAAAAGTGATGAGAACATTGAAAAATGGCTGCTTCTCCACAAAAAGCCGGAAGTGCAGGAAATAGCAATGAGATTATTTCTAAAAAAGGAATCAAAAAGCGGGAGCCTTATCTCTTATATTAATTTCTTCAAACATTTATTCAAAAAGACTTGATGCAGCAGAGGAATTATTGTCCCCTCAAAATATAGTCGGTAATATCAAGACATGAACCTATATAACCTGCAAAATTCCCATCAATGTCGTTATAAGGCATACCGTACTCTACAAACCAGCAATATTTACCGTCGAAACGGCGCATCCTGAATAAATTCTCAAAAGGCTTGCTGGCATCAAAAGCTATAAGATAAGTATTCATAACAAGTTCAACGTCATCAGGATGAATCACCTCTGCCCAGCCGTCCTCTCTCTCCTGCTCAAGTGTCCGTCCGGTAAAGTTTAGCCATGTCTTATTGAAATAACCGCGCTTTGTATCAACGCCGGAGCGCCATACAAGTGCAGGGAATTCATCCAGCAATGAAAGATAAAAATTACGCGTTCTGATTATAGCATTCTCAGCCATTTCCCGTTCGGTGATATCCCGGAGGAGCAGCACAGCGCCGCCGTGACCGCTGAGACGGCCTGTAATGATTTCAAGAGGGATTGTATCGCCGTTTTTCTTTTTCCCTGTTGCAAATCCAATGTTAAACCCTTCCTTTTCAAGCATTGCATGTATCCCGCTTGAGTATTTCTCCTGCGAAGAGACATCATGATACAGAAAGTCTGTCTTCTGATTATAAACTTCATCCACTTCGTAACCGAACATTCTTTTTATAGACGTGTTGCACATAACGATTTTACCGTTCAAATCAATAACCATGAGCACATCCGGGCTGATGCTTGATACAATATCTTCCAGTTCTTTCCTCTTCTTTTCACTCACTTTCCAGAAGCGGAATGTGTACCAGAGCAGTCCGACAAGATAAAGAAAAATAAAATTCCTGATGAATTCTGCAATAGGCAGACTGACATAAACTTTTAAGTAATCGTAGATTATATCAATGAGGTCAACGAATGTGCTGAATATTGCAAAGCAAAATGAGATAATAAAGACAATAAAGAAATAAATTGATTCTTTGCTTTTTATGTCTTTCAGTTTCAATCTAATCCCGCCCCTTTTTGTTAGATGTCATCATAATTATACTTTTGCTGATTATACTGCAATCTGTTGCAAATGATTTTAAAGACAGTCTATCAACTATAAGCGCTGCTGTCAAGAATTAATCTTTTTTCTTGTTTCGAGCTTTACGCAATCTCTGGGTCTTTCAATTGCAAAATCTGTGTTAAAATAAAAACAGCTTGAAAAAATCTTTAATTTATTCACTTATACTGCACATTTTACTGTTTTCATTAGCCTTTTACCTTGTTCAGGAAAAGAAGGAAAAGGTATTAAAGCCCTTTTATGCAAGAATCGTCTCGCCTGATG
>PNNP01000061.1 GCA_013824325.1 Thermodesulfovibrio sp. | reverse complement strand
CAAATTGTGCAAGAGATTGACTATTTAAAAGCAATGTGATAGCGTAAAATTTATGAGGATCAGTGAGTACCTTTCCCGAGTTAAGTCTTGCCCGGGATATATCTATAAAAAAATAAATACCGCCAAAAATGCCTGTAAGCTGCCTTTGGGGCAGATTTTAGTAAAAAAGAAATTGCTTCATCTTCGCATTCCGATCCGAGTTAAACTTTCGATTGCTATCACCTTCATCATCTGGCTTACCATAGTAATCTTAAGCTTTGTTATTCTTACCAGGCAAAAAGAACAACTCTACTTGCAAACAATAAAAACAGGCCAAGTAAGCCTTAACTATTTTACAAACAATGCCAGCATTCCCCTTCTGAATGATGATATCTTAAGACTCAACAGGCTGATAAAGGAAGCAGCATCTGTGGAGGGACTTCTTTACGCCATTATTGTAGACCGCAATCAGGTTATAAAGGCTCATACCGACCACACCAAGATTGGAACAACTCTTGAAACATTTGAGAATGCTGAAAACGTGAAGAGCGATAAAAACATTAACTATTTTAATTATACGCTATCATCCGGCATGCAAGTCTTAAACTTATCCAGAACTGTAACCTTCAAAGAAAAAGAATTGGGAGCGGTCCACGTAGGGATATCTTTGGATTTCATAAAAAATCTAATTTATAAAGAGAGTGTCTCTATACTTGTTATAAGCTTATT
The DNA here is from genome assembly GCA_013824325.1 of Thermodesulfovibrio sp. Taxonomy (GTDB): domain Bacteria; phylum Nitrospirota; class Thermodesulfovibrionia; order Thermodesulfovibrionales; family Dissulfurispiraceae; genus PNNP01. Next base: position 8,777 of record PNNP01000061.1, on the reverse strand, counting down.
TATTATCCTTTCAGGAATCTTAATCGCAATATTACTCGGGATTGGTTTCTCGCGTCCCATTTCCAAATTAGTCACAGCCACTAAAGAGATCGGTAAAGGAAACTTTCAATACAGGCTTGACATGGCCAGAAAGGATGAATTCGGAGATTTAGCTGAGTCATTTAATTATATGGCAACAGAACTCTGGAAAAAATTATTGATTCAAAAATCCTTTGGTAGTTATGTAAGCCCTGAAGTGCTCAATATGATTTTATCCCATCCAAATGATGTCTGGCTGAAAGGTACCAGAAGTGAGGCTTCAATCCTTTTCACTGACATAAGGGGGTTTGCAGCCTATTCCGAATCAACAAATCCTGAAGAGGTTGTGGAAGCCTTGAATGAATACTTTGCGATAGCCACACAGTTTATATTAGAATATGGCGGGTATGTCGACAAATTCATAGGTGATGCGGTTCTGGGCGTTTTTGGTATCCCGATTTTCCGGGCTGATCATGCTGAAAGGGCAGTCAAGGCTGCTGTCGCCATGCAGAAAGAATTCCAACACCAGGCAGGTCAGAACAAGAACCCCTTTTTATCGAAAATAGGGATTGGCATCAACTCAGGAGTGGTCGTATCCGGCAACCTCGGCTCACAGGTTAAAATGGAATATACCGTTATCGGCGACAGCGTTAACGTGGCTTCCCGCCTGAATAGCATGGCTGGTCCCGGAGAGATTATAATTAGTAAAAGCATTTATGAATTTACAAAAGATATGGTTTCAGTGAAAGCTTTACCACCTCAAAAAATAAAAGGCAAGTCAGGACTGATCGAGGCATTTCAATTAGTTGATATTAAGAAGAGACAAGACGACACATAGGAGATAACCATGGGGAGCAAATCACGAGCTGATTGGAGACGCCCTTTTTTTATTTGTTGTTTAATACTGACTGCTGCAATTATCGGAGGATGTGCAGCCCTTCGGACTGAAGTCTCTTCTGACATGCCACAACAGGTTACAGCACGCACTTTTCCAGGCTTTGTGGCTGTCAAAGTTCAGGAAGGCGATACCCTCTCTTCACTGTCGGCAAAATACTTAAATGATCCCTCCATGGATTGGTTTATTGCCGAGCATAACGACATTTATACACTCAAACCGGAGCAGGAATTGATTATCCCTCTCAAACCCTATGAAAAGGGAGGATTGACTGCGAAAGAATATCAAACCGTTCCGATACTCAGCTATCACAATTTTTCGCTCACGGGAGCAAACAAAATGACCGTTACAAAGGCAGCCTTTGAGGAACAGATGAAGCTGTTAAAAGATAAAGGATACCGGGTTATCACCATGGATCAATTATTTGATTTTCTCGAGTTTAAAAGCCAAATCCCTAAAAAGTCAATGGTTATCACCATTGATGACGGCTGGCGCTCTGCCTATGATATCGCGTTGCCGGTCCTGAAAAAGTACGGTTATCCGGCTACCCTTTTTATCTACACTGATTTAATTAATGGGAGCGAAAAGACTCTATCATGGGAGTTAATTCAGGAAATGACAAATACCGGTATTATTGATGTACATTGCCACACAAAAACACATCACAATTTGACTGCAAAGGATAAGAAAGAGTCATTTAGTGAATACTTTGAGACACTCAAAAAAGAAATATCCGAATGTGCCGCAACAGTCAAAAAAAAACTGAACAGGGATGTAAAATATCTGTCCTACCCTTTTGGCAATACAAATCACCTTGTTATTGAGCTGTTAAAAAAACACGGTTATCGGGGCGCATTTACAGTAATACGGGGCGGCAATCCATTTTTTATCCATAACTACAGGTTAAACCGCTCCATGATTTATGGGGATTTTGATTTGAACCAGTTTGAGAAAAATTTAAATGTCTTCAGTGATAAAGCACTAAAGTGAAAATATTATTGCTTCACACTGTACGGCGAATCATCTTGATTTTTCTGATAGTGGTTATCTGGGGTTGCATTACGCCTGCCGTAAAATCTTCAGTTGAAAAAGATTTTCCTGTCCTTGCTGAAAAATACCGCACTCAAGCTATGGAATACGAAAAGAGCGGGGAATTGCGAAAGGCATTGCAAAGCTGGGAGATTGTCAGCAATCTTATTCCAGCAGACGGGGAAGCAGCAAAAAAAACAGCGGACATAAAAGAACAAATTCTCGATATCGCTGACCACCATTTTAAGAAAGGATTATCTTATTTTAAGAACAATTCCATACAAGCAGCCCGTAAGGAATTTTTGCGCGCCCTTTTTTACAACCCTGACCACAAGGAAGCCCTCTATTATGTCAAGCAAAAGCTGACAGGAGAGGATTGCATACTCTATGAAGTAAAAAAAGGTGATACGTTAAGGGAGATTGCAAAGAAAAAGTATAATGACTCTCAAAAGGATTTTTTAATCGCCTATTTTAACGACATCGGGAAAGATGCTAAATTAGAGCCGAATACTATCCTGAAACTTCCTGTTTTAGAATTTACACCTACCAAAAAGGCAGTTTATACCGGAGAGATGGCAGGTGATAATAGAGAGATGGCAGTTGATGTCAAACAGATGTTGAGCAAAGCCCAGGTCTATTATAGAGCCAAAAATTACAAAGAAATAGTGTCACTCACCGAGAAAATTTTAGAATATGACCCGGCAAACAAAAATGCACATAATTTGAGTAATGCCTCATATTATCAGATGGGGAAAATACTAAGTCAGGGCAAAAAATATCAAGAAGCGCTTGAGATGTTTAACCATGTAGAAGCCGGATACAAAGACATTAAGGAATCCATAGCCTTTGTTAAAAAGCAACTCGCTGATACGCATTATATAAATGGCATCAAATATTTTACAGACGAAGAACTCGATAAAGCGATTAAAGAATGGGAAATAACTTTAACCCTTGACCCCCATCACCCGAAAGCAAAGAAAGATATTGAAAACGCACGTAATTTACTTAAAAAGCTTAAAGAGATTGAGTAGATTTGTGGATAAACAATGGAGACCACCGTGCTCAGCTGTTCAGACGTTGATTTTATTACGGAACCAACGCCAAGTCTTTTAGCCCTGCAGTCTCCTCGAAACCCATCATGACATTCATATTCTGCACAGCCAGTCCTGATGCGCCTTTTACAAGATTGTCTATGGCAGAGACCACAATCAGCGTGTTGGTGCGGTTATTGACCTTGAGCCCTATTTGACAGTAATTGCTCCCGCGGACATACTTTACGTTCGGGAAGTTATTTTCATCAAGAATCCTGACAAACGGCTCTTTTGCATAAATCTTTTTGTAAATTGAGAGCACATCGGCAGTATTCATGTCTTTCAACATCTTTCCATAAACAGTTGATATTATCCCCCTGTCAATTGGCACAAGATGCGGTGTAAAGTTTATTTTTATCTTTTTGCCTGCAATTGCTGATATTTCCTGCTCTATCTCTGGCGTATGCCTGTGAACACCGATTCTATAAGCCTTTAAACCCTCGTTCACCTCACAAAAGGAAAGAGCTATCTCTGCCTTCCTGCCTGCCCCTGAAATTCCTGATTTGGAATCTACAATTATGCTCTTTGCATCAATCAGACCTTCCTTTATTGCAGGATACAGGGCAAGTATTGCACCTGTAGGATAACATCCTGGATTGGCGACAAGCCTTGCCTTCTTTATGTCCTTGCGATAAAGCTCAGGAAGTCCGTAAACAGCTTTTTTAAGTGTCTCTTTATAGTTATGAGGCGTCTTATACCATTCTTCATAAATCAGAGGGTCTGACAGGCGATAGTCTGCTGAAAGGTCAATCACCTTCCTGCCTTTTTTGAAAAAGAAATCCACTGCCTCCTGAGATGCTGCATGAGGCAGTGCCATAAAAAAAACATCCGCCTTAGGCAATAGTTGTTCTTTATCAAGGGGCTCGTATATCAGGCGATTGTATTTAACGAGATGGGGGAATAAATCTGTTACTTTTTTGCCTGCAGACTTCTCAGAGGTAACAGCAGTTACCTCCACCTGAGGATGCAAAGATAGAATCCTCAAAAGTTCAGAGCCTGCATAGCCGCTGCCGCCGCAAATTGCAATTCTTAACATAGGAAAACCGTGATGGGTGATGCGTAATACGTAACGAGTTTGATGATCAGCAAGGTGCACATAATTTTTTGTCTTTACCCATTACATATCACGTGTTACATATTACTGTAGTTTTATCTCTTGGAGAACTGGAATCTCTTTCTTGCGCCCTTTTGTCCGTATTTCTTTCTCTCAACTTCCCTCGGGTCCCTTGTGAGCAGGCCCTCTTTCTTCAGCTTGGTCTTTAAATCAGTATCAACTATGATAAGTGCACGGGCAATGCCGTGCCTCAAAGCACCTGCCTGTCCGCTCAATCCGCCGCCGATGACATTTGCCTTAACATCATATTTACCAAGCATGCCTGTGACCTGAAGAGGCTGTCTGATAATCATTCTCAGCGTTTCCCTTGGGAAATAGTTTTCAAATTCCCTGCCGTTTACCACAATCCTGCCTACCCCGGAAACGAGCGTAACCCTTGCACTTGACCTTTTTCTTCTGCCTGTTGCATTAAACTGTATTGAAGCCATGTCTTAATTGCTCCTTATTTTGTGATTTCGATAAGTTCAGGTTTCTGAGCACTATGACCATGTTCAGAACCGCTGTATACTTTCAATTTTTTAATCATTGCCCTGCCGAGTCTGTTTTTGGGGAGCATGCCCCGGATCGCATCTTTTATTACTTCTTCGGGTTCGGTGCCAAGTCTGTCCTTGAGGCTTTCCTCCTTAATATGCCCGATATAACCTGTATGATGGTAATACATCTTATCTGTAAGTTTCTTTCCGGTAACCCTGACCTTGTCAGCATTAATGACAATTACAAAGTCCCCTGTATCCACATTCGGGGTAAATATTGGCTTATGCTTGCCCCTGAGATAAGATGCAATCTTTGCTGACATCCTTCCGAGAACCTGATCTTTGGCATCAACAACATACCATTTGCGCTCAACATCCTCTTTTTTTGCGAATCTTGTGGTTTTCATCTACATACACCTTCCTTAATGCTTTGACAATAATATAAAGTGAATTAAATAAAATAATTGAAAACAGATAGATTTGTCAATATTCTGTTCTGCCTGATATAATAGTTTTAATGAAAACAGCCCTTACAATAGCAGGCTCTGACCCGACAGGCGGAGCAGGTTTGCAGGCAGACATAAAGGTTTTCAATCACTTCGGCGTATACGGACTTTCCGTGGTAGCGGCGCTCACAGCCCAGAATACCACTACCGTCAGCTCAATCCTGAAAATTGAGGCGGAATTCATTGAAAAACAACTTGATACCCTGCTGAATGACATAAGACCGGATGCTGTAAAAACAGGGATGCTGTACTCTGTTGACACGATAAAGACGCTATCTAAAATCATAAAAGGATATGACCTCAGGAATCTTGTAATTGACCCTGTTACAATATCATCAACAGGAACGTCTCTGATGGAGCAGGGAGTCCTTGATGTATTAAGAGATGAATTATTCCCCTTATCAAAGGTCATAACACCCAATATTTATGAAGCATCTGCCCTTTCAGGTATGAACATAGAAAACGAAGATGACATGGAAAAAGCTGCAAGAAAACTTAAAATTTTTGGACCCGATACTGTAATCATAACAGGCGGACACCTTGAAGGCGGAAAAGAAACGGTCGAGATGGTATACGACGGGCAGACATTTCACAGGATAAGAGGCAGAAAAACAAAAGGTGAATATCACGGCACCGGGTGTGCATTTTCTGCAGCAATAACAGCCCTTCTGGCAAAAGGGATGTCTGTAATAGAGGCTGCAAGAAAAGCAAAGGAGTTCATAGAGTTTGCAATAAAAGATGCTCAAGGCATCGGCAAGGGAATGAGGTTGCTCAATGTCTAAAATAAAGACCGTCTTTCAATGTCAGGCATGCGGTTACGCAAGCCCTAAATGGATGGGGAAATGCCCTGACTGTGGTGCATGGAATAGCTTTGCTGAAGAAAGACAGACCCCGAAGTCCCTGAAATCAACCGGCAGGTATAACACTGTTTCAGCTCCCCAGCCATTAAGCGCCATTACAGGCGGCAAGGACAAAAGGAATTCCACAGGTATAAATGAATTTGACAGGGTGCTCGGCGGAGGACTGGTTAATGGGGCAATAATCCTCATCGGCGGAGACCCGGGCATAGGAAAATCCACACTGCTCCTTCAGGCTGTATCAAAGATGGCAGAAAAATCAGGTGCAGTCCTTTATGTTTCAGGAGAGGAATCTCCAGAGCAGATAAAACTGCGGGCTGAACGGCTTTCAATAAACTCTGACAATATCCTCATCCTTCCTGAAACAGTCATTGAAAATATAATAAACATCGCCGGAGATTTAAAACTGTCAGCACTTGTTATTGATTCAATACAGACCGTCTATACAGAAGAGATGACCTCTGCACCCGGCTCCGTGGGCCAGATAAGGGAGTCTGCTGCAAAGCTGATGTTCTTTGCAAAAAGAGCCAATGTGCCTGTATTCCTGATAGGGCATGTAACAAAAGAGGGAGCAATAGCAGGACCGAGGGTACTTGAACATATAGTTGATACTGTACTTTATTTTGAAGGCGACAGGGGACATCCATACAGAATACTGCGAACCGTAAAAAACAGGTTCGGCGCCACAAACGAAATCGGTGTGTTTGAGATGACAGACAACGGTCTCATTGAGATTAAAAACCCTTCTGAATTGTTCATTTCGGAAAGACCTCTGAATGTCTCAGGCTCCACGGTAATTGCGAGCATTGAAGGCACAAGGCCATTACTGGTTGAACTGCAGGCACTTGTCTCGCCTACCACCTTTGGCATACCAAGAAGGACAAGCATGGGTGTTGATTTCAACAGGGTGAACTTATTGATAGCAGTGCTCGAGAAGAAGGCAGGCATTCATCTGGGCGGTATGGACGTTTTTATAAATATTGTCGGTGGATTAAAGATAATTGAACCGGCATCAGACCTTGGAATAATCGCTGCCATTATATCGTCTTTCAGGGAAATGCCGATAGATTCTAAAACCTTTCTTTTTGGAGAGGTTGGTCTGTCAGGTGAAGTTAGGGCAGTTGCCCAGGCAGAAGTAAGGCTCAAAGAGGCATCAAGAATAGGTTTCAAGAATGCCATAATCCCAAAAGGCAATGCCGAAAGATTGAAAAACAATTTTGGATTAATAGTTGCAGGGGTTAAAAATGTTGAAGAAGCAATTGAGAATATCAAAATATAGAAGTGAAAAGTCAGAAGTCAGAAGTCAGAAGTTAAGGCATAAAAAATATTGTTTTTATTTTTTACTGTTCACTATTTACTGTTCACTGTTTACCGTCTCCTGCGCCACCAAGCATGTTGAAATACCTTCTTATGAAAAAATCACTATTAACGAAGCGCTTGCAGAATTGAAAAAAACAACTTCAATAGATGCTGTCCTATTAGTTGAATATGAAAAAGGCGACATCATGATGAGCGGTGATGCAGCCCTGTTGCTTTCTGAAAACAAGCTTGACCTTAAACTGTATTACCTCGGATTTCTTTACGGAGAGGTAAAAGAGGAAAACGGCATTGTAAAAAGCAAGCCCCTGCTTGACAAAAATAAAAGCATACTCCTTGTTGACGGACTAAAAAACAGCTTTTTCTGGTGGAATATAAAAGATTACACAATAAACGAAAAAGAAGATATTTATGAATTAAAAAACTCCACGAGGCAGATACTAATCAGCAAAAAGACCATGCTGCCTGTTCAGCAAATAATCAAAATCAATAATGCAGATGAATTGAAAATATCCTATGATTTTCCTGCTAAAATTAAAGCAGAGGAAACAAACAGCTCGAATCCCCCGCTATCGCATTGGTATCAGTCACACTTAAAAATAGAATTCAAGAAGTATCTTGTAAGAATAGAAGTAAAATCTTATTCTATAACCAAATAAAAAATATCATATGCCCAAAAAATATCTCGGACAAAATTTTCTTTTTGACCCGTCAATCCTGCGCAGAATTATTGATGTCTCAGGAGTAACACATAATGACACGGTTGTTGAAATAGGTCCCGGGCACGGCAGGCTTACAAAGATGCTTGCTGAGGCTGCAGGAAAGGTCATCGCAATAGAACTTGATTCAGAACTTTTCAAAAAGTTAAAAGATGAACTGAAAGAATTCAATAATATTGAACTCGTGCATGGCGACGTTCTTAAATACCCTTTTGATGAGATTGGACCATTCAAGGTGGTTTCAAATATACCGTATTACATTACTACTCCTATCATATTCAGACTTCTTGAAGCAAGGAAAAATCTTAAATCCATGACCCTGACAATCCAGAAGGAAGTTGCAGAGAGGATTGTTGCAAAACCGGATACAAAGGAGTATGGCGTTCTGTCATTGGCTGTTCAATATTATGCAAAACCCGAAATTAAATTCATCATCCCGAGAGGTGCATTCAGACCTGTTCCAAAAGTTGACTCTGCTGTAATCCATCTGGACACGCTTAAAAAGCCAAAGGTAAAAGTCCATGACGAAAAGTTATTTTTCAGGATTATAAAAGCAGGATTCTCACAGCGCAGGAAAACACTATCGAATGCTCTAAAACCTATTGCTAAAAATATAAAAGAATTGTTGATTGATGCAGGAATTGAACCTATAAGAAGATCTGAAACATTAACTATTGAAGAATTTGCAAGGCTTGCTGATATAGTAAAAGAGGCTGAGCCTGAAATAGGCTCAGCCTCTTAAAAACTACTTACCGCCC
>PNNP01000060.1 GCA_013824325.1 Thermodesulfovibrio sp. | reverse complement strand
GAGAAATTTGCATCAATGGGCAAAAACACGCCTTTTGAAGGATGGCTCTTAAAAGGGATGCCGGTAATGACTATATGCAAAGAAAAGTTATATGAAAAGTGAAATCATGCGGGGGCAGGATGAGCAGGGCTTTGCTCGTATTGTCTGACGGGACAGTTTTTGAAGGCGACAATTTCGGCTCAGAAGGTGAAACAATAGGAGAGGTCGTATTCAATACCTCAATGATCGGCTATCAGGAAATACTCACTGACCCGTCATACAAGGGCCAGATAGTTACCATGACATATACCCAGATTGGCAATTACGGTGTGAATGAGGAGGATATAGAGTCCGGAGGCGGTATCAAGGCAGAGGGCTTTGTAGTGAAAGAGGCGTGCGATTTTCCGAGCAGCTGGCGTTCATCTGCAACCCTGGGCGAATATTTAAAAAGATACGGCATTGTAGGTATTCAGGATATAGATACAAGGGCATTGACAAAACATTTAAGGAATCACGGTGCACAAATGGGTATTATTTCCACCATTGACCTTAATGCTGAAAGCCTTCTTGAAAAAGTAATGGCATATCCCGGAATATCTGCATTTGATCTTGTTAAAGATGTGACTACACAGAAGATATATAAATGGGATGAAGGCGTGTGGGAATGGTGCGCACCCTCCCATCCCCCCCTTAGAAAGGGGGGGCAGAGGGGGGGTAAGGTTGTTGTTTATGATTTTGGCGTGAAATTCAATATCCTGAGAAATCTTTTCGGAGCAGGATTTGATATTACTGTCGTACCTGCCAATACTCCTGCAGAGGCAGTTTTAGAGATGAATCCCGAGGGGATTGTTTTAAGCAACGGTCCAGGCGACCCTGAAACAGTAACCTATGCAATCGAGAATGCAAAAAAACTCCTGAGCAAAAAGCCTGTTTTTGGAATCTGTCTTGGCCACCAGATTTTAGGGCTTGCAATGGGAGGCAGAACATATAAATTGAAATTCGGGCATCACGGCGGCAATCACCCTGTTAAGGATTTATTTACAGGAAGGGTTGAAATCACATCCCAGAATCATAACTACTGTGTTGATATAAACAGTCTGCATGGGCAGGTAACACTTACCCACAGAAATTTGTATGACGGCACAGAAGAGGGCATGCAGCATGTAGAATTCCCCGTATTTTCCGTTCAGTACCATCCCGAGGCAGGTCCCGGACCAAATGACTCTTCACATCTCTTCAAAAGATTCGGGGAGATGATAAAGGGTGCCTAAGAGAACAGACATCAAAAAAATACTGCTAATCGGCTCCGGTCCAATAGTAATCGGTCAGGCATGCGAGTTTGATTATTCAGGTACTCAGGCATGCAAGGCGCTCCGTGAAGAGGGATACAAAGTTATACTCGTCAACTCAAATCCTGCAACTATTATGACCGACCCTGAAACTGCGGATGTGACATACATAGAACCTCTGTCAGCAGATATTCTTGAACTTGTCATAAAAAAGGAAAGACCTGATGCAATACTTCCGACAATGGGCGGGCAGACTGCCCTGAATCTCGCTGTCGAATTATCTGAAACAGGCATTCTCAGCAAATATAATATTGAATTAATAGGGGCAAAACTGCCTGCTATAAAAAAGGCAGAGGACAGGGACCTGTTCAAACAGGCAATGAAAAACATTGGACTTGAAGTGCCCAAGAGTTCGGCTGTCACAAGCATGAAAGATGGTCTTGATGCTGTTGAATACACAGGATTTCCTGTGATTCTCAGACCTGCCTTTACACTGGGTGGCACAGGCGGCGGCATAGCTTACAATATAGAGGAATACAGGGAATTGCTCGAAAGGGGGCTTAAACTGAGTCCTGTTCAGCAGGTACTGGTGGAAGAATCTGTTCTTGGTTGGAAGGAATATGAACTGGAAGTAATGCGCGATAAAATGGACAATGTGGTCATCATCTGTTCCATTGAAAACTTTGACCCCATGGGTGTTCATACTGGAGATTCTATAACAATAGCACCTGCACAGACCCTGACTGATAAAGAGTATCAAAGGATGCGGGATGCATCTATTGCAGTCATCAGGGAGATAGGAGTTGACACAGGCGGCTCAAACATTCAGTTTGCTCTGAATCCCCAAAATGGCAGGATGGTTATAGTTGAGATGAATCCGAGGGTTTCGAGGAGTTCAGCGCTTGCAAGCAAAGCAACCGGTTTCCCGATTGCAAAGATTGCTGCAAAACTTGCGGTTGGTTATACTCTTGATGAAATAAGGAACGACATAACAAGGGAGACACCTGCATCCTTTGAGCCGGCAATAGATTATGTAGTTACAAAAATTCCACGTTTCACATTTGAAAAATTCCCTGATGCTGACCCGACACTGACAACCCAGATGAAATCCGTAGGTGAGGTAATGTCCATAGGCAGGACATTTAAGGAGTCTCTGCAAAAGGCATTGAGAAGTCTTGAAATCGGCTCAGCTGGCTTAGAGCCTGTCCGCCGTTCGGGTATCAATGAAATAAAGGCACGATTAAAAACACCCAATGCTGAAAGAATCTGGTATATAGCAGAGGGATTAAGGCGGGGACTGAGCATCAATGATATTTATGAGCTCACATGGATAGACCCGTGGTTTTTGAATAACATAAAACAGATTGTGGAGATGGAATGGAAAATAAAGGATTCAGCATATAAGATTCAGGAGTCAGAAGAAAAAAATTCCGAACTCTTGACTGTCCTGCGTAAGGCAAAAGAATATGGTTTTTCGGATAAGCGAATAGCAGACCTTACTGGTAAAAAAGAAGACGAGATAAGAAAATTAAGGAGTGAATTAGGGTTAAAACCAGTGTATAAACTTGTTGACACCTGCGCTGCGGAGTTTGAGGCATATACGCCGTATTTATATTCAACGTATGAAAAACCATTTTATAGTGTCAAAGTATCACAGTGTCAAAGTATCAAAGACTCTGACACTTTACCCCCCCTCAATCCCCCCCTTACCAAGGGGGGGCTGTGTGTGTGGGGTGATTGCGATGCTAATCCTACCTCGCGCAGGAAGATTATAATTCTCGGTTCAGGTCCCAACAGGATAGGGCAGGGTATTGAATTTGACTACTGCTGTGTTCAGGCTGTTTTCGGACTCAAGGAACTCGGCTATGAAACAATAATGATTAACTGCAATCCTGAAACTGTCAGTACGGATTACGATATATCAGACAGACTCTATTTCGAACCTCTGACTATTGAAGATGTATTGAATATTGTTGAACTGGAGAAGCCCGAAGGCATAATTGTTCAGTTTGGCGGGCAGACTCCCCTTAAACTATCTGTTCCTCTTGAGAGGGAAGGTGTAAAAATTTTAGGGACATCTCCTGATTCCATTGACAGGGCAGAAGACAGGAAGAGATTTAAGGAATTGCTTCACAAACTGAATCTCAAACAGCCGGAAAGCGGTACTGCTATGTCTGTTGATGAAGCAAGGAAAGCTGCAGATAAGATAGGGTATCCTGTGATGGTCAGGCCGTCGTATGTGCTCGGCGGAAGGGCTATGGAAATTGTATATGATGAGATTTCCCTCACAGGATATATGGACAGGGCAGTTAAGGCATCGCCTGAACATCCTATTTTGATAGACAAATATCTTGAAGACGCAATAGAGGTGGATGTGGATGCAATATCAGACGGTATCAATGTAATCATCGGAGGAGTAATGGAGCATATTGAAGAGGCAGGTATACATTCCGGGGATTCTGCATGTTCAATTCCTCCCTACACCCTTTCATCAGAGATAATAGATGAAATAAAATATCAGACAAAGGCGCTTGCAAGAGAACTTGAAGTAAAGGGTTTGATGAATGTTCAGTTTGCAGTAAGGGATAATGAGATATTTATCCTTGAGGTCAATCCGAGGGCGTCAAGGACAATTCCCTATGTAAGCAAGGCAACAGGCGTTCCTCTATCAAGGCTTGCTGCAAAAATAATGGCAGGTAAAACATTAAAAGAATTAGGACTTACTGAAGAAGTGAATATAACTCATGTTGCAGTAAAGGAGGCGGTTTTCCCATTTGACAGGTTCACCGGTGTTGATACGATTTTAGGTCCTGAAATGAAATCAACAGGCGAGGTAATGGGCATAGACGAGGAATTCGGGCTTGCCTATGCAAAGTCGCAGGCAGCGAGTAATAATAAAATACCGGTGTCAGGAAAGATATTTTTTAGCGTTAAGGATAAAGACAAGCCTCAGGCAGTAGAGATTTCCCAAAAGCTGGTGGAGCTTGGATTTCAGCTTGTAGCAACAAAGGGAACTGCTAAATATCTTTCTGAGAGGGGGATTCACGTTGAAGTTATAAACAAAGTTATGGAAGGAAGACCCCATGTGGTTGATTTGATAAAAAACAGGAAAATAAATTTTATAATAAATACAGTCACCGGCGCACAAGCGCAGAAGGATTCATTTTCCATAAGAAGGAGCGCACTGCAGTACGGGATTCCGTATACGACAACAATCTCAAGTGCGAAGGCGGTGGTTACAGCAATAGAATCTCTGTTAAAAAAGGAATTGAGAATTAAATCAATTCAGGAATATCATACATCTGTAATGCGTAATCAGTAATTTGTAACAAGATAAGATCTCAGCTTATTGCTCATTACTCATTATGCATTACTTATTACAAAAAAGGAGGTTTGTATGGCGTCCATCAAGAGAATCGGCATTATAACAAGCGGCGGAGACTGCGGAGGACTCAATGCTGTAATTAAAGGCGTTTCAAGAGAGGCATATGCGCTGGGTATTGAAACAGTGGTTATTCCCAATGGTTATGCAGGGCTTTATAACCTTGTTGACCTTGATGAAGTTGTTTTTCTTAATGCAGAGAGGGTAAGCCGTATAGAGGCGTCACTTGCAGGTTCAGAAGCCGGTCATTCAAGGGTGAAAATAAGCAAGATAGCAGACCCTAAAAAATACGAACGCATAAAGGAAGGACTTAAAAAATTCAAGATAGACGCTCTGATTATAAGTGGCGGTGATGACACAGGAAGTGTTGTTATTGACCTGTCACAGCACGGGATCCCCTGTGTTCATGTGCCAAAGACTATGGACCTTGACCTCCAATCATACAGCGTTGGCGGGGATTCTGCAGTTAACAGAATTTCAATTTTTACCAGAGACCTAAAAACCACCGGTTTAAGTCATAACCGCATCGTTGTAATAGAGGTGTTCGGCAGATATTCAGGGCATACTGCATTTCGGGGCGGTGTCGGTGCAGAGGCAGACTGCATATTGATACCCGAAATACCTGTTGATTTTGATATTGTTTATAAGCATATGAAGACAACATACATCGGAAGGGTTGAGAGAAGCGATGTTAAGGCAGGGACATATATTATTGTTGTTGCAGAGGGCATGAAGAATGCAAGCGGCGAAATGCTTTATGACGAATCAGCCGGTGTTGATGCATTCGGTCACAAAAAACTTACAGGTGCAGGCAAATACGTAAGGCAGCAGCTCGAAAAGCGCTTGAAAAAAGACCCCGCTATAAAGGAATTTATGAAAAAGACAGGCATGTATGCACCGGGTGTTTATGAAACACCGGAGGTAAGGGAGGTCGTACTCGGACATCTTGTGCGCTGCGGGGATTCATCTGCATTTGATGTAAATTTCGGCTATAAAGCAGGTTCTGCAGCGGTTTTCCTTTTGCTTGAGGGGCAGACAGCCAGTACTGTTGTCAATGTGGATGGCAGGAAGATTTATTATCAACCGACAGTAGAGGTTATAAAGCGCAGAGAAGTGAATGTCAGCGAGATAGCTCTGTTTGAAAGCATAGGCACATGTTTCGGAAGAAAGCCTGAAAAATATCAGTACAAAGTTGAAGAATACAAGGGAGCAGTCCTAAGACACCTTTAATTTTTGATGCAATAGGATTATGAATTGACAGAAACTGGCATTTTTGATATTCTCATTTGACAATGAAAAGTGAGAAGTCAGAAGCGAGAAGCAAGAATTACAGAATAAAGGATAAGAAAAACCTTATATATAAATTTTTTGTTTCCTTTTTTTTATTTTTCACTTCTTACTTCTTATTTCCCATCTCATCCTATGCCTTTGATGTAAAGGGATTGCAGCCGCTCTCGCCTTACGGCGTTTTTTCAACATTCAGCGCTGAAAGCCTGAGACAGAACAAAGTTGGTTTCGGGTTCGGGATTGAAAAATCTGTTGACCCGGATTTCTACCGCACAACCTCCCAGTTTGCTTATGGGCTGCATGACAGGGTTGAATTTAATCTGACACATCATTATATAACACGGTGGTCAGGGACGATGGACGGGCCCGAAGATGTAAATTTTGGTGTCAAGCACAGGATTATAGATGAGACTGATTATACCCCGGCAATTGCTTATTTGGTTGCTGCATCTTTGCCATCAGGAAAGGACACTTTTTCCACAGATGGCAGATTCGGTGGAGGGCTGCTGCTTACTAAAAAAATCGGCCCCTTTAAGGGACATTTGAATTTATTGTATTACAATCCTCAAAAAGAGAATCTTAAAAATGAATATAATCTGAATTTCGGGACAGAACTTGCTATAAGTCATAATTCAAAGATTCTTGCAGAAATAGTCGGAAAAAAAGATTTTTATAAAAATAAACTGACCCTTCTGGAATGGAGACTCGGATACAGGATTGCCACCACAGATTATATTTATACCACTGTTGGAGCGGGTTTTGATATTAAAAACAGGACTCCTGACTACAGATTATTTTTTTCTGTAAGCATTCTTTTACCTATGGAAAAGAAGAAGATTCAAAGAATATATGAAGAATAACCCCTCACGCGGGATTTAAATCTTGCATCACCCGCACTGCATCATGTATCATGAAATATGTTTGACTTAGGCATGCAGGAACTCATTGTAATATTTATCGTTGCGCTCCTCGTCTTTGGACCCAAAAAATTACCCGAGATCGGCAAAACACTCGGCAAGGGAATAGTTGAACTGAAAAAAGCCATGAGCGGCGTCAAGGCGCAGATTGATGCTGAAATGCGTGACATAAAAGATCCCATCGCTCTCAAAAACGACATGTTCAAGACCGACGACTTGTTTAAAGTAGAAGAAAAAGCAGTAAAAAAAGAGGATAAGACAGAAGCCAAAACAGAAGACGCAAAAGAGGGCTCCCCTGCTGTTCAGCCCGAGTCAGATAAAACAGAGCCATATCAAACATCTGATAAACAAACCCATAAGGGGTCAGGGTAAATGGCTGATGAAAAGATGCCCCTCACAGAGCATCTCGGTGAGCTCAGAAAGCGGATTATAATATCCCTCGTTGCATTACTCATAAGTTTCATTGCCGCATTCACCTATTCTGAAGAAATCTTCAAAATCATCATGTTCCCCTTGAAATACGAGCTTGATTTTTCCATTAAAAATATGTACCTCGATTTTGTTCCAAAAGACAAACTTCAGAATATGAAGCTTGTCTTTCTTGCCCCTGCTGAGGCTTTCTGGATGAATATGAAGGTAGCATTTGTAGCTGCTTTTATGTTTTCCCTGCCTGTTATTTTTCTTCAGTTGTGGAAATTCATTTCACCGGGCTTACATCATAAAGAGAAGAAATACGTAATCCCCTTTGTTTTATCAGCGACCATGCTTTTTCTTTTTGGTGCTTCATTCTGTTTTTTTATAGTTCTTCCATTTGCCCTGGGATTCCTCCTTACTTACAAAGTCGGTGATTTTTTAATGCCGATGCTTTCAGTAGGTCAGTATACTGATTTCTGCCTTAAATTCATTCTTGCTTTTGGCGCCATATTCGAGCTTCCGATAATCATTATCTTTTTAACACGGATTGGTATTGTTACTCCCAAAACCCTTGCAAAAAACAGAAAATATGCTATCATAATCGCTTTTATATTAGCAGCGTTTCTGACGCCCACGCCTGATGCGTTCAATCAGACACTAATGGCTATTCCGATAATGCTGCTGTACGAATTGGGGATATGGCTTGCAATTTTGTTTGAAAGAAAAAAGGAAGATGTCAGAGAAGATAAGCAGGAACTTTAAAGCAATAGCGTTTGATATATCAGACGGGCTTGTCACTGTAAATCCCATATTCTTGAAGCCGTTTGGCGAGAAGGGCCTGAAATCTCTTTATAAAGCCATAGAGCGCAAAAGAAGTGAAATTCATGCAGAGCCTTTTCCGTATGACGCACCAGATTTAATCAGGAAAAGGAATATGAGGCTTCAAAGACTTCACGGAGCTTTAATAGTAGTCAAAAACTTTGCCCGCGAAAAAAATTATACTATTTTGTAACCCCGGGGAGAATGTATGAAGTTAGCTATTATCGGTCTCTCCAATTCCGGCAAAACAACTATTTTTAATGCCCTCACAGGACAGAGACTCGAAACAACCATTTATCCCACTGTATCTGGCGAGCCGAACTACGGTATTGTAAAGGTTCCTGATTACAGAATTGACAGACTCTCTGAAATCTATAAGCCTAAAAAAACAACTTATGCTACTGTCGAATATATTGATTACATAGGCATTACAAAAGGTGATATTGCTCAGAACAACAGGGTCTTTGATTTGATAAAAGATGTTGATGCGATAGTCCATGTTGTAAGGGCATTCAAAGAAGATTCTGTTTCCCATCCAATGAATGAGATAAATCCACTTCGGGATATTGAGACAGTGGAGCTTGAACTTATTTTCGGCGATTTGGAATTTGTTGAGAAAAGGCTTGCAAGAATGGAAGAGGGGGCTAAAAAAGGGAAAAAGCAGAATGAAGCTGAAAAAAAATTATTAATTAAATGCAGGGATGCACTTGAAAAGGGAATCCCTCTCAGCAGTATTAAATTTGATGAAGAAGAGCAGAAGGCAATGAAGCCCCTTCAGTTTATTTCCACAAAACCCGGGATTATTGTTCTGAATATAGGCGAGGAAGATTTGAATACTGACAGACAAGGGAATCTTCTGAAGGATGTTAAGAAATATCTTGATGATAAAGGATTGGCAGGGACATTTAGAGTCGTGAGTCTTTGCGGGAAAATCGAGATGGAAATCGCTCAGCTTTCGCCTGATGTTGCAAAACAGTTTCTTGATGATATGGGCATTGAAGAGCCGGCATTGAACAAACTTATTCATGTCTGCTATGACATCTTAGGTTTTATCTCGTTTTTTACCTATGCTGGAGATGAAGTAAGGGCATGGACAATCACAAGAGGAACCAATGCTCAGAAGGCTGCCGGCAAAGTACATTCCGATATGGAAAGGGGATTTATAAGGGCTGAGGTTATCTCTTTTGAAGATTTCATAGCATGTGGCAGTATGGCTGCAGCAAGGGATAGGGGGCTGCTCAGACTCGAAGGGAAAACCTATGAAGTAAAGGACGGCGATATAATCAATTTCAGATTCAATGTGTAAATCCGCAATTCATTTTTTATTTTATTTATCCAGCACTTCTCTTATCTTTTTTAAAAGCTCTGCTGATGAGATGGGCTTTAAGATAAAGTTTAATTTTTCGTCTATAATCCCTTTTTTATGTAAGATATCCGCTGCGTAACCGCTCATGAAAA
>PNNP01000059.1 GCA_013824325.1 Thermodesulfovibrio sp. | reverse complement strand
TCTGCTTCGATGCTGCAAATTTATCCGACGGCAGTTAGCCATTGCCGATGTTTGTATATTTATTCTTTTCGGTAATCCACAACACTTCGAATCTCTAATACCAATTTATTAGTAGGTGTAACAAATAAGCCCAGCTTAATTTAATCCTTTCTGTCAGGTCACATTAACTTCAATAGCTTAAATCTCAAACTCTTCCCCTTTTGTAGGGACATGGGTAGTGACACCAAATTTCTCTTTTACCACTTTTTCAAATTCAAGGGATGTGCTTTCTTCGCCGTGGACAATGAATACTTCCGGTTTGTTAGAGAATGCTCCGAGCCATTCTAAAAGCTCTTTCTGGTCTGCGTGGGCTGAAAAACCTCCTATGGTATAAACCTTTGCCTTTACGGCTATCTCCTCGCCAAGCATATGAACTTTATGGTCTCCGTCAATGATCTGCCGTCCGAGCGTTCCCTTTGCCTGAAAGCCGGCGAATATTATACTGCACTCAGGCCGCCATAGGTTGTGCTTGAAATGATGCCTTATCCTTCCTCCCTCACACATCCCACCTCCTGCGATAATGATGGCGCCTGATTTTATCATGTTGATTTTCTGTGAATCTTCCACGGATGTTGTAAAATGTAATTTTATGCCATTGGACTTTTTATCTTTCAGCATTCTCAAAGCCTCTTCGTCGTATACCTCGGGGTGAGCAAGATATACCTTTGTTGCTTCTTCAGCAAGCGGACTGTCTACATAAACATTAAGAGAATAGAGCCTGCCTTCTTTTATGAGTTTGTTCAGTATATACAGGATATCCTGAGTCCTTCCCACTGCAAAGGCAGGTATTATGATATTACCCCCCTTTTTAAATGTTACTTTTATCGCCTCTGCCAGTTCATTAATACTTTCATCCATGTTTTTGTGCATTCTGTTGCCGTAAGTTGATTCAATTACGACATAATCAGAAATCTCAACATGCTGGGGGTCATGTAAAATCGGATTGTCTTTTTTGCCGATGTCTCCGGAAAAGACAATCTTTTTTTCTGAAGGACTATCCTGATACCATAGCTCAAGTGTTGCAGAGCCCAATATATGACCTGCATCAATAAATCTGTATCTTACGCCTTTGCCGAGCTGCTTTATTTCACCATAACTTTTTTTATCAAATAGTGGAATTGCTTTCTTTACATCATCTTCGTTGTAAAGGGGCTCAAACACCTCATCCTTTCCAATCCTGAAGGATTTTTTTGTCAGCCATTCGGCATCTTTCATCTGAATGTGAGCTGAATCATGCAGCATTATCTCTGCAAGGTCTGCTGTTGCTGCTGTTGTTATTATTCTGCCGTTGAAACCATCCTTTGCAAGTTTCGGTATAAGCCCTGAATGGTCAATGTGTGCGTGGGTTAAAAGAAGAAAATCAATTCTTTCAGGATTAAATTGAAATGGAGCCCTGTTTATATCATCGCCGTTTCTTCCCTGATGCATTCCACAGTCTACAAGTATCTGCATGTTATTAACGGATAGGTGGAAGCATGAACCGGTAACTGTCCTTACACCGCCCAGAAATCTTATTTCCATATCGTTACCCCGTCAATCCTTTTTAACCCAGCATTTATAGCCATTTCCACTGCCTCCTTATATTCCTTTTTTGTTATCCTCTTGTCAAGAGGGGGGTGTTCAAATGCCTCGCAGCATGGGCGATACTGGTCCATGATGTTTAGATAAGTATTTCTGGAGATTTCTTCTGCAATAAACCTCACAACCTCTCCTGTCCCTGCAGCACCTTCAGGCAGAATAAGATGACGTATTAAAAGACCTCTCAGGGCAACACCCCTTTCGTCTATTATAAGGTCTCCCACCTGCCCGTGCATTTCTTTGATTGCAGTTTTTGCTGCCTCAGGATAATCCTTTGCCTTGGAGTATTTTAGCGCCATTTCAGGATTTGAATACTTGAAATCAGGCATGTATATGTCAATGACACCATCGAGTATCTTTAATGACTCAACAGATTCGTATCCCCCGCAATTATAAACAATGGGAATATTCAATCCCATATTTACAGCAATGGCAACAGAACGAAGTATCATCGGTATCTGGTGAGTAGGGGTGACAAGGTTTATGTTATGACATCCAGTTTGCTGCAAACTTAGCATCAATTTTGCAAGTTTCTCAAATGACATCTCACTGCCCTCTCCGAGATGACTTATTGTCCAGTTCTGGCAGAAAATACAGCCGAGATTGCAGTAACTGAAAAAAATTGTTCCAGAACCGAACCTTCCAACAAGGGGCCTTTCCTCTCCGAAATGAGGACCCCAGCTTGCAACAAAAGGCTTGTTTTTTGTCCTGCAGAAGCCGAGTTCGCCGGAAGTCCTGTCCACCCTGCAATGGCGGGGACATAGTACGCATTCCTTTAATATCTCTTCAGCGTTTCTGACCTTATCCCGCAGTTCATCGGGTGATAATTTAAGATAGGCAGGGACAAATGACATATTGATAATTATTCGAAGAGTTTTATTATGCTGTCTGCACCATCTTCAATAGTTTTAATGCTGTGGGAGATTGAGTCATATTTGTTTTTGGTCCTGTGGAGTTCGTCAGCAATGTTTAAAGAAGTAAGGATTGCAGCCTTCAAGGGAGTTATGCCCGGAGAATTGGAATATACTTCTCTCAGTTTTTCATCAACAAATGCTGCAAGCTGTTTTATGTATTCCGGGGACTCTTCTCCTCTTATCAGATATTTTTGTCCCAGAATATATACCTCTACACTTTCCATAATCTACCTATTTCAGTTCTATTGAATCAAGCTCTTTAAGCAATGCTTCTATCTGAGTCTTTACTGCTGTCTTTTCAGAGATGATTTTTTCAATCTCATGGTCTTTTGATTTCATGATGTTTTCAAATTCCCTGATTTTTTTCTCAAGATTGTTTTTTTCTTCTTTCAGCGCTTTGACTTTTTCCACTGCATAGGCTATTTTTTCTTCAAATGTTTTCAGCAGCTCCACCTTGTCCTCCTATTTTATAATTCAACAAAAAATAATACACGATTTTCAATAAAAAAATAAATATCATTAACGGCATTAAAGATTGCCGAAGTATTTCAGGGTCGAGGAAATATCCATAGCATCACCTGCTCTCATATATTCAAAGTATGTAGTCATGACTTTTTTCACATAATTCTGTGTTTCGCTGTACGGTATATCCTCTATAAATTCGTCAATTGTGTTATATTTGCCTTTTTTCAGCCACTCTTTTACAGCTTCTTCACCTGCATTGTATGCTGCGAGTGCAACCGGAATGGAATTAAATGTTTTAATCAGATGTTTCAGGTAGTATGAACCGATTAGAATGTTGGTTTTTGCATCATAGAGCTCGTCTGAATGTTTAAGGTTTAGTTTTATATGTCTGCTCAATCTGCTTGCAGTATGGGGCATAAGCTGCATCAATCCAAGTGCCCCTGCAATTGACCTTGCATCAGCAGCAAATCTTGATTCCTCACGCATTATTGACAGGATTAAAAGGGGGTCAAGCTCATTTTCCCTTGATGCTTCCTCGACAGCAGGCCAGTGGACAATTGGATAAAAAAGCTCATGAAGTTCTTCGCTGTATGAAACCTTTGAGATTAGATTGATAGCCATTTTGTAATTGCCAAGATTATTGAGGTATGAGCATATGTATATGAGCTCATCGGTATCGGGGTTTTTATTTGACCTGTGCAGCAGTTCGGTAATGGCTTCGTTTTTGAATCCAAGCTTTGTCAGCATATCAATCCTTTCAGAAGGGCGGGAGTTTATTAACGTATTTAAAGAAATCTTCTTTACAGGAGACACCGGCTGCTTGTTTTTGAGCATGAATAAAAATGAATAAAAATTACGGGACTGAAGCGTATTTTTCTGTGCAGGCAATTTTAGAGGCTTTTGTTCATCCACATTTTCCAGACATCTGTTTTTCCAGTAAAGATACCTCAATGCGCCGTATGTATCATACAATTGGGAAAATATATCAAGCGCATTTGCATAATCCCTTGAAATATAGTATGTCCAGCCGGTTGCCCATAGGGCTTCTTCCTTTGCAGATGGATATTGTGATAAGGCGGTTTTAAATGTCTCAATTGCTCTTTTTATATCGCCGTCTCTTTTTTTCTTTATCCCGTAAGCAATAAGGATGGAGCCGTTTCTGGGGTCGCCAGTTTTCAATAATTTAACCAGTTCTGACTCAAATGCATCAATATCTCCTGACCTTAATAAAGACCTTGCCCGCCAGTAATGATTATTTATTGCTTTATATAATTCCGCTGATTCCCCGTATCTTTTCTGTCTGAAAAGCGAATGTGCAAGCCCTTCGATTATATCTTTTTTTAACTGTTTAGTGGCTTTTTTCAATGCTTCCCTGAAGCATTTTTCAGCTTCCTTAAAAAGCCATGCATTATTGAGATTTCTGCCCCTTTTAATAAGGTCTTCTGTTGTTATGTCGGAAGGTGAAAGTTCATCTAATGCATCTTTTGAAAAGGGTGATACAGACAGGTATATCTCTTTAAATATCTTTCTTGCTTTTTCCGTCTCATTATTATTCTTTAAGTATGCAGCATAAGCATACTTAACAATCATTTCATTCGGATACTCCCTGACAAAGCCCTCAAAGAATTCTGCAATCTTCGGGTCTTTTGCCTTCTCCATCAGCTCTATCTCCTGCTGTTTTACATTTTTTATCAGAGGGGAGTCGCTGTGTTTTTCTTTTATTGTTTTTAAATCGGCAAGGGCTTTATTGATGTCACCTTTTCTTTCATGTGCCTTTGCCCTCCACAGCAGGGCATAATCAGACAGGGCAGGCAGTTTCTCGCAGGCAGTTGTCAGCAGTATAACAGCATTTTCGTAGTCGCCTCTGTCAAGATAGCCTTTCCCTTCTGAAAGATAGTTTTCAGGATTTTTTTCAGGGGGGTTTTCAGGCGGCTTTTCTGTGGAAGCCGAAATTGTTAAGCAGGTAAGAATTATCAAACTTAAAACAGAAATTGAATAAAAAAGATTCTTTATCTTGAGTTTTGTCATCCCTTAAAATTTTTTAATATATTCCATGTATGCGTCAAAATTTCTCTTTGTTTCATCCATGCTGTCTCCCCCGAATTTTTCCAAAAGGGCATCGGCAATTGTAATGGCTGTCATTGCCTCGCCTATTACAGAGGCAGCAGGGACAGCACAGGTATCAGAGCGCTCATAGGCAGCCTTGATATTTTCTCTGGTTATTATATCCACAGATCTCAAGGGTTTTTTAAGGGTGGGAATCGGTTTCATGGCAGCCCTTATAATAACCGGCATTCCGTTTGACATTCCTCCCTCGATTCCTCCTGCGTTGTTTGTCTTTCTGTAAAAACCCGGATATTCTTCTGCCTTTTGCTCCGCCCGAGGTGGACTGCCTTTTGCCTTCTGTTTATAGAATATCTCGTCCATTACTTCAGAGCCGAATTTCTCCGCTATTTTAAAGCCGAGACCGATTTCTACGCCTTTTATTGCCTGAATGCTTGAGATTGCAAGCGAAAGACGTGCATCAAGCTTTCTGTCCCATTGTATATGACTGCCAATGCCCGGAGGGATTCCAGTGGCAACAACTTCAAATATCCCTCCAAGACTGTCACCGTTTTTTACTGCCTTGTCTATTAGTTTCACCATTTTTTTTGTTGTTTCATCATCAGGACACCTTACAGGAGATGTCCCAGCTTTTTTAAATATCTCTTTTCCCTGAATCCCGAATCCTGCATCCTGCATTCTGACATTGCCTATCTGAATGACATAACTGTTAATGGATATACCGAACTCAAAGAGGAATTTTTTTGTAACCGCACCTATAGCAACACGTGTGGTTGTTTCCCTTGCGCTTGAGCGTTCAAGAATATTCCTTATGTCTTTTTGTGCATATTTCAAAATACCGGCAAGGTCAGCATGACCGGGTCTGGGTCTGGTTACAGCAGAAATGGAATGTTCGTATCTGCCTTCAGGTGACATGCCTTCCTGCCAGTTTTTCCAGTCTTTGTTTTCGATAAGCAGTGATATTGGAGAGCCGATAGTTTTTCCCCATCTCACTCCGGAGATTATCTCTGCATGGTCCTGCTCTATTTTCATCCTGCCTCCGCGGCCATATCCTGCCTGCCTCCTCATCAATTGCTTATCAATATCACCTGAGGACAATAATAGACCTGCTGGAATCCCTTCAAGGATCCCTATTAAAGCAGGTCCGTGCGATTCACCTGCAGTAAGAAATCTGAGTGTAGTCATAGCTATATAAAGATACCCTTAAAGTGCTTTAGACGTCAATAATTATATTTCTGTGATAGAATATTACTATGGATTATGAAAAGCATATAAAGCTTCTATTGAAGGGGAAACACAGTAATCCCTTTGAAGTGCTCGGCATGCACATATTTGAAAACAAAGTTTATATAAGGGCATTTTTACCCGAGGCGAAAGAAGCTATGGTTATTCAGGAAACAGGATTCAGAATCCATGATTTAGAAACAATGGGTGAAAAAACTTACTTGATGAATAAGATATACAAGGAAGGATTTTTTGAAGCAGTTTTTGAGGATTTGTCAAAACCATTCAAATATAAATTAAGAGTGGTTACACACCGGGATGAGACAAGGGAATTCTATGACCCTTACTCTTTCCCACCCGTTCTTACCGATTTTGACCTTTATCTCATCGGTGAGGGGACTCATTATAAAAATTATGAAAAATTAGGAGCTCATATCAGGACAGTTGACGGCATAAAAGGCGTTCATTTTGCTGTATGGGCTCCAAATGCCAAAAGGGTAAGTGTTATAGGAGATTTCAATGCTTGGGATGCAAGGCGGCATCCGATGCGCACACTCGGCAGTTCAGGCATATGGGAGATATTCATTCCGGGTCTCGAAGAGGGCAATCTGTATAAATTCGAGATAAGGTCAAAATATTTTAAGCACATAGAACAGAAAGCAGATCCATTTGCATTCTTTTATGAGGTTAGACCGAAAAGTGCTGCCGTGGTTTACAGCATAGAAAACAAACATGCATGGCAGGACAAGGAATGGATGGAACAGAGGAAGCATAAAAACTGGTTTAAATCTCCTGTTGCCATTTATGAAGTTCATCTCGGTTCATGGATGCGCATGCCTGAAGAAGACAGCAGATTTCTGACATACAGGGAGTTCGCTGACAAATTAATACCCTATGTTAAAGGACTCGGCTATACGCACATAGAGCTTTTGCCTATCACAGAGCACCCGCTTGACGCATCTTGGGGATACCAGACAATAGGATATTTTGCTCCTACAAGCAGATTCGGCACACCGGAAGATTTTATGTATTTTGTTGATGCATGCCACCAGAATGGGATTGGCGTGATAATGGATTGGGTGCCTGCGCATTTCCCAAAAGATGCACACGGCATGGGTTTTTTTGATGGGACATGCCTTTATGAACATGAAGACCCTAAGAAAGGTGAACACCGGGACTGGGGCACACTGATATTCAATTACGGAAGGAATGAAGTGAGGAATTATCTCATTTCCAATGCGCTTTTCTGGCTTGAAAAATACCATATTGACGGGCTCAGGGTTGATGCTGTCGCTTCAATGATATATCTCGACTATTCCAGAAAGCAGGGTGACTGGCTACCTAACATATACGGTGGAAACGAAAATCTTGAGGCAATAGATTTTTTAAAGAAGTTTAATGAGATTGTTCATCATTACCATCCCGGCATTCTGACAATAGCGGAAGAGTCAACTGCATGGCCAGGCGTTTCCAAACCGACACATCTTGGCGGTCTTGGTTTCAGCATGAAGTGGAATATGGGCTGGATGCACGATACACTTCTGTATTTTTCGAAACCGTCGATTTTTAGGAAATATCATACAAACAATATAACGTTCAGCCTGCTTTATGCATTTACGGAAAATTTTATTCTTCCGTTTTCACATGATGAAGTCGTACACGGCAAGAGCTCAATGATTGGTAAGATGCCGGGTGACATGTGGCAGAAGTTTGCCAATCTGAGGACGCTTTGCGGATATATGTACGGACATTCCGGCAAAAAGCTTATGTTTATGGGTTCTGAATTCGGTCAGTGGAACGAATGGAATTTTGACATCAGCCTTGACTGGCATCTCCTCGAATATGAACCCCACAGGAAACTTCAGAGGTTCATTTGTGATTTGAACAGTATTTATAAAACAGAGCCGGCATTATATGAAGTTGATTATAATTACCGCGGCTTTGAATGGATAGATTTCCACGATTCTGACGGCTGTGTTTTATCGTTTATCAGAAGAGCTAAGAACCTTGATGATTTTCTCGTTTTTGTTTTTAATCTGACGCCTGTGCCGAGACACGGTTACATGGTAGGTGTTCCGCGCAGCGGCTTTTATCAGGAAATACTGAATAGTGATTCAGAAATATACTGGGGAAGCAATCTTGGAAACGCTGGAGGCGTGTATGCGGATAGCATCCCGTGTCATGGAAGGCAATTCTCTCTGAACTTAACTCTGCCGCCCCTTTCTGTGTTAATATTCAAACCGCAATAAAATGGTTTAGAAAATCGAAATCGCTCAATCCAGCTATGCTTATCATTATAAAAAGGAGATATAACAAATGAAGGCTGCAAGACTTTATAATTTTAACGACATACGCATTGAAGATATCCCTGTCCCTAAAGTAGGTCCTGATGATGCATTGATAAGGACAAAAGCCTGCGGCATATGCTCGGGTGATGTTATGCCCTGGTATATCGAAAAGAAAGCCCCGCTTGTTTTAGGGCATGAATTTACAGGCGAAATCGTCGGACTTGGCTCGTCACTCGCCTCATACCGCATGCCATTTTCTATTGGTGACAGGGTGTTTGTTCATCACCATGCACCATGTATGGATTGCAGATATTGCCGTAGGGGAGATTATGTTCAATGCGAGACATGGCAGAAGACAAATATAATACCGGCGGGATTTCTGAATATATACTTGTTCCGGAAATAAACCTCAGAAACGATACCTTCATCCTTCCCGAAGATGTGGGCTATGATGACGGAACGCTGATCGAACCTGCTGCCTGTGTAGTCAAATCACTTAACAGGTCAAAAATAAAACAGGGAGATACAATACTCGTTATAGGACTTGGCGTTATGGGACAGATTCATGTATTGCTTGCAGGAGAATT
The DNA here is from genome assembly GCA_013824325.1 of Thermodesulfovibrio sp. Lineage (GTDB taxonomy): Bacteria > Nitrospirota > Thermodesulfovibrionia > Thermodesulfovibrionales > Dissulfurispiraceae > PNNP01. The sequence goes on along the minus strand of PNNP01000059.1, from coordinate 898 downwards.
TGGTGCAAAAAGGATTATCGGCGCTGATATGGTTCAGTTCCGGCTGGATAAAGCCATTGAATTTGGTGCAGATTATGTTATTGATGTTTCAAAAGAGAGTCTGATTGAGAGATTGCAGGACTTAACAGATGGTTATATGGCGGATATTGTAATTGTTGGTCCAGGCAGCATTGATGCGATGAAACAGGGTATAGAGTCAGTTTCAAAAGGAGGGATTGTAGTTTTGTTCACACCTACAAAGCCGGATGAAATCCTAAATATCAATCCCAGTGAGCTTTATTTCAAAGATGTCAGTCTTGTAACAAGCTATTCCTGCGGTCCTGAAGATACACAGAATGCTTTAAAATTTATTCAAAAAGGCACTATTACCGCAAAGAAGCTGGTCACTCACAGGTTTAGTATAGATGATACTGAAACAGCTTACAGAATCACTGCAGAGGCAAAGGACTCTCTGAAATGTCTGATAGTTTTTTGAACAGAGGAATTATTTATGATAAAAAAATTAAGCACTACAAAACACAAAACATCATCCGCCAGAAATTTTCATAGGGATGATACTCTGTCATGTGACTGGAAGCCTGCATCAAAAGAAAAATCTCAGGATAACAAAAGCAGAATCATAAGATTTAAAAAGGATTTTAAATGGAGCGGAGTAAAAACCGAGAAATACAAAAAGAAAGACAGAAGCTGGTCAGATATTGTCCGGAAGGTTTTGATAGGGCATAGCGGAGAGACTGCAAAATTTCATCTCAGATATTTTGAGATAGCGCCTGAAGGATACAGCAGTCTTGAGAGGCACAGACATGAGCATGTTGTAATCTGCATAAGAGGCAAAGGGAAAATTCTGATTGATAAAAAATATTACACTATCGGGTATCTTGATACAGTTTACGTTGCT
>PNNP01000058.1 GCA_013824325.1 Thermodesulfovibrio sp. | reverse complement strand
GGCAGTATGATGCGCGAGCTTCCTATTGCATTACCGGACTTATTTAATGCCAGAAATATTATGCTCTGTTTAATATCGTATTCATCTTGTTCTTCCGGGACAGCATAATCCTGAGGCGGAAGCCATCCAAGGTCACGGCACATAACATCAAACCTCAACTGATAGCTCAGCCTTTTCTCCTCTTCGTTCCTTGCAACTATCACCTTCAAAGACATACTGCACCTTCCTTTCAAAGTCTAAAGGGTTTGGAAAGAGTTCAAAGGGATACAGCTTTATATGAACCGGAAGTTCATAAAATGCATTGGAATATATGTCTTCAAGGGTAAAATCAGAATGGACATTCTGCTTAAGCTGAACCTCCAATTTCACTATATCCCCGCCATGACTTAACAAAAAATTGCCGGTTGTGCTCGATGCAATTTCATTTGATGAATAAATAATCTCCTTTATTTTCTCCGGATAGATTCCCCATATGCTTTTACCCCTTCCAGAATGTGCGAGAATAGGAGCGCCGGGTGTGCTCAAAAGTTCCATATAGCCCACAGCCTTCAACGCCATGTTAATTTCAGACCTTGACAGTTTTTTACCTTTATCACCGCTTTTATATCTTATGAGTGGAAGAATCCGTTCAGAATTTACTGCTGTTAATACAATTGATTCAAAGGCGTCTTCATGCTCTTTTACTGTTTCAACGAATATCTCATTTTCATCATAGGCGAACAGCATAGGACAAAAATCTGTTTTCCCAAAAAGCATCTTCAACAGACGTCTGTCCCTAAAAAGCAGATGCCTTAACATTACTGTCTCATCTGTCTCATAAAAATAATTCAACCCGAGTTCAGCCATTCCCATCGAAGAATAAACCCGCTGGTAACCAACTATGCTTTCCAGATAACCCCTATAAGATTCCGGAACCCATTCACCTCCGATTACAATATAAAGGGGCAGGTATTTCCAGAGAACTGACTGCTGCAGTCCATATTCGATGAGATTTTTTATAAAAAGAGGTTCACCAATAACTATAATTTGTTCAAAACTGCTGCCTAATGATTTAATAGCAGAAATTGCAATGTCCATTCTAATCCCGATAGATACAACGCTCACTGTGGAGGATTGCAATGAAATTGCGCCGGGCAACACATTGAGTAATAAGGTTTTTTTGTTCTTTGTATTGAAGCGGTTTTCAAGAAAGTCTTCAATAGCCGCTAATGCCTTCCTCATCTCAACGTCTCCAAAAAGGCCAAATGAAAAATCAGTTCCTGTTGAGCCTGAACTCGGCACAATATTCCTTACCTTAAATAAAGGAACAGTGTGTATTGCATTGGCAATAAAATGCCTGTCAAGTATCGGCAGGTCATTTAAACTTTCTATCCTTGATGGGTTTGTTATGTTGTTTTCAACAAATTTCCTGTAAGCAGGCCAGTTTTTAATGATTTTTTTTACTATAGGTATAATTTTGTCGTTCATAACTTCTCCTTTCCTTGCTTTCATCAAATGCATATAGGAGAAGCATAGCGAAATTTTTTGATAATTTTTACCTACTTTTAGAGGATACGCTATAAATTTTTGGCAAAAACCATCCTGTTTACAGAGGATATTAGGCTTTTTTTTACTTTCTGAGGAATTTAATGACGGCAGAAATCAGAGATGTCCTGTTCTTAACGCTGAATTTCCCGTAGAGATTTTCTAAATGCTGCTGAACAGTTGTTATTTTGATTGAAAGCTTTTCGGCAATGTCGTTATTTTCTGTAACACCCTCTTCTATTATCAATCTTAATATATCTTCTTCCCTCTTTGTAATTCCGAGCGGGGCAAGCTTTTCCCAGATAAGAGGTATTTGTCTTTTTCTTTCAAGCGCTTTTTTGACGGCATTAAGTATCTCTTCTGTCTTGAAAGGTTTAGTGAAGTAATCAACCACTCCTTTTTTGACTGCATCAATTGCACTGTCAGCGCTCGGATATGCAGTAATAACAATAACTGAGGTTTCAGGATAGTTTTCTGAAATATATTTGATGAGTTCGCCGCCTCCCTGAACAGGCATAATCAGGTCAGTAATTACTACGTCAAAGCTTCTTTTTTTGAGAAGTTCTATTGCCTCAACAGTTGTCCTTACTGATAAAGCGCTATATCCTGAACTATTAAGAATAAACGTTAGATTTCTTCTCAGAATATCTTCATCTTCTGCAACAAGTATATTAAACACTTATTTTTTCTTCAGGGATACAACTACAGTAGTCCCCCTCCCTTTCTCGCTCGATAACTTTATATCGCCTCCGTACTTTTTAGCAATTTCCTGACATATGGACAAACCCAAACCGGTGCCTTCTGCCTTTGATGTAACTAATGGAGAAAATATCTTCTTCATATTTTCTTCTGATATTCCATAACCTGTATCGGTTACATTTATCTTAACAAAATCACCTTCTTCCCATGTGCTGATTTCTATTAAATTTGTCCTGTTTGAATCCATTGCTTCTTCAGAATTTTTGATTAAATTCAATAATATTTGTTTTATATGCCCTGGATAACACGGAATAGAAGGAAGGTTGGGTAAAAGCCTTGAAATAATGGAAATACCCTTCCCTTTCAGCCGCCGCTGTGCCATATTTATTACTTTCGTTATCTCGGCATTTATATCAACAGATTGAACTATAGAATCATCAGAGCGGTAAACCTCAAGGATACTTTTTACTATTCCTGACATCCTTTCTATTTCTTCATATACATCTTTTAAAACATCCTCCCTATACTGATGGTCAATGCGAATGTTGTTTATTATAAAGAGGGCTGTTTCTATATTTGCAAGAGAATTATTTATCTCATGAGCGATTTCTGCAGCAATAATCCCCTTTGCTGCAAATCGCTCTGCTTCCAGTAAACGGCTTGCCATCTCCCTTTCCAGTGTTATATCTCTTGCTATAAGCATAATGCCTGCGATATTGCTTGCATCTCTTACAGGAGTTGAGTTAATTGACAATACAGCGTGTCTGCCGTTTTCTGTTTTAATAACGGTCTCAAATACAGCAGTGATGCCTTTCATGCTTTCTCCGAATTTGAATAGAAACTCTTCTCTGTATGCATCATCCACAAATGATGAAAAATCTTGTCCTATGATCTCTTGTAGTGTACATCCGAGGATTTCCAAGCCTTTTTTATTCAATGATGTAATAATACCATCAGCATCAAGGAAACAGATAATATCACTTGCATTCTCCATCAAATCTCTGTATTTTTCTTCTGATTCCCATAAACGTTCATAAGCTTCTTCCAGCTTTGAATGGTTTTCTTCAAGATGTCGTAGAGCGTCTTCAAGTGCCTGTCGTTTCTTTACACTTTTACTTATAAATCTGCTTCTTTTATTCCTCCATTTCACTCTGTAAATACAGCTCTCAGCCCCAAAAAGTGTACCATCGAGCCTGAATGTCCCTTTATCTGAAATATGTCCGATAATCTTATAGTCTATATCCCTGATACCTGATTCAAGAACACTCCCTTTTTCATCTATGAAATGTGATTTACCGTTAATCCTTCCAAGCTCGTTTATGGGAACAACACACTGTTCTTCTGTAACCTCGGCGGCATCAAGCCCAAACAATTCAGTTACAATGCTGAACATACCCTGATTGAAGAGACATGCACCCCTTGTCTGTCTGCCTTTTATCTTGAGTTCAACAACTGCAGTCTCTTTTGTGGTTTCCATGACATTTATATTCACAATATCCTTCGTAAAATATCTTGCAAACTTGGGGGTATACCTGATAAGACGTTCAGGCGTCATGAATAGGTTCAGAGCTATGTTTACTGTACCAAGAGGCTTGAGCTTCAATATACTCCTGCCAATCTTAAACATAATTTTCTCATCATCAAATAAACGCACAAGCCTGTCCTCTAAAATGCGTTCAACTTCCCATGGAATCCAGTTATCTGTGTTTAAAAGATAGGTTTCATTATATGAAAGACCGTCAAGAAGTGGCTTTAAAAACTCAGGCCTTGTATTCCTTACATAGTGAAGAAAAGTCGATATGACTTTACAGCTTATCTCGTTCATGCTTATTTTCAACCTATTTCAACGCTATTTTACCATTCATTTTTTGAAAATATTTCAATGCATTCATATTGAGACAATTATATTATTGATTTAGATGCAGTTCAAGAAGAAATTTTCAATTGGCTGTGATTATTCAGATCCGATTGTATCAACCGGGCACCTGATAGCATCAAAGGCGTAGAGGATTCGCTTTTCCTTTTCGAGTCTATCGGCAGGATATGGAAAAAAAACTGTCTTGCTAATAAATTGCATGGCGTCTTCTTTTGAAGGAATTGTATCAATTCCTTCTGATAATAATTTCCCAGTAACAGCATCTATCACCCTTGCGGTCTTACCGTCTGTTACGATAGCAAAGGGAATTTGAGAAGATTCAACAATTCGGCAGAAAGCAGTTGTGAATCTTTCCCATGATTCAAGCGAACTCACAGCGCATTTTATAATGCCGAATCTTCTGCCTTCCACATTAAGAACAATATCTGCTGTAACAGTGAAATTTACATCTGTCATCTGAACATTGAATTCTTTGTTGATTTCAAGGTCTTCATTTTGATAGCCCTTTTGGGAGGTCAGAAAATCAATGACTGTCTTCTGGGCATATGTCAATCTCATACTTTGGAGATAGTCTTCCATCTTAATCCTTTCGGCTATTAGTTTCTCTCTTTCTTCCGGGCTTTCCGGCGTTTTTCCTAAATCTATATATTGAGACATTTTATTATTTTTTAATTCCTTCTTTAAGGGTAAGCCCATATTTTTGATGTTCGAATGCGTGTATGTCAGGATACTTTGAATAGAGCCAGCCGTCAAATATACCTGTGCCTTTTTCAAAAATCTCTATTTTTACCGCAGGGTTCCCAAGCTCATTGCTGCCGGAAGTAATCGTGGAACCTTCTATCTTGAAATCAGGAAGAAATTCGCCAACTGAAATCTTTAATACTGTGTTGGGTATATCAAACTCGGAATTAATCCTGACTGTATATTCAGTTTTCTTCTTTGATGTTCTATCCTCAAAGACAAGTTTTACACTGCTCCATTTGCCCTTAACACTGTCGGGAACCACGATATCCTTTTTTGCTTTTGGCTTCATCTCATCATGTGGTGATGCTTGTGAGAGTTTATCAGGATTAAACATATGCTGGCTGCCAATTACTTTCGGAGCCGGCTGTTCTTCTTTCTTTTTGCAAGCACCTGCAAAGAGAATCACTATAAAAATTAATGCAATTGAAAATGTTTTTATTAACATCAACCCTCCCCTTCAACACTATTCACTGTTCACTGCCGTTTTACTGGCGGAGAGGCAGGGATTCGAACCCTGGGTGAGGTGTTACCCCCACAACCGCTTAGCAGGCGGCTGCCTTCGACCGACTCGGCCACCTCTCCAAAACGATAACTTTTATAATATCAACTGAAGCAAAAAATTGTAAAGGAAATACCTGATGTAAAAGACTCAATGACAACTTATAATGAGTCGAAATTTAATGTTATTATAACTGCATGGAAACCAAAAACAATTTAATCGAAAAGGTTCAGCATACCATGCGGAAATATTCCATGCTGTCGCACAGTGACCGCGTGCTTGTCGGACTTTCAGGAGGTCCTGATTCAGTGTGTCTATTGACAGTTCTCGAAAGACTCAAACCTGAATTTGATTTGCACTTATCCGCTGTATATATTGACCACGGGCTCAGGCCCGATGAAACACCTTATGAAATTGAGTTCTGCAGAGACCTCTGCGGCTCATTGGACGTTTCTCTCTCCACAAAACATGTTGATGTAAAATCCCTTCTGAAAAATAAAAGCGTCAATAAACAGGAGGCAGCAAGGGAATTAAGATTCAATGCCTTTAACGAAACTGCATATGAGGTCAAAACAAATAAAATTGCACTTGGTCATAATGCCGACGACCAGGCAGAGACCATTCTCATGAGGATTTTCAGAGGCACCGGGCCTTCCGGTCTATCCGGCATTCCTCCTGTCAGAAAAAACATAATAAGACCCTTGATAGAAATAGAAAGAACGGAAATAGAAAGATTTCTCGAAAATGAAGGCATAGCTTTTATTATTGACTCGTCAAATCTCGGAGACGAGTATTCACGCAACAAAATAAGGCACTTAATAATGCCTGTAATCAAGAAAATGAACATGGATTTTATCAAAACTATTTCGAGAACTTCAGAAATTTTCAGGGAAGAGGACAGATATTTTGAAATGCTCGTTACAAAAATACTGATGAAAATGATAAGCAGAAAGACGGATAAGGCAATCGAACTTTTCCTAACACCAATGGAGGCTATGGATACTGTATTACTGAGAAGGGTTTTAAGGCGTGCCATTGATGAGACAAAAGGGCTCAGAGGAATAGGTCTTATACATATCGAGGATATTATGAATCTCATAAAATCGGGCAAATCAGGAGACAGGGTATATCTGCCCGGAGACATGCGTGCAATAAAAAGCTATGCAATACTTATTATTACTTCTGAAAAACCCCATAAACTTGGTACATATACTTTAGAAAGCCAGGGTGAGATTGTATTAAAAGAATCTTCAATTGTGCTCAATTTCAGGATTATTAATATTGATGAAACAGATTCTTACGGAGACGGGAAAAAGACTGCTGTAATAGATGCGGATAAATTAAGTTTTCCCTTAACAATCAGAGCCCGTATGCCGGGAGATTGCTTTTATCCAATCGGATTCGGGAAGAGAAAAAAGATTCAGGACTATTTTGTTGATGAAAAAATACCGAGGGAGGAGAGAGACTCCATCCCTCTGCTTATCAATAATAATGAAATAGTCTGGGTAATCGGGTGCAGGGTTGACGAGCGCTACAAGGTTGATAAAAATACCAAGAGGGTTTTAAAATTCGAAATAAAACCCTTAAAGACTTAACACGGAGGGATTATGAGCCATATTGCTCTAAAATCAAAGAATTCAAAGTTTGCATGTTATTTCTTTTCTGTTCTTCTGTTCTTGAGTCTATCCTTGTCTGCTGAAGTTAAGGCAGAAACGGCTGTCAGGGATGACACGGATATTCTGACAAAATTCGGAAGCGCAATGGCAAACGTTGCTGAAAAAGTAAAACCTGCTGTTGTGAACATCTCAACAACCAGAACAGTAAAAGCTCCGCGGCTTCCTTTTTTAGATGACCCGTTTTTCAGGAGATTCTTCGGAGATGCCTTTCAGGCACCGCAAAAAAGAAAGATTACAAATCTCGGCTCGGGTGTCATCGCTTCACCTGACGGTTATATACTTACATGCAATCATGTGATTGAAGGTGCCGAGGATATCCTTGTAAAATTATCCAATAACAAAGAATACAAGGGGAAAGTCGTTGGCATGGATTCAAGAACAGACATTGCAATAATTAAAATCAATGAAAAAAACCTTCCCACTGTTACATTTGCTGATTCCGACAAGCTAAAAGTTGGAGAGGTTGTGCTTGCAATCGGAAATCCCTACGGGTTAAATCAGACCATAACAATGGGAATCATAAGCGCACTCGGCAGGTCAGGAATCGGCATTACAGATTATGAGGATTTCATACAGACAGATGCAGCTATAAATCCCGGCAATTCAGGCGGTGCACTTATAAACATCAAGGGCGAATTGATTGGCATTAACAATGCAATATTCACTACAAGCGGCGGTTATCAGGGCATCGGATTTGCCATACCGTCAAATATGGCAAAAAATGTAATGGAAAGCATCATAAATCTGGGCAAGGTAATACGGGGCTGGCTCGGCGTCCAAATACAGCCCATCACTCCTGAGCTTGCAAAACAATTCAATATAAAGGATGAAATCGGTATCTTGCTTACTCATGTGGTGGAAGGCAGCCCTGCTGACAAGGCGGGATTGAAAAGCGGTGATTTTATAAAAGAATATGACAGTAAAAAAATTGAAAATCAATTCCATTTTAAAAATATGGTTGCATCAACAAAACCGGGCACTATAGTAAGAATAAAAATTTTGAGAGACGGCGACCTCTTAACAGCGACTGCGAAAATAGGAGAATTGCCCATTGAACCCCAGATAGTATCAAGCGGGCAGTTTGAAAATGCATTAAGGGGAGTAAATGTTCAGGAACTTACAGAAGACTATTTAAAAAAGCTCGGCATAACAAAGAAGATGAAAGGAGTAGTGGTCAACAACATAGATGAAGACAGCCCTGCCCTCGACAAGCTTATGAAGGGTGACATAATAATAGAAATAAACAAGAAACCCGTAGCAAGCGTGAAGGAATATTTTGATATTGTGCCTAATATAGAAAGGGGACAGAGTCTGGTCTTAAAAATCATCAGGGGCGGTTCGCATCAATACGTAACAATACCTTAACGATAACCTCATTGCTCAGAATAAGCCCCTTTCTGGTAAGCCTGAGATGGTTATTTTTAATTTCTACAAGGCCGTGGTCATGCAGTTCCTCCGCGGCCTTTTTAATTAATTCTCTCTTTTCAACCGGTATCAGGCTGGTATCTATCCCGTCTGTCTTTCTTAAGCCAAGAAATATTAATTCCCTTGCTGCTTCATCTTTTGTTATTTCAATCTCTTCTGCAACAGGCAGCTTTCCTTTATTAACATTTTTGATATAGTTAGGCACATCTTTTAAATTGGCAGTTCTTTTGCCGTTGGAAAAAGAATGTGCTCCTGCTCCTATACCAAGATATTCACCTCTGTTCCAGTAGTTCAGATTGTGAATACATTCATATCCGGGTTTTGCAAAATTTGATATTTCATAATGGATGTAACCGTGCGTTTTTAAAATATCTATGCCTTTATAATACATCTCTGAAATGACGTCTTCATCAGGCAGCATAATCCTTCCGCTTTTTATATATTCATGTAATGGTGTGTTCTCTTCAGGGGTGAGTTCGTAAGTTGAAATATGCCCGGGTGCTAATTCAATGATTTTCAAAATCGTTAATTCCCATACAGCAAGGCTTTGCCCGGGTATCCCGTAAATTAAATCAGTAGATACATTCATGAATCCTGCACGTCTGACATTCTTTAAAGCATTAATTGCATCTGTTGCAGTATGGCTCCTGCCGAGAGCGACAAGCTCCTCATCAACTAAAGATTGTATGCCGATGCTTATTCTGTTGATACCGGATTTTAGCAACTTCTCTGCTTTATGAGCAGAAATTGTACCCGGATTTGCTTCAATGGTGATTTCGGCGTCAGGATTGATAAAACAATTTTCCTTAACTGCATTTAAGATATTTTGTATATCTTTCTCTGAAAATATAGTAGGTGTGCCTCCGCCTATATACATAGTTTTCAAACTGTCAGCCGACTCTTCTCTTAATTTAATCTCTTTGCATACTGCATTTATGTAATCTTCTGTAATACTGGATTCAAACGGGATGGAATAAAAGTCACAGTATAAGCATTTTTTCATGCAGAAAGGGATATGGACATAAAGATAATTTGTCATTTTACTTCTTACTTCTCACTTATTCAGATATCCCTCTATCATAATCCTCCCCTACTCTTCTCATCTTCAAATCCCTGATTCTGTATGCGTCTTGCAATCTCTGAAAGGTATTTCCGCCAACAGGTGTGATTGAGTCCTTGCCTCCGATTATTTTTGGTGCAATAAAGAAAACTACTTTATCAACAATGCCGTCATTCAATGCGGATGCATTAAAGGAGGAGCCAGCCTCAATCATTAAGGATGTAATTCCAATATTGCCGAGTTCCTGCATGAGCCATTTGAGATTGACCCTTTCGCCTTCATATTCTATTATCTTTATCCCTCTTTCTATTAATACTTTTTTCTTTTCTTCTGACTTCTTAGTCACTACAATTGTTTCAGGAGGGACATTGAACACTTTATAATCAAGAGGGGTTTCAAGGTTCGGATCAATAACTATTCTTTTAGGGCTTCTGCCTCCTTTTATTCTTGCTGTAAGCTCAGGATTGTCAGTTTTAACCGTTCCTATTGCAGTCATCACTGCATCCACACTGCTCCTCATCTGATGGACAACCTTCCTTGCCTTTTCTCCTGTTATCCACTTTGACTGCCTATCAGGGGTAGCTATCTTGCCGTCAAGGGTCATGGCTGTTTTAAGAATAACAAACGGTGTTTTTGTTGTAATGTATTTGATATAAGTCTCGTTCAGTCTTCTGGCGCTTTCTTCAAGAAGACCGTCAGTAACTTTTATACCATAACTTTTTAACTCTTCTATTCCCTTCCCGGAAACCCTATGATTTGGGTCTTTCATAGCAACAAAGACCTTTTTAATGCCCGCATCTATAATGGCTTTTGTACAGGGAGGTGTCCTTTTGTCAGTATGGCAGCAAGGTTCAAGCGTTACATAGAGAATAGAGTTTTGGGTCTTGAGTCCTGAGTTTTGAGCTTTAAGAATCGCAAGGGCTTCAGCATGAAGTTCTCCCGGCTTTTTATGATAATCTTCAGCTATAATCTTTCCGTTTTTGACTATTACAGCGCCAACCATTGGATTCGGGCTTGTCCTGCCTCTTGCCTTTGCAGCAAGCTGCAGTGCCCTTTTCATAAA
>PNNP01000057.1 GCA_013824325.1 Thermodesulfovibrio sp. | reverse complement strand
CGGAATATTTAAATATTTCCTGAGAAATATTCACGTGTTTCGTATAGCTCCAATCCGTCTGGTTCTTTACAAACAGATATATTTTACCGGCATTGAAGCACTGAATAAAGTGGCTTTAATCGGTATGCTGATAGGTATAGTCATTATTACCCAGATAACTAATCTTGTCGGTATGAATGCTGTGCTCATAGGCAAGATATTGATATGGATAGTTGTAAGAGAACTCGGACCTTTATTTGCAGCCATAATTATCATTGCAAGGAGTGGGACTGCAATAGCGTCAGAACTCGGTTCAATGAAGGTCAACAGGGAGATTGAAGGTCTCAGGATTATGGGCATTGACCCGATGGATTACCTTATTGTCCCGAGGGTATTAGGAATAACGGTTTCAGTTTTTATACTTACATTTTATTTTCAGATTATGGCAATTGCCGGTGCGCTGGCATTCACTTCCATATTCATAGACGTTCCTTTTTTGCAGCACCTTAAAAGCATATTTTCAGCCCTGAGTCTTTTTGAAGTAATTGTCTCTTTGCTGAAAAGTCTTGTCTTCGGGTTATTAATATCAATCATCTCATGTTATCAGGGATTAGGCGTGAAGTCATCCATAACCGAAATACCTCAGGCAGCCACAAGGGCGGTTATGCAGAGCCTGTTTTTTGTATTCATATTTGATGGTATAATTACATTTGTAGCGTTTGTATGATAAAGTTTGAAGATGTTACAACAGAGAATTTCAGCTCCTTATCTTTTGAGATAAAGGAAGGCTCTGTATGCAAGATTATTACAAATTCAGACAATGAGAAGAATAGACTTCTGGACACGATTCTGGGTTTCCATAAACCTGTAAGCGGCAGGGTCTTAATATTTGATAATGAAATATATTCCATCCCTGAGAAGGAATCCATTAAAATCTTTAAGAGGATTGGTGTGGTTCTGAAGGAAGGGAGCATTATCAGCAATCTGAAGGTCTGGGAAAATATCACTCTGCCTGTGTGGTATCATACAGAGATAAAACCTGCAGAGATGGAGAAAAAGGTTATAAGCCTTTTCGAGGAGATTGGAAGGGATATTTCATATATTTCGGGATATATGGGCAAACTGCCGGGACCATTGCCGGTTCACGAAAAGATGCTGATAAGTCTCATAAGGGCAATGCTAATGGAGCCCGAGCTTATGATATACGATTCCTTATTTGAGGGGTTAAATCCTGAAATGATGGAGAGACTGGTAAAACTGACCACGGATTTTCATTCAGAGAAAAAGGGCAGGATTTCTGTCCATATTAGTTCTGATGAGCAGTCTCTTAAAAATATAAAGCCAAACATGGTTTTAAATCAGTCAGGGAAAGGATTTGCGATATGGCAGTAATTAAAGAGACAGACCCGAGATTCATAAATGTGGAAAAAAAGATAGGCATGTTTGTCCTGATAGCAATTGCCGGTATTGCACTGGTTATTGCCTTTATAGGGATACAGCAGGATGTATTTACCTCAAAGACAGAAATATACTTTATAACTGACAGTGGAGAAGGAATAACAGAAGGCATGGCAGTAAAACTGAGCGGCTTCAAGATAGGGAAGGTTAAGAAGTTAAATCTGGATGATGTTGCAAAGGTAAAGGTTGAATTGTCCATAAATACAAGATATATGAAATGGATAAAGACAGACTCTAAGGCGAGGCTTGCAAAGGAAGGTCTGATAGGCGACAGCATCATAGAGATAACGCCTGGTTCTGCAAAGGCAAGCCAGATTGCAGAAAAAGGGATGATTTCTTTTGCGAGGGCTCGCGGCTTAAGCGACATAGCAGAAGAACTGAAAGAAGAGGTCACCCCTGTGCTTACAGAGATTAAAGAAATAATCCACTATGTAAATGATCCGCAGGGCGACATTAAACATACATTAAAAAATATCAGCAAACTGTCGGACGAGGTATTTACAACCAAGCAGCATCTTGATAACCTGCTAAAGGATGCAGGCGGGAGCATGAAAAAGATAGACCCGCTTCTCGATTCAACAAAAAAGACCATGACCACTGTAGAAAGCATGGTGCAAAAGATAGATAAAGACCTTCCAAGCATGATGGAAAAAATAGATAAAAGTCTCACAAATGTCCAGAAGATGACAGATGACATTAAAAAGGCGACCGAACAATCAGCACCAAAGATTCCATCACTTGTTGAAAAGGGAGATGATATTGCCGGCGGCACAAAGGAGATTATTGATTCAGTAAAAAAGATGTGGCCTATCCGCTCATTCATAAAAAATCCAGAAGAAAAAACTCTCAAGGTGGACAGCTATGAATAGCATAAAAACTGTCAGTTATCTCCTCGTTATTTTATGTCTGCTATTAGTTAGTGGTTGTGGCTCTATGCCGCCTGTTTTATCAGATGCACAGATGTCTGCAGCAGAGCTGAATCAAAAAGCTGAAGCTGCTTTTAAGCGGGGAAATTATAAAACAGCATTGAGCTTTTATGATGAAGCGCTAAAGATCAGCCGCTCTATAGAAAGCATAGACAGTATAGCAATTAACCTGATTAATAAGGCTGCTGTTTATCGCAAGCTCGGCGATAAAATAAATGCACATAAATGTGCTGATGAAATATTGAACATCTCATATTTTTCCTTTTCTCAAATAAGATTGTCTGAAGCCTCATATGTCAAAGCATTGCTTTATGTTGATGAAGGCAAATACAGCACTGCATCAGAATGGACTGATAAGGCATTGGCATTCTGCAAGGGGTGCAATACGGAAGGCAGGATATATAATCTCAAAGGCAAAATCGCCCTTATAAATAGAGATTGCACTTCAGCCATAAGCTTTGTCAACAAAGGACTTGCTTTAAACAAAAATCATGAAGATACAGATGAAACAGCAAATTCCCTCCGGCTTCTTGCAGATGCAAAAGCAGTGGGCGGTGAATATTCAGAAGCAATAAGATTGTATGAAGAAGCGCTTGCAGCAGACAAATCATCAGGACAGGGCAGAAAGATTATCATGGATTTGATGGGAATAGGCGGTGTTCTTTGCAGGCAGGGCAAATCAGAAGATGCTGTAAAATATTTAAAAAGGGCACTCTCGGTAAGCGAGGCAATAGATGATAAACAGAGTATTAAAGATGTCAACACAATGATAGAGAAATGTTCACAGACCTCAGGGAAAAGATAAGCGATGCACCCCTCATACTTAAAGAGTCCTTAGTATCATTCCAGAAAAACAACAATTTCGAGAAATCAGCAGCCTTTGCCTACTACGGTTTTTTTGCCATGATACCCCTGCTGCTTCTTATTATATATATCCTCGGCAATTATGTATTGTCCTCCCAAGCCGCTCTTAATGCAGTTGAAAACCTCACCTCACAAATCTTCCCTGAATTCAGCAAGGTAATTACAAAAGAGGTCTATTCATTGTCAAGGCATAAAGGGGTATGGGGGATCATCAGTATTATTACGCTTTTCTGGTCAATCACACCACTTACAAGCACACTGAGAAGCGCATTCATCAGCATATTTAAAACAGATAAAGAAATATCTTTTCTCAAGGCAAAACTGCTCGATGCAATGACCGTGCTGGTAATCCTGATTTTGTTTGTAGTACTTGTAGTAAGCCAGATATTTTATTCCATGATTGTCGGGATGTTTGTTAAAACACCGCTTCTTCTTGATATTAGCAACATTGTTACATCACTGTTTTTGACAATGATATTGATGTCTGCCTTTTACCGTGCATTCTCACCTGTCAAGCTTAAGCTTATACATCTCATTTCAGGCGCTTTTTTAACGGCTGTTCTATGGGCTGTTATGAGGCCTGTTTTTTCTCTTTTCCTTCAGTACAACCCGAATTACGGCTATGCGTTCGGCTCACTAAAGGCAATCTTTATTCTCTTTGTATGGGTTTATTATTCGTTTTCTGTAATACTCTTTGGAGCAGAGGTTATTGCAAACATTAAGAGGAAAGAAGCGCTTTTGTTAAAGGGACTTTTTACAGGTGCGCCGATATCAGACAGGAAACACAGGAAGATAAGCAGAAGATTTGTAAAAACCTATAATACAGGTGACGTTATTTTCAAAGAAGGCGAAGAGGGCGACTCTATGTTTCATATCCTTTCAGGTTCGGTTGATATAATCAAAAATGAACAGATTATAAGGGTTATGAAAAACGGTGAATATTTTGGCGAGATGTCAATGCTGATGAACACATCAAGGACTGCCACAGTCATAGTTAGAGACCCTGATACGCAGCTTGTTGTGATCTCTCAGGACAATTTTGAAACCATACTCAGGGAGGAGCCCCAAATAGTCCTGTCACTGTTAAAAGAGATGGGAGAGAGACTTAGAATAACGAGTGACAATTTAAGCACATGCTTATAAATTTTCTACTCGATGGGGGAGGTATCTATCTGTCTTTAAGCGGGAAGACAGCCTACTTTGTCTTTGCCACATAAACGCCGTCCCAGTCAGCATCCGGCGGGTTTTTAATAAACTCGTTGCACCTTTCTGCGAATATTGAGGAGGGATTGTCTTTATATTCGGCGACAAGGCTCTCGAATATATTCAGGGCATCCTTGAACTGCTGCTGCTTGTAAAGTCTTAGTGCTTCCTCAAATTTGTTTTTTAATGTTTCATCCATATCCGGCGATAGCTCATATATAGTAACAGGTTTCTCTTTGCCCTTTACTTTTATAACATCAAGCTCTCTGAATCTGAATGTATCTGTTCCTGTGCTGCTGGATTCCAAACTCCTCAGGTGATTTATAACAAATTCGCTTACAACTATATGTGTCTTATAAACCTTGTTCATTCCTTCAAGCCTTGATGCAAGATTGATGGTATCGCCGATAGCAGTATAATCAAACCTGACATCTGTTCCCATATTACCAACAATAGCATAGCCTGTGTTTATTCCAATGCCAATGTTAATCTCCGGCAGCCCTTTCTCCTTGAAATCGTTGTTAAGCTCTTTTAACTTTGCTATCATATCCATAGCAGTATGACAGGCAGCAAAGGAATGTTTTTCAAGATTCAGCGGTGCGTTATATAAAGCCATTATCGCATCGCCGATATATTTGTCCAGCGTGCCGCGATGTTGCAAGACTATATCTGTCATTGGACCGAGGTAGTGGTTCAGGAGTAAAACAAGGGATTCAGGAGTAAGTTTTTCTGAAACAGTCGTAAAGCCCCTGATGTCTGAAAATAATACTGTGATTTCTTTTTTTTCTCCTCCGAGTTTGAGCATCTCAGGATTTTTCATGATTTCACCAACAAGGTCAGGAGACACATAGTTTGTAAATGCCTTTTTTAAAAATCTTCCCTGGCGCTCTTCTATGAGATTTCTGTATGCCTCTGAGCCGAGATACGCCATGCTTATTGAGATTATGGGGAAGATAATCCCCATATGCAGAAGGTAGCTTGCAAACAGCATATAATTAACATAAAGATATATGCCCATGATGCCAACAAAGAATATCAGGGATATTATTGTCCTGCGGGCAAGGCTTAAAAGTATGGACAGCAGGATAGGGAAAAGTAGAATAAATGCTATTTCGAGCGTCATTACACGCCCGTCTCTTATTAAAAATTTATTCTGAAGCACATTTGATGCAACAGTTGCGTGAATCTCAACCCCCGGAAGCACAGGGTCAAGAGGCGTTACCCTCACATCGTAAATCCCTATTTCCGTAGCGCCTATAAAAACAATTGCATCCTTTAAATCATCTTTGTTAAGACGCTTTTTTATTACATCTGTGGCAGGGATTGTTTTAAAGATGCCCTGCCTGCCGTAATAATTGAGTATAAGTCTGCCAGATTCATCCGCAGGGATTCGCCTGTCGCCTATCAAAAGCCCGTCCACT
This sequence comes from Thermodesulfovibrio sp., assembly GCA_013824325.1. Lineage (GTDB taxonomy): Bacteria > Nitrospirota > Thermodesulfovibrionia > Thermodesulfovibrionales > Dissulfurispiraceae > PNNP01. The sequence continues at coordinate 4,794 of PNNP01000057.1, read as the reverse complement.
CCATATATGGCAATATCAAGAATAATCTCATTGCCGAGGTTGTGCCTGAGGGCTGACAGGGCTAAAGACGGATACACCTCTCCATCATAAAGCATTAAAAGGTTTGCTGTCCTTATGATTCCGTCTTTGTCAGGTATGATATTAAAGAAGCCGGCGCCGGCAGATGCATTTGAGATGACAGGTATGTTCGTTTCAACGACAGGATAGGTAATAATAGGAACCTCAGTGACATTTTCAGCTATCTTTAAAATCTTTATTTTTGATGGCTGCAGCAATTCTGATGATACAGGTGTTTGTCCTCCTTCATCCTGCCGGAAAAAGTAACCTGCAATCACATTATTGCTTTTACTTATTCCATCTGCAAGAGCCTTATCCGACGTTTTGTTTGACGGTTCTGAAAAGACAATATCAAGTGCAACACTCTTTGCACCGTAAAATTTAAGGTTCTCTATCAGCCGTGCAACAATTTTTCTGTCCCAGGGCCATCTGCCGATTTCTTTGACACTTTTTTCATCTATGGCAACAATAACAACCCTGCTGTCGGGCTTTGTTTCGCCCTTTGTCCTGAAACGGACATCTTTAAGCTTCAGGTCAATTGCATAAAAGAAATCTATCTTTTTTGAATAGAGGAAAATTGTTAGGGCGGATGCCGCAATCGCAATTGCAGCGAATATAATCAGTCTACGCAGCTTAATCATACACCACTATTATAGCAGGTTTTTTATTTGGAAATGTAGCCATTTTGGAAACATATATCTTTAACTTTTCTTTATACAAAACAGCTATTCAAGTCCTGTAATTCTCAAATCTTTTGGATGCTCAATACTGAATTTAACCTTCAGGTTTTTCTTCTCACCTGCTGATAGTTTAAGATTCCATGAAATTATTCCGTCTTCAGAAATTGCTGCCTCCTCTTTCTTAGGAGACTCACGTTCAACTTTTATCTGCTCATTTCTTGAAACAGGGAAATTATCATTAAGGTCAATATTGATTTCCTTATTTTTGCTGCTTGTAACGTCAATCGTATATTCATAACTTATTTTTGTATCTTTTGAGAATACCCCTGCATATTCGGTGAATTTTCTTTGAAGCTTTCTTTCAAGCTTAATTCCCTCATCAACACCGAGTGACAGTCTTATATCTTCACTTGCAAGGATTGTCCTGTCAACAGAAGAGGTGCTTACCAGTTTTCCGTCAAGGAAGATATTCATGTTGCCCGGCAGAAGAGGAAAAGAAAACGGGTTCTGGAGACTGGCTCTGAGATATGCATATCGTGAGAGTTTCGGAACCGCATAATAGTTTAATTTTACATCTTTAGCAGAAGACGCAATTAAAATCCTGTGCGGCTGATTGTCTGACGGAATGTCAACCTTTCTTGGAAGCACGAAACTAAACGATGTTGCTTCTGCTTTAATCTCGGGCTCTTCAAACGGCATTTCCGGAGCCTGTTCAGCTTTTAACTCCATTGCCTTTGAGGCAAGCACTTCGTCAAAACCCTTTTTAGATTTATAGACCCTCGGTCTTGGCTGATAAACATCAACATACCATGCTAAAAGCTCCGGCGGAGTTCCATGAACAAACGGCATGGCTGTTGAAATCTCAATATCCACGTTTTTCCAGTCTTCACCTGTTGATTGTTTTATATTTGCAAAACAGCTTAATTCAATTTTTGATATGCCGGAATCTGCCCTCACATCATATTGAGGAAACCAGCCTGCTCCTGCAACTATATAAGAAAAGCTAAGGGCAATCTCTTTATTGTCATCCGGCGATGTTAGATAAATTACAATGCTTTTGCTATTTTCATCTGCTGAAGACAGGTTCCTCAGTTCATTTTCCACTGCCTTTTTTTCTTCATTAAGTTTTTTTAGTTTGTTTTCAATCTTTGCGACCCTTTCATAATTTGCTGAGAGTGATTTTTCAAGGTATTTCACATGCACTCCAACATCCGATGTCGTAACCCTCTGATTTTGGGGGAAAGGAATAATCTTCTTTAAAAAATCAGTTGAACTGGTTATAACCAAGATTTCATTGGTAGTCGCCCTTATAATGTCATTCAGGTTGTCAAGCTTTGATTGAAGTTTCTGTATTTTATCCGGAGCTGTTTTCTGAAGATATGTCTTCTCAACCTTGACATCGGATATTTTAACAGCCGATTTCCACTTGATGCCGACCTGCACTGACTGGTCAATCAGATTTGCAGTAACGCCGGCAATTCTGACAATATTTTCGCCTTTCCTGACAGAAAAGACCGCTTCTTTTTTTATCATCGCCCTGTCAGTATAGATAATAATATTCTGGATTTTTGATGCAGGTTCAATCTCCCTAAGAGATGCCTGCGCATCACCTAAAAAACCAAAAATCAAAGAAATGATTATGCTGATGGCCAAGAAAATATGTCCGCCCATTGAATCCTCCTTAATCTCTCCTCAGTGAAACGAATTATTTCTACTTAACAATTTTTCCAATCGGGAATGCCTGACCGCTTATGGAGATTGTCGGATACTGCGCCTTTTTGAAGACTTTTTCTGCAAGAACAGGCACTTCACTATCAACATAATCCGCAAGCTCGGTAGTCTTCACATATCCTGTCTTTCCCTTATCAGCCTTCCCCTTTAATCCTTCAACAAGAACATAAGTAAACAAGCCATGCCCCTGATATCCTTCCACTGCCTCCTGCAAAGATGTTGAAGCTGAAAGAATGGTTGAGCCCACAGCCCTGCTCAATATCTTCATTGCCGTATCCTCGCTCATTCCCCTTGTAAGCATCGCCACCTGTATTGCCTCTCCCAAAGCGCCTGCGCTGCATGTGTCAATGATAATCAGCTTCTTTGTTGCCGGGATATTGGCTATAAGCTCTTTAAGCATTCCCTGCGGTAATGCGTCTGTCTTAAGTTTTTCTGTTCTGGTTGAGCCTACATTTGAGGTGATAAGAAAATACTCTCCGTCATCAACTGTTCCGTGGCTTGCAACAAAAAAGACAAAGACATCATCAGGGTTCAATGATTTATAAGCCCTCAGTTCTTTTATGATGTTTTCATTTGTCGTATTTTCTTTTGTAACGAGTTTTTTTATGTTTACTTTTTCAAAGAGCCCAGCGGTAACTTTTTTAAGTGTATCTTCAAAAAGCTCTGCATCAGAAACAGCATATTTGAGCTGTAATTTCGGGTTTTTATATTCATTGATGCCGACTATGATGGCATTAAGTGATGGCTTTGTCAGAGATTTAAATGAGGCGGTTATCTCATGAAGCACGTCATTGCTCTGCATTGTATTGTCACCGTTAAAGACAATAGCACGGATGGTGTTCAAGCCGTTTGTAAGTTTAAGAGCGTAGGTCTTATAAACTGCCTTGTCGTCCTTAGGGGTTATCTTTACTCCCCTTGCGCTGTCAAGAACTACAGCAGAGCCGTTGAGATAGAGCCTTATGTCTCCTATGCCTCCGCCAATGTCAGTTATCTTAAGGGTTATCGCGGCTTCGTTCTTATCCGTGCTTTTCAGAGTATCAACAATCGAGACAGTCGGCGGCTGCTTAACATCAGCCAGTGTCTTAAAGTCCTTTAACGAGCTACCTGAAAGCGCAAGCTTTACAAGGTCAGGCCGATAAAATGCCTCACGGTAATTTTCGATGCCATAGACATTGTTGCCGATGCGAACATTAAGGTGTTTGTCTCCATTGGCAGAGGAGTTGTAATATCCTTCCGGCGTGATTACTATCCACTCGCCATCGGTGAAGCTGACGAACTGGGCGAGTTCCTTGCCAGTGGAGATGTCCCATTTTCTTATTGTGCCGTCAAAACTTCCTGAGAACGCATACTTTCCGTCAGAGGAAAAGGCAACATAGTGAATGAAAAGTGTATGCCCTATGAATATCCGTAACTCCTTTCCTGTTGCAACATCCCAGAGTTGAGTGAGTCCATTATCACCACCCCCTGATAAAACATGCCTCCCATCTGGGGAAAAGGCGACTGACCAAACACCGCTCTGCGCTGTGAAGGTTCGTATCTCTCTTCCTGTTGCAACATCCCAGAGCCTAAGTGTTTTATGATCTGCCGCCAACACATACCTCCCATCTGGGGAAAAAGCGCCTGGCCCGGCTGATAGACTATGTGTAAATGTCCTTATTTCTTTGCCTGTTTCAATATCCCAGAGTTTAATGGTCTTATCATCACTCCCTGACAATGCATACCTCCCATCATGAGAAAAGACAAGGTATTTAACATATCTTGTATGCCCGCTTGCAAATTGCCTTCTCTCTTTTCCAGTTAGAGCATCCCAGAGTTTGATGGTCTTATCATGACCCCCTGACAACACATACTTTCCGTCAGGGGAAAGAACTAAGCTACTTACACTATGTCCTTCTCCTACTTTAGATGTCCATATCACCTTTCCTGTTGCCACTTCCCAGAGATTTAAGGTGGTGGGGATATAGCTATTCCATGACACTCCATACTGTCCATCAGGAGAAAGTGAAGTAGCATTCCATTCAGGCTTTTGATATTGCCTTTCCTTTTTTCCCATTGTCAAGTTCCAGTGCACAAAATTACTGAAATTATCTTTCGATAAAGCATATCGCCCATCAGTAGAAACAGCTATGAAATGTAATTCGTTTGTCTGTCTTGCAATACTTCTTATCTCTTTTCCTGTCTCCACGTCCCAGAGCCTGAGGGTAATATCATTACTCCCTGACAATGCATACTTTCCGTCAGGGGAAAAGGCCACGGAGTAAATAGAACCTGTATGTCCTGTGAATGCCTTAATCTCCTTTCCTGATGTAATGTCCCAGAGTTTAAT
>PNNP01000056.1 GCA_013824325.1 Thermodesulfovibrio sp. | reverse complement strand
AAACAACAAAGTCATCAATTATTTAAAAAGTATGGGTTATCAGTTTATAAACATGGGCTCATGGTATGCCCAGACGAGGTACAACCAACTTGCCGATCAGAATATCAACTGCTTTGGGTTCCAGTTTAAAGATGAATTATCAGCGATTATTGCAAGTAACAGTGTTTTGAGACTTGTTTTGATAAATAGATATTTTCTCCGCACGTCCGTTCTCGATGCCTTTGCTGTCCTGGAAAATATGCCTGTAATATCCGGAAAGCCTAAGTTCGTTTTTGCCCATATTATTTCCCCGCATGCGCCCTTCTTTTTTGGTGCAAATGGTGAAAAAGTGGGCGTGAATACAGACAAAAGTAAAGGCGATAAACAGCTTTATCTTGACCAGCATATCTTTATTACAAAGAAGGCAAAAGAGTTCGTTGATTACAAACTATCATCTTCCCAAGCCGCCCCTGTAATCATCATCCAGGCTGACCACGGCGCCAGGATGGATAAGCCTCAAGCTCATCAAGTCTTTAGTGCAATCTATATTCCCAAATATAAAGGGAAGCCTTGGCCTGATTCGATTTCATCGTTCAATACTTTTCGGCTTCTATTTAATGATCTTTTCGGAACAAATCTGGAGATCCTGTAAATGAATGATAGGTTCATGCCTGCCCTCTGCGGTGAAAAAGATCATGATATGGGAAAACCTTATCTCTCGCGGAGACGCGGAGGGCGCCCCTGTGAAATAAGAAGGCAGAAACATTTCACAGGGCAGGCAGAGAAAGACGAGATATGCTGGTGACCAGAATTGTGAGAAAGCTCAATTCTGCCAACACTTCATGCCCCTCCGGGCAGAAGTAAATTTTACCCGCAGGGTTGCGGGTTTGCCGGAATGAATCTTTCTCCCATACCGGCAAAGAAACATCTCCTCTCAGCGTTCTCAGCGTCTCGAACGAATGAAATGAGTGGGCGAGAGATAAGGCAGTTATAAATTTTCAGCTTTATTAAAAGGGGGTATTAAATGGAAGAAGCACAAACCGTAACGTATGAAAAAGGACAGCTCTACACTATTCCCCTCTCCGACCTCCACCCTGATCCAAACCAGCCACGCAAATACATGGACCAGACAGCCCTCGAAGAACTGACAGCTTCCATCAAACAACATGGCGTCCTTGAGCCAATTCTCTTTCGTCAGGACACAGAAGGTGCCCTTTACATTGTCGCAGGTGAACGCCGTTTTGCCGCTTCTCAGAATGCCGGACTCACCACCATCCCTGCCATCTTTGTAGAAGGCAATCATGCCGAGATTGCTCTCGTGGAGAACCTCCTCCGCCAGGACCTTACCGCAGTCGAAGAGGCGGAAGGCCTGCAGGCCCTCATGACTGAGCAGAACTACACCCAGGAACAGTTGGCGGCGGTGATGGGCAAGCCCCGGACCACCATCGGCGATTCCCTTTCCCTGATCCGCCCCCCCCCAGGAGGTCCGTGACGACTGCCGCAGTGACCGCAAAATGGGCAAAAAAAGGCTTGTTGAGATTTCGCGGAAGACCCAGCAGCGGGCCATGACCACCGCCTACGCCAAGCTCAAGGAGCAGATGCAGAAGGATCAGGAAGGGGCCCGGAAGCGTGGCGCCACCCTTTCCCCCGCCGCCGGCCTCTGCCAGAGTCTCGACAAGACGCGGGAAAAACTGGAGAAAGCCGACAACACGAACTGGTCCGACGAAGACCGCCTCATCGTCAATGATTCCATCGGTAGGCTCAAAGACACAATCGAGATCTTCATCACTCCGCCAAGTGAGGGGGGCGAAACAGAAGCACCCCCGAGTTAAATATAAATAAGCACTCAGCTCAGCACTATGTTTTACTAGCAGGTGAAATTTTTGCGCACTCGTTCATTTACCCAACAATATCGTAAGCTTCCAGAGCGCCGAATCTCGGCATGGAAAAAAGGCCTCCGAAAAAGTCCTATATGAAATAACCTGACTGCGGGGGCAACCAGATCCTTAAATGTTCCTTCGGGTCGTATTCCCCGCCGCTTGCGGCCGGACAGTTCATTTGGTTCGAGAAGAGGAAAAGAAAAAGGACAAAGTGAGAAGACATGAGTAATAATGATATTAAATTAACGAAAGAGATAAAGCGGGTTGCTATCGTCGGTTGCGGCAATGCCGCTGGATATATCGATGATGACCCTAAGAAACGCCACATTTATTCACATGCAAAAGCAATAAGCATGATTAAGGCTCTTAAGATTACCGCCTGCTGCGATATAAACAAAACCAATCTAAAAGCATACGCTAAAAAGTGGAAAATACCTGGTCAATATCTTGATTTACAAAAAATGTTACGGGAAGAGAAAATAGATATTTTTGTTATAGCTACACCTACTGAGTTACACTACGAAAATGTGTTGATGGCATTGTCGAGTGGAGTAGAGGTAATATTTTGTGAAAAACCTCTTTCTTTCGATTTTAAATCCAGTATTGAACTTGTTAAAAAAGCATCAGAGTTAAATAAATTGTTAATTGTTAATTATATGCGAAGATGGGATTTATTTTATACTGAATGTAAAAACATGCTTCAAAGCGGTGAACTGGGAAGAATAGAAACAATTGTTGCCTATGTTGATACCGCTCTATTCATGAATTCCAGCCATATGCTGGACATGATTATTTACTTTGGTGGCGATATTCATTCAGCTGCAGGATACTTGGATAGAATGAATGAGCCCAGAATTGTTCATGGAAGGAAAGATTATGGTGGTATGGCGACAATTAAGCATAAAAATGGTATTATTACGTTTTTGAAAGCTACCGGTGAATCGCAAAGAAACCATTTTTTTGAACTGGATTTCCAATGTACAAAAGGTAGGTTGAGAATTTTAGATGATGATATAAGGTATGAAGTGTACAAATTCAAAGATAGTCTTCACAATACAGGGCTTGAGGAACTGCTTCTTGAATACACTAAGTTTAATGATAATAAAAGCGAAAGGCTTGTTAACGCCTATAATGATATTTTATCTTATATAAAATATAAGAAGCAACCAGCGTTTTCAGCTACTGAAGCCTTGAAATCACTTGAATTGATTAATTTGATTTATGAGTCTGACACAAAAAACCATATACCGGTTATTCCCAGCCTTGAGAGGGAGCTATGAATAAAAGCAAGCTTGCCATTTTTAGCGGTGACCCCGTAAGAATTAAAGAATTCAGATCAAAGCCATTTATTACAGAGGAGATGATGGATAGGGTTGTATCCTTAATGCGAGAAGGAAGATTGACAAGATTCATAGGCTCCCCTGTGCCTGGAACGAAAGAAATAATTGAACTTAAAAGCATAGAAGCCGAAAATATCGATTATGTATTTTCTGTTTTAGGAGGAGCGAGCGTAAGAAAGCTTGAAAGTGACTGGTCGAAAATATTCAAGGTAGATTATTCTATTGCGGTTAATTCTGCAACTTCCGGGCTAATAACAGCTATTCTGTCCTTGGACATTGAACCAGGGGATGAGGTAATATGTGCCCCATTTTCATTTACAGCTTCGGCTACTTCAATTATTGCCGCCAACGCAATACCAATATTTGCAGATATTGATTTAGAAACATTTTGTCTATCACCTGTATGTGCTGAAAAATCTATTACTCATTTTACAAGAGCGATTATGCCCATTCATTGGAACAGTAACGCCGGTGAACTCGATGCACTTTTGTCATTGGCAAAAAATAATGGATTGAAAGTTGTAGAAGATGCTGCGCAATCACCTGGCATGTTATATAAAGGCAAATTTTTAGGTACCCATGGTGATGTTGGAGTAATTTCACTTAACGAGCCCAAGAACATAATGACCGGTGAAGGTGGAATTATTGTTACCGATGACAAGGATATTGCCGTGAAATGCAGGTTAATTAGAAATCACGGAGAAGCGATAGTTGATAAAGACGCACCAGATAAATTATTAATTAATTGTATAGGATATAATTTCAGATTGGTAGAACTCTTGGCAGAAATAGGCTGCGTGCAACTGGAGCATATAGATTATTTGAATAATATAAGAAAAGAAAACTATAACTATTTAGTCAAAAAACTGATAGATGAGTTTGGGGATCATCTTATTCCTCAAAGAATAACACATGTAGAATCATACTTTCCATATACTGCAGGATTCCGTTGGATTAGTAAAAAATCGAAAATACATAGAAATACAGTCGCGGCAGTCTTACGTGCGGAGGGTATTCCAGCAGCAAGCGGAATTTCAAGACTTATGTCTGATAACCCAATGTTTCAAAGACAAATAGCTTATGGAAAAAACCATTATCCCTTTTCGTATAACAGTAATGGCACGCTGAAAAAATATTCTATACCAGAAATGCCAAATGCCAGAAGATTACAAGATGAAGAATATTTAGGTTTTTTTCAAATTGGTTGGCCAAATGCCATAGAAGATATGGATGACATTGTGCGGGCATTTAGGAAAATTATGGGCAACAAAAATGCATTGATCGACTTTTCAGGCATTGAAATGAAAAAAACATTTATTTCGGGAAGATAGTAAATGCATATTTTTAGATCCATCGAATAAATTTTGAAATGGTGAGATTATGGGGGAGATATAGGCATGATATCTGTTATACAGGGCAATAAAACCGGAGGAGTATAATGTTCGACATAGATTTTTACATGAAGTCCTTTGATTTTATGAAGGAAGCAAGGAAAGGAGATATAAAGGATAAGAAGCAAGCATTTGACTTTCTTGAGAGCATCAGGAACAAGGCGCCTGTTGTTTACAACATCGAAACGACCAATGCCTGCAATATGAGATGCGAGATGTGCCCTAGGACTACAATGATGACGAGATCCATAAAGACGATGCGCATTGATCTATTCAGCAAGATCATTGATCAGTTGAAACCACACAAGAAGGAAAAATGGGAAGAATGGGAGAGATTCGTTCAGGAAAAATACGGCATAAGAACGACTGATATTAGCGAAAACCATTTCTTCCTGTATGTCATACCAAAGGTCATCCAACTGCATGGATATGGGGATCCGTTGCTCGACAAGAACATGGGTGCATATGTGAAAATGCTTGCGGATAAGGGCTTCTATTCTTATTTCAGTTGTAATCCGGCGAACATTGACATAGAAAAAACGATGGAAATGTTCGAGAATGGATTGAACTATATAAAGTACTCAATAGAAAGTGTGGATGATGAACGCCATAAAGAAATTAGGGGGAATGCATCCAATTTCACCGAAAGTTACTACAAAATATTAAAGATTCTGGACATTAAGAAAGAGAAAGGGCTCAAAACAGTAATTATCATAACAATGCTTGATCTTAACAAGGAATGGCAAAAAGATGATTTCTCAAAACTGAAGAAGCTTTTTGAAGGCAAGGATGTTTACATATACATGAAAAGCGAGGATCAGCAGTGGTACAGGGAAGATTATCACGGCACTAATTCGATTCACTGGTCGGAATTCTGCAAGCACCCCTGGATGTCAATGACTATCAAATCCAATGGTGAAGCGGCAATGTGCATGGAGGATTTTAACAACGAAATAGTGCTTGGCGACACGAGAAAGGAATATCTGTATGATATTTGGAATGGTGAGCGCTACGACAGATTCAGAAGGGATCATGTAGAGTTGGCCAAGGGCATCAAGTGTATTGAGCATTGCGATATGAAACTGATAGGAGAGTACCTTTTATGATGTTGAGGCCTTCTCTATTCGCCGTTTATTGCCAATGATAATGACATGGGAGCTGAAAAAGTGAGTAAGAAAAAACTAAATTTTACATCCGGGAGGTAAAGATGAGGAATAAAGTTTTGGTGGTGATTCCGGCTCGTGGCGGATCAGTGCGGGTTCCCCGAAAAAACGTTAAACCGCTTCAGGGGAAGCCGCTCATCGCCTATGCCATTGAGGCAGCCAAAAAGGCGGAGACGGTCGGTCGCGTGGTCGTCTCCACCGATGACAAAGAGATTAGGGAAGTGGCGCTCAAGCTCGGGGCGGAAGTGCCGTTTACCCGGCCGGCGCATCTCGCCGAAGATGTCCCAACGGAGGATGTGATCATACACGCTGTTGAATGGTTTAATAAAAATGAGCAGTATTTCCCGGATATAGTTGTTTGCCTGGAGCCGCCAAAAATTTTCAGGAAAGCCGAGCATATTGATCAGTGCGTGCAAAGAATTGCTTCTGATGAGACCATTGATTCGGCTATTACCATAAATAATGTCAGGGGAAACCGGCCGGAGTGGATGGTATATATCGACAAAAATAACCTCATCAAGCCATATACAAATTATTTCAAAAAACAGGGAGAGGCGTTACTAAGATTTCCAGCGAGCCAGGAGTTTGAAAAATTGCATCAGTGCAACGGGCTAGTTTTCGCTTGCCGTGTTGAGACCCTTTATAAATACAGAAGCCTGGTCGGAGAGAAATGCGCCGCTATTGAGGTTGATTATAACGACGTATTTGATCTCGATTATCCGGAAGACTTCGAGATGTGCGAGATCTTGATGAAGAAGCGTTCCCGGTAATGGCGCGGGGAAGAATGGAGGAAGACTTGTCTGATCTTTATCTGCAAACAATTTATTCCGTTGACGAATACTCGCCGGATAAATATCCGCAGAAGTTCTGCAATTATTTGTCTGAAAAGTATTTTAATATAAAAGGTGCCTCGTCTAAAACTTTGCTCGATATCGGCTCAGGCAAGGGTAATCACCTTGTCGGTTTCTCACGGAACGGGTTTATTGTCAAGGGGTTGGATAAAAGGAATGAATGTATCGAGATCCTAAAAGATGTTGATATTCGTGCCTGTGATTTGGAAAAAGAAGCGTTTCCCTTCGAAAGCAACTATTTTGACTATGTTTTTTCTAAATCTGTTTTGGAGCATGTTTATAATACGGATAATGTTGTGCGGGAAACTTACCGCGTACTAAAACCGGGAGCTTTTACGGTTCAATTGACGCCAGATTGGGCGACTGACTACAAATATTTTTGGGATGAACCCACTCATGTTAAACCGTTTACCAAAAAGGGCCTTGTTAGAGCTTTCATGTTACAAGGCTTCGTTGACGTTAAGTGCGCGGGATTTTATCAACTGCCTTTCTTATGGAAATATCCCTGCCTTGCCTTTATTACGCGAATCATATCCTTGCTGCCGGACAGCTTTAAATGGAAGGATAGGGAGGAGAAGGATCAAAACATACTGATCCGTCACTCCAAAGAACGTATGCTTCTTGTGTGCGCCAGAAAGCCTGACAAGAGTTAGGGGATTATGCAGAAGGACAAGATGAAGGTTCTGTTCATCGGCCTGGGCAGTATAGGTCAGAGGCATATGAGGGCTGTGAAAGCCAAATTCGGCGAGAATGTAACAGTGTTTGCTTACCGTGTTCGCGATCTTCGAAAGACCATATCTTCGGATATGTCCGCAGATGAAGGGACCGATTTTATAAAAAAATATTCCGTCGAAGTCTTCACCGATTTGAACAGGGCCCTGGCCCAGTCGCCTGACGTTGCCTTCATTTGTAATCCTACGAGCGGTCATATCTCTTCTTGTCTTGCCGTGGTGGCGGCCGGTTGTGATTTTATCGTGGAAAAACCTCTGTCGCATTCCATGGATGGCGTCGATAAGCTGATATCTATCTGCCGGTCAAAGGGGATCGTAAGTCTAGTCGGTTTTCAATTTCGATTTCACCCGTGTTATAGACTATTGAAGAATCTCATATATGAGGGCGCAATTGGGAATTTGTTGTCAGTTCGCGCGGAGATCGGGGAATATCTGCCCGGCATTCACAAGTATGAAGATTACCGTTGTATGTACGCTGCCAGAAATGATTTAGGCGGGGGTGTAATACTGACCCAGATCCATGAGATCGATTATCTGTATGACTTATTCGGCTTACCGGCCGGAATATTCGCCGTGGGAGGACATCTGAGCGGCTTGGAAATCGATGTTGAGGATGTGGCCGATGTATTGATGGATGTGAAGTATAAGGATAGGATTCTTCCGGTGTCACTGCACATGGACTATATCCAGACGCCGCCCTCACGGAATTGCAGAATTATAGGAGAGTCGGGGAAGATAACGATGGACCTTGTCGGTTCAAAAGTTATTCTCGAGAGAACTGGAAGAGATGTAGAAATACGGGATGTCAGCGGTTTTGAACGCGACAGGCTGTTTGTCGATGAGATAGACCATTTCTTTGAATGTGTAGCGACTCGCAAGCCGACCATCGTGACGCTGGAAGACGGCCGGAACAGCCTGCGAATAGCTCTAGCCGTCAAAGAGTCTATGCGATCAGGCAGGGTCGTAAAACTGAATGGATAGAGGACATGATGGATAACAGAATCGGTGCAGTTTGTAATTATTGCGGGTGCGCGCGGGCCGACATATTAAATGAAGAGCAATATAAGTACTGAATTTAGAAGGCGGATATCGTGGGAGGTGCTTAATGTTAAAGTTTAGTGAGTTGAAAGAGCCTTATTTCATAGCTGAAATAGGAATTAATCATAATGGGGACATCCAAATAGCAAAGAAACTTATAGATACTGCCTATGCATGCGGCTGGAATTGCGTAAAATTTCAAAGACGGGATCCTGATATTTGCGTTCCAGAGGATCAGAAGGGAGTTTTACGGGATACCCCCTGGGGACGGATCACTTATTTGGAATATAAAAAGAAAATTGAATTTGATAAACAAGGATATGATGTCATAAATAGTTATTGTAAACTCAAACCGATAGAGTGGGCTGCTTCGGTATGGGACCTTGTAAGCTTAGATTTCATAATCCACTATAACCCTCCATTTATAAAGATTCCATCTGCGCACATGACAAATTTTTTATTGGTTGAAAAAGCAGCAAAGAGCGGTATACCCTTAATTGTATCCACAGGGATGAGCACATTGGAAGAAGTTGACAGATGTGTCGATATTTTAAAAAAATACAATATCGATTTTGCATTAATGCACACTAACTCGGCGTATCCATCACCAGATGATGAAATCAATCTCAATATTATTAAAACCTTTATAGACAGGTATGGATGTATTGTAGGTTACAGTGGCCATGAATATGGAGTAGAGGCCTCAGTTGTTGCAGTGGTTCTGGGAGCAAGAATTATTGAACGTCATATTACCTTGGACCATGATATGTGGGGAACAGACCAAAAGGCAAGCTTGGAGATTGATGGAATGGACAAACTTATCAGGCGAGCAAAACATGTTGGTAGAGTTCTTGGATCATCAGAGAAAAAAATAATGAATTCAGAAATAGAGGTTCGAAAAAAATTGAGGGGTTATTAACATGAAGATTCTTTTTATAATGTATGACAATGAAGGTGCACAGAATCCGATCCCAATGGGAACTTGTTATGTAGCTGGCTATCTTTTGAAGAACGGAATTGAAGATATTCATTACTATAGCCAAGATATTTATCATTACCCAGAAGAACACCTTACGGAATATATTTCTCAAAACAAATTTGATGTTATCGGACTTGGCTTCACCGCGGGATACTTTCAGTATGGGAAAGTAAAAAACATTTGTAAGGCTATAAGTGAAGCAAAAAATAAACCCTTCCTTGTTTTAGGAGGACATGGGCCAACACCATTACCTGAATTTTTCATGAAAGTTATGGGGGCAGATGCCGTGGTTATGGGTGAAGGCGAGAGACCTTTCTTGAATTTAATCAAAGCACTGGAAAATAAGACTCCGCTTTGTGATGTTAAAGGAATAGCCTTCAGGGATGGAGAAAAGTATATAGTGAATGAGAGGGAATTAGCGATCAAAGATTTGGATTCAATTCCTAACCCCTACTACGCTCCTTTGCCGATAGAATATTATGTCAATGCCAAAGTGTTTCAGATGAAACCAACCGATCGCATGATCAATATGATCACAAGCAGGGGATGCAATTATCATTGCAACTTCTGCCAAAGGTTGGAAAAAAGTATTCGATTCCGCTCAGTTGAAAACATCATAGATGAACTTAAAAAATACATAACGGATTATCGTATCAATTTCGTTGTTTTCTGGGATGAACTTTTTATGTTCTCTGAGAAAAGGGTTGCCGAATTAACTGAAGGGATTTTAAAGGCAAACATAAAGATAAATTACTGGTGTACAGGTAGACTCAATATTGTTAATCAGCGAATTCTCAGGATGCTTAAAGAATCGGGTTGTGCCTATATCGATTACGGTATTGAGCAGTTTGATAACGTTGCTCTACAGAAGATGAATAAGAAACAGACTGAAGAGCAAATAGTAAGAGGAATTGAACTTACTAAAAAAGAAGGCATTCTTGTTGGATTTAACATTATATTTGGAAATCTTGGTGATAACAGGGATACTCTGAAGAAATCAGTGGATCTACTGAAGAAATATAATGATTATGGACAACTTAGAGTTATAAGGCCTGTAACGCCTTATCCCGGATCACCTTTATACGATTACGCCATAGAAAAAGGCCTGCTGACTGGCCCAGAAGATTTTTACAACAAACATAAAAATGTTGAAATACTTACGGCAAATTTCACTGACATCCCTGATGATGAATTTCATAAGTTAATGTTTGAGGCAAACCGGAATATAATAAAAGATTATTATAACCATTTAATAGATGAAACAACCAATAAATTTTATGATAGTTACTTTAAGGGAGATGTTAGCTTTAGGGGGGGGAGACATATTTAGGTTCCTCTCGGGGATGGTGGAACCCCCTCTCCTTTAGGAGAAAAAAGGTAACCTTCATCCAAGAACGCCAATCAAAACGTATTGATCATAGTTTCTTATCTCTGCACACTATAAGAAAGTTTTCAACACCAAGGGCATGAATCATAGACTCTGTACCCGGATGCCTATTTCCGATTG
>PNNP01000055.1 GCA_013824325.1 Thermodesulfovibrio sp. | reverse complement strand
ATTCCCGATAGGTCTCCTGCGTGGATTAAGAATGTTGTGGCCGAAAAAAAATACGAACTTCATATTGACTACAACTCTGAAGCATCATATAAACACGGCTGGTTTTATCGCTGGCATAGTGCAAAAATAACCTGCTCCGGCAAAGATATCCCCGTTGTGGGGCTCATAATGGGGTATGACGATGGAGATGTTTTTTATAAAGAATCGCCGGAGGCTTTTTGGGAAATCAGCGATAACGTGTTTAATAGTAGGGTGTTCAGCGATAGCGATGAGAGTGACACCTATGATACCCAGCAAAGTGCATTTGAGGATGAGATTAGAAAAATAATCAGAAAGCTTACCGGCCATTATGATCTTTTCGATCTCTTTAAAGGATTAGAGGGTGTTAAGGAGATAAGCAACATCTGGGATATCCGCTCGATTGTAGTGGGCAAGAAGCACGTCACTATAAAAACCAAGAAAGAAACTTTCGAAATCCGCATCAAATAGCAGCCGTTCGTGTTATCGCAGTATTGAGCAAAACAGACAAGTTTATGGGGAGGGTGTTTTGCTGCGCTCTTCCCATGAACAAGGAGGTTACGATGTTAAAGATTTTGACTACGTTGAGTAACTGGCAGACCAATGCCCGGTTGTTAGTTGCGGGAAATAGGGTGGGGAATTGAAGAAAATGCTGAAGAATAAAACATTATTCAAGCCACGCATTTTAATTTGGTTTTCCTGTGGGGCTGCTTCAGCAGTTGCGGCAAAGACAGCCATTGGTTGTTTCCAAAGAGAAGATATTGAAGTAATCTACTGCGACACCCTGAAATATGAGCACCCGGATAATATTCGCTTTCTCGATATCATTTCTGAGTGGATAGGTCGAGAGATCAAGATATTGAAGTCAACAAAATACAATGACATTATGGAATGCTTCCGGGGCGAACGTTTCCTTGTGGGGCCGCACGGCGCACCCTGTACCCGCTTGATGAAAAAACAGGTAAGGCTTGACTATGCCTCTGGACTTGATGTGCATGTTTTCGGCTTGACCGCCGACGAGCCGAAGCGGATAAAACAATCTGAGGCTGACAATCCCCAATTATGGTGTGAGTGGGTTTTGAGAGATGCCGGGATAACGAAAAAGGACTGCTACCGCATTTTACAGGAGGCCGGGATTGAACTCCCTATGATGTACCGCATGGGCTACAAGAACAATAACTGTATCGGTTGCGTAAAAGGAGGCGCAGGGTATTGGAATAAGATACGCCAGGACTTCCCGGAACGGTTTGAGGAAATGGCCGCACTTGAAAAAGAGATAGGAGGTTATATTTGCAAGTTGAATAAAAAAAGAATACGGCTCTTTGATTTGCCGTATGGGATGGGCCGCTACAATGAAGAAGACATTGAATGTGGGACGCTATGTGTAGCAGTAGAGGCGGCATAGTCTGTTTGCTATCCTACATGGGGAACATATCCCTGGAGGTTGAAGATTGAAACACATAGGAGTACATAAAAAAAGGTTGAATAAATATAACCCCCGCGAGGTTGCTTTTTCTGAGGCATGGCAGCACGAGAACGAAGGACGCCAAAATAGCTCCCGACTGCAGGACCTGATGATTGAAGTTTCGGACGAACCGAAGGATGGATTCCATAAACGCCGTAGTATGATCATGAGTAGAGGTTACGATTTTGTGAAAATTCATCACAAAATAACTCAGAGAGATGCTGAGATTGTAGCCACAGTGATTCAATGGCTTGGGTCAAACGTCGGTATGTCCTTTCTCGCAGCGGCACTTAAGGAATGCGGAAAGAAGATCGTGAATATAGAAAAACCGAGGGAGGATATTGGATGATGTCCAACATTCAAGTTAAGAGGCGTGGTTTTGCCGCATCCATCTTGAATGTATTGTTATTGGAGTGAAACACAGACAATAGCGGGAGCTTCAGCCTAATATGCGTTAATAAAAACGTTGGGCTGCCTCCCGCTTGTTTGTAAACCTTAAAAACAGCATTAAAGGGTATTTTTGCACGCCTTTTGGTGTTGTGAGACCGTTTCCATGTTTTAGACATTTTTTTATTCTTTTTCGCCGATTTGTATCGCATAAAATGAAATTTGTAACGCTGTGGGATCTCCCATAGAGTGAAAAACGTATCTCATAAAGTGAAATTTGTATCGCATATCGTGAAATTTTGTATCCCATAAAATGAAATTTGTATCGCATAAGATGAAAATAGGGCTCAACCCAGATTCCCCGATATGTCCTAAGTGTGGTTCCCGTGGGATTTTATGGGATATTTGATAAGTGGCTTAATGGTTGGGGGTATTATATATAGAAGGAGGGGAGATGAAAAAAATATCAGTATTCTTAACTTTGTCGCTTTTACTCATCCTGTTTCAAGTAGGGCACGCCTCTGAACTCGAAGTCTACTTCATCAACGTCGGTCAGGGAGATTCAATCCTTATCAAAACCCCTAATAACAAGACAATTCTCATCGATGCCGGAATCCACTCCGCTGCAGAGGACGGCTATAATCCTTTTCTATATCTGAAATCGCATAACATCAAGAAGCTTGATGCGGTATTCATAACCCACCCGCACGACGATCACTATAAAGGATTTAATTACCTATGCACAAAAAAAGGCGAAAAGGAATTCCCTGTCAAAACTGTCTATTACAGTGTAACGCCTGGTCCTGAATACGGAAAATTCCAGTCCTGTCTTGAGGATATCATCAAAAGAAGCGATGTTAACGGTCAGGTATCGGCCAGAGGGCCCCCTTTAGAATTCGGCGACGTAGTTTTTACTGTCATTTATCCAGAAGAGCCGATATCACAGCCCAGCAAAAACAAAAACCTCGACTCTATCGTAATGAAAATGACCTATAAAAATGTGAGCTTTATATTCACCGGCGATGCAGATAAAGAAGTTGAAGATTTATTGCAAGGCGATTTGCAAAGTACAATCTTAAAGGTCGGTCATCACGGTTCGCGTACGTCAACCAGTAAGACATTTCTTAAGAAAGTAGACCCTGAGTACGCAGTCATCTCCTGCAATAACAAAGATGGGAAAGGGAAGACTTACGGGCATCCCCATGATCCTGCCCTGAAAGCTCTCAAAACTCAGAAGGTAAAGTTGTACAGGACTGACTTAAGTGGAACAATAATAATAAAATCAGATGGTAATAGTATCGTCATCATTGTAGAAAACGAAGTCTCCCAGAACTCCTCCGAATTATGGAGCCCCGGGGAAAAGACGCAGTAAATCTCTATGGGATAATATAATAAGATGGCGCACAAACTTAGATGCTCAATGAGTGAGAAAAGGCCTGCTCTATCCGCTGGGTCTAACCTTGCCGTGTATGTCGATAAACCACTTGACCACCCTGCTGAGGCGGTAGCCGCAGGAGCGCGGCGTTATGGCACAAGATGGTGTCACTTGTGGGCTGACAAAGGGATGGAAGCGGAATTGCACCGTATAGCAGGGGTAATTGGAGTTAAGCGGGAATGGTTTCAAAGTAAGAGCCAGTTTCCTCATTATGACATCGTGCCGAGTAAATACACCGCAGCAATCAAAGCAGGTGCCATGCCACGTTCATTGAAAGACTGGATAAAAGCAAGGCGAGGTAAGAAAATATGATGGATTTTTTCTTTTATATGTCTTTAGCTCTTGTGGTGGCGCTGGCTGTTACAGTGTGTCTATTCTTTCTAAAACGCTCTGAGGTTAAAGACCTTAGAATCATCTGCGATGAGCTGCAGGGAGGTTCAGGTCTTCAGAATGTTGTTAAGGTCATTACTGATGAAATTGAAAGGAAGGGCGGCCGGGTTTTAGGCTTTTTTGGCAAAAACCGCACTAATTACAAACTGGAAGGCGATAGATGCGACATCCTTGTTTTAAAGCAGAGCTCGGCGGCGAGGGCGTTCTTCACCCTTGAGCCCTGCAGGACAAACACCTCTTCGGATGCAGATAAGGAGATTGTTAAAAATCTCGGCGAAGATGCGGTTTTTTTGCCGATACAGATGAAAAAGGAAAAAGAGTGCTGGCAGATTAGCGGTTGTGAGAATGTCACTGCTTGCAAATGTTATAAGAAGAGCAGTTATAGATGTTGGGTCGACTCAGATAAGATATACCGGGGTAAAGAACTCAGGTCGTATAAAGAAAAACATATTAAATGCCTTAATTGTAAGTGTTTCAGGCCGGTCGGTGTATTCGCCGTGAAGGGTTCAGAAATAAACGCTATACACCAGCACATAGATAAGAATTTCAGCGGGGTGATAAAAGGATCAATCTTGTTTGAAAGGCTATCCCATACAGCAACAAACGACCACCTGACGAACATCCCAAATAAAAGGTGTTTTGTGCAAACCCTTCATTCATATTTCATTCTCGCCGATAGGCATAAACATGACTTGAGCCTTTGTATGCTGGATATAGACCATTTCAAGAAGTTCAATGACACATATGGACACCTTGTGGGCGACCAGATTCTTAAGGAACTCGCTGGTTTTGTATCGTCGCTGGTGAGGGAGACGGATTTTGTAGCAAGGTACGGCGGTGAAGAATTTGCTATCATGTTCCCGCATACTAAAAAAGATGTTGCGGTTTTCGCCGCTGAAAAAATAAGGCAGGAAGTGGAGAAGCGCGCTTTTGCGGCAGATAAAAGCGTGACTATTAGCATGGGGGTTGCCACTTGCCCCGTTGATGATATAAGAAATATCGAAGAGTTTATCAAAAAGGCGGATACAGCGTTGTATCAATCCAAAAACGGCGGTAGGAATATGGTGACAGGATATAATAGCTCAATGCCTGATATGACTCAAAAAAAGAAGTCTAAAGCCGGCAGGAAGCCCTCCCCAAAAAGCAAGGATGAGGAGGTGTGGCAGCCAGAAGAGTCTGCTGTTGTTGATAAAGACAGCGGTGGGTATGATAATAAACCTGTGCAGTCAGAATTAAACATACCACTTAAAGAAGAAACCCCTACGCCTAAAAAGCGTGCGAAAAAAAAGACTATTAATAAAGATCCTGATTTGACAAATGCTCGCGCATTTTATAGTGATGGGCAATAAAGCTTTTAACCAGCTACTTCCCTTCAAGAGAGAGTCAACGCTAATAACACTTGAACACATATTCCCATGCACCACAACACTGCTCTAAACAACTTGCCGTCCCTCCATTGCCAGGAGGCCCCCACCTGCAACATGTATAATTAACACATTGTCTTTCAAGCCTGCAGTTGCAGCCAATGCTCTGACATTTTTCTTGTGACCGCCACTGCATAATTTCGTCAGCCATCTTCCCCATCGCTCCACTTATAGCATCAAGCCGTTTTTCTAACATCTCAACTTTAGAACCCCCTAATACCTCAGGCGCCTTTGTCTTATCTTGTTTGTCTTCAGCCGTCACTACAGATAAAGCAATAAAAGAGAAAATTAATACTACAAATATCACAAACCAAGTGTGTTTATGTGTCATTTTCGCCCTCCTTTTTTATTGGAACTAACGGGAACAATATTAAAAAATTGATAAGCTTTTTCATGTTTTTCTTCTACACCCCAAAGACATAAACTACAACTGGCTCCAGCCCGCCAGTCTATGTTTTTTTGACCGACAGTATGGAGCCGGTTTTAGGTTGTAGTTTGTTATTTTAAGACAGCTTTTTTCAGTCCTGCTCCAGCTGAGAATTTTGGCACCTTTTTAGCAGGGATTTTTATTACAGCCCCCGTCCTTGGATTGCGCCCTTTTCTGGCTTTTCTTTGTGCAACTGAAAAAGTGCCAAATCCAATAAGAATAAGTTTTTTGCCTTTTTTTAATTCTGACTTTACGGCTGCAATGAATGATTCCAATAAGCAAAACTTTTTATATAGACAAGATTTTTTGATGGGTTGTTGATATTTAGTTTTGTTGGAATGAAGCCCAATTCATCAGGCACGCTTTCCGACATATATATAGGGGTTTACGAATCTAAAGTTAAGGTCTTATAAGAAAAGATTCTCCTATACCTCTAATATATATTATCCCCCAAGCTACCGATGCCGTCCGCGCGATTGTTTCTTGGATGTTTTTTTGCGTTTGGTTTGTTCCCTGCAGGATTTAAGGTGTTTCTTAAGGGCTTCCTCGATAAACTCGAAGATGGACTGTTTTCTTTTAATGGCCATGTGTTTTAAAGCGGGGATGAGCTTTACATCCAACTGGGTGCCGAAGTGCACTCTTTCTTTTTTGTCTTTTGCCTTTCTTACCATCTTATATTAAGGATACTTTATAAAAAAATCCTTGTCAAGTATTTTTTTATATCTTTCAATATTTTGATATTTTAATATTTATTAAAATATTTTTTTTAATAAATTAATATTTATACTTGACTTTTGGTCTGTAAAACGCTATATTAATATATGAACGGAATTCTTGTAAATAAAATCTTAGAGAAAGCAGTTTTGAATGTGAAGGGTAAGATAAAGGTTGGCTGTAAGGTTGCAACCTTGAAATGCGAACACTGCAGGAAAGATGTGGAAGCTCTAAAACTTTACAATTATTTCGAATGTCCTCTCTGCGGGAATCTAGTTGTTTCACCGATTAGTGTGGAGGGCTACCCCAAATCACTCCCTTATTTTGTAGTACCGAGGGATTTGGTAGAAAGAGAGGTTATTCTTAAAAAACCGACCTCCTTAAAAGTAATGCCGGCATATAGAGAGATGGACAGGATATGCAGGGTGTCTTATGCCAAAAAAGGCAAGGGCGGAGTTCTTATTTGTGCGGGGAACGGCGTGGCCGCATCCCGGTACGATGCCATAAAAAAGAGCAGGGCACAAGTGCCTTGCGGCGACGACTGCCCCGACAAAATAAACGGGACATGTAAAACCACAGGCATATTCTACTTTATCCTGCCTGATTTTGATGTTTTCTCGGCTTATACGCTTTCTGTTACTTCCCAGTCCGTTGCAAACATACTTTCTACGCTTTCAATCTTGAGGGGGCGCGATGGTTTGATTTCAAGGGTTGTCTGTGAATTGAAACTCGTAGAGAAAAGAAGGCCTGACGCAAATAAAACCTATCATGTGGTACAGCTTGTCCAGCCTGCTATAAGCCTGGATGAATATAAAAACATCTGCGGGAACAAATCCCCTGCCATAGCATGGGAGGGGATAAATGGGGTATCTCCTTTAAATGACTCCCTTGAAGATTCTGCAGCAAAAGAGCCGGCAGGAAGCAATGTGAATAGCCCTGCAGGGGATGATACTCCTGAAAGAAGGGCTCTCGGCAGGGTTAGAGTTAAGGAAAAACTTAAACAGTTTGTTGTGGGGACTAATGCGGAAAGAGCTTTGGAAATATATAGTTGTGAAAAATACAAAACCGAAAGCTTTGAAGATATTAGCGTTAAAGACCTTTTGCACCTTTGGCATAGCATGAAAGAAGACAGCGATACGGTACATGCTGTTTGGATGCTTGCCACCAAATTGAGACACGGTGTTTCTGAGGAGTTGCCTTTAAAGAAGGGATCATTATAAAAATTAGACGGAGGGGGTGTGGTAAAGATGGGAAATAAAGGGAATGGGGAGACTGCAATACGTTTAGAGCAAGGCGGTGTTGCTATATATCATATTGTTAAAATCGATTTCTTTATTTAGATATTGATGGGCACCGGAACAGTAAAAATGGGTTTGACGATGATATGTTCAATCTTCAAGTAGATTTTATTGTAGGATTTCTTATGCAGTTTCTTCATGAAGCGACCTTTCCTCTCAGTAAACTTTTAAACACCAAAGGGCAAAATAATAATATTCCTGATAAATTGGACTTAACACACTCAGATAATTAATTAAGCCGGGAGGATAAGGTCAGATGAAGAAACGGGGCTGTGATCTGCTTATGATTTTCCACCTTCTAAAATTACGACCGATAGCTGAATATCGTTTCCATCCAGTTAGAAAGTGGAAATTTGATTTTGCTTTCCCCGATAAGCTGATTGCAGTTGAATATGAAGGTATTTTTTCTAATAAAAGTAGGCATACAGGTTTAACGGGATACACAAAAGATTGTGAGAAATATTCAGAAGCTGCCATTTTAGGCTGGCGTATTTTAAGGATAACTGCCCCTATGTTGCGAAATGGGATGGCTTTTAACTTAATAGAGAGGATTTTACTCGAAGCATAGAGGAGTCAACCACTCTATGACTAAAGTCAGGGGCCCCCGCAGCCTGATGTTTTGATGGCAGTATGGATATCGAGAGCATCAATGGTTTTAAGTCTTATATTCATCCACACTAGTTAGCCTTTTTTTCCTCGCAAGGTCTGACCGTCTTGTGTAAACACCGATGTATTGCGTTGAGCTGTGCCCGAGCTCGTCTGCTATCTCTTCTGATGTGAAGCCGGCTTCCTGCAGGCTGTATGCCCGCTCATGCCTGAGAAGGTGAGGGTGGATACTGATATGATGGCCCAAAGGTAAAAACTCTTCCGCTTTCCCGCCAAACTTTTGGAGAATTTGCCATACTGCCTTTCTCGTCAGCCGCCTGTTGCGGGAAGACTTAAACAGCGGACCCGCGGCATTACCGCGCTCTTTAAGGATGTACTGGCGGAGAGGGGCTGTCCCCTTAGCGCTTAGAAACGCGTTCTTTTCCACATCGCCTTTGCCCCTGACGTTCACAAGCTCGATACCATCCGTTTCGGCATCCTCCACAACCTGCGTTATATTAAGGCTGCATAATTCAGACACCCGCATTGCTGTATAGTAAAGAGTTGCCAGGATTGCAAGGTCGCGGTAAGGCTTCTGTTTTGCCGAAGCCTTATTTATTGATTCCCCTATAAACGATTCAGCGGCCTCTATGAGTCTTTCAAATACCGGCTTGCCTTCCTCAACAATCCTGCCGTTTTCATCACGCACAGTGAGCGTTTTGGCTGGCGCACGGAGCCTTTTCGGAGGCTTAATGCTGCCCATGGGCGGTTCGTTTTCGCCGAAGACCCGCTTTTTCTCGAGAAACCCTGCGAAATTTGAAAGGGTTGCAAACACCCGCCGGACAGTAGCGGTTTCGTAATGCGTTATAAGCGCTTCTTTAAAGCCGTTTGTCAGAGATTGCGACCAGTTGAGTAAGCTGCCGTCGGGGTTGTAGCGATAGAAATAATTAATGAACTTCTGCAGGTCCTGCATTTTTGCATACACTGTATGTTGGGATGCTGAACCAAGGACACGGCTTTCTATATAAAAGCACGCCCAGGGGAATAAAATTAAACTGGCGGGGGGTACTTGGGCTGAAGGGGTAGCTTGTAGGTCTAACCTAGGCAGCGCGGGATGCTCCAGCATAAACTTGTTTTTTGGCCTCATACATTATTATATATCATATTGCAGGAAATGTGAACATAATAACTGTTATGTTACCTATGAGGTGCCCGCGAAGTTAAAACCTATGTCGTTACAGTAGAAAATGCTCAGAGCTATGATTAAGACAAACTAAATGCCTTATGTTTCCAGTATCCTACCCTTCGCCCCCACACAGGTGGGTTGAGGTAAAAGCAACGTCTATTCTTTTCTTCCTTAGAGTCTCCTGACCCAAAGGTATTATATATAGTAGGAGGTGTACTCATGTATCAGGTAATAACTATTTCAAAAGAAATTATGGAGCATCTCAGGGTTTCTGCGCTCAAAGAGGTGAAAGACTATGGGCAGCTTGATAGCATCCTCGGCAGCTACGCCAAAACATGCCATTTGAAGGACATTGAGCATGACCAATTCAGGCTCGTAGCATTTGCCGTGGTCATGCACGGGAGTAAGATTTTGGTTGCCAAGAGGCACGGAGAGATGATTTTAGGGTTTGGCGGTCAGGTTATTGTTAAACAAGAAATGGTAGGCCAGTCTATTAAAGCCCATGTTATAACGACCCTGCACCAGGAGATTGAGAGGTATATTCCTGAAACGCCGTACAGGATTAACATTCAGGGACTGATTTATTGCGAAAGAAGGGACTATGATAGGCAAAATATAGGCTGTCTCTTCCTCGCTGAAACGCTGGAGCCGATCAAACCAAAGGTGGTTGACGGCAAGGTGATATCTATGTATGAGATAGGCTCGCTTGATGAATCATCTTTAAAGGGATGGAGTGCGATAATCCACCAGCACTTTCTAGAGCGGGTGTATAGTAAGGAATCCTGGGTTCTGGCTGAGGCTGCCTTAAAAGTAGCGATCCAATGAGAGCGATGTTTAAATAATATTTGAAGGGAGGAGTGATGTGTGCAATACGCGTTTCGCCGGTTGAAGTGGCATATGAAAGAATATACAACATCATCTACACTCATGTGGAACTTTGGCAGGTCTGCTCAAATCTTCCGCATAGTTTTTTCGCCCTCCCTTCCCCGAAGCGAGCACAGGGATTTCTTGAGATTATCGAGCAAAATATGGGAGCATCCGAAGAAACTGCGGCGCTAAGATTATTGCTTGATCAGCCGTTGAAGGACCGGCGCAAAAAGGCCGATTTGGAGTATCTGAAGCATTTGTAGCTACCATAGAGTTGAGGAGGAGATCAAAAGCATAAAGGTGGATAATAAACCATATTTTTATATTCCTCCATTGAGAGAGCTCGAATCTATTCCCAAACCTGCCCGTGTTAAGGGGGACAGGTGGGGGTACTGCGGCATAGCCGCTATAAGCGCTGCAATCAGTATTCCGCCTCTTGATGTTTATAAGGCGATACCCAATTGGCCTGGTTACACTCCCTCAAAAATGATAATCAAAACACTCAATGAGTTCGGCTTTGAATGCCTGAGAACACTTATTCCAAAAAAAGATCAGCGGCAATTCCCTCGCTTTACGGAAGCGTACCCATCATCTGTAGCTCTTGGCCGCATTTATTGGGGGGAGGGGAAATTTGTTGACTCACATTGGATATGTTTTAAGTGGAGGTCCAACCTTCCTTCCACGGATATGTCCATTTGGGCTGCGCCTGACCTTTATCCAATGCTTTTCGACAACGGGCTTGCATCACTACCGGAATTTGGCGAACGATGGATATCTACAACGATGCTCTCTTTTTGGGGTGAGCCAGTAAAAATAAAAAGCCTATATTTTGTAATGATATGATGAATTACAAAAGACTTAAGATGCTTTATCAGGATGCGCTCGCTTACATAGAAAAAAATAAGCGGGATGAACTTGATTGGGCGCGGAGTGTGAATGTTGATACATTCAATGACCTTAAGGCTAAACAGTTTTTAACTGAGTATTGTTGGGTGGTATACGTGTCTGGATTCAGGGTAGCTGTGGTTGAAAAAAAATTTCCTGCTTTAAAAACTGCATTTAAGAACTTCGATATTGAAGAGTTATCAAAATTGAAATCTGTGTCTCCCGTATTACAAGTAATTAACCATAAGGGTAAAGCAAACGGTTTTTTGAATGGTGCAAAAATGATTTATCGAGAAGGTTTTTCAGACTTCAAGAAAAGGCTTGAAAAAGAAGGTATAAATGTATTGTGTGAGCTACCTTATATCGGGAATATTACAAAGAAACACTTGGCTAAAAATATCGGATTCGCAGATGTTGCTAAGAATGATATTTGGCTTGAAAGAGTCAGAGATTTTGTTTCAGCAAAAAATGTTGACGAATTAACGGAGTATTTATCAACTGAGTTTAATGAGTCTAAGCATGTTGTAGATGTTGTTTTGTGGCGATTTTGTGCTGATAATGGCTTACCAAAGGCATAATATGTATGTAATTAAACAAGAATCTAAAACCGATTGCGGTTATATATTATTCTGTTAATTTTTTAAAGTGCCGTTTTTTATATGAATCCCGATTTTATTGCTTCTACAGAAGTCCGCCACAACTTCCGCCTGATTGCTATAAAAATCATCTGCGTGAGTGAATGCTTTAACCAATGGGCTGTAATTCAGCCTACCAAAAACAATCTTATCCGCAAAAGACACTGCTTCTAAAATCTCTGTCAAATTCTGTTTTATAATATTAGGTGTGGGATACGGTTCAATACTTACCCATGTTTTAAGTCCTGTATCATGTAGGCATTTTAGCGCCGCTATCCTCTCCT
>PNNP01000054.1 GCA_013824325.1 Thermodesulfovibrio sp. | reverse complement strand
ACAGGCGATCCCATCAGTTATGCATGGCCGTGACGTTATGGGTCTTGCGCAGACAGGTACCGGCAAGACCGCTGTCTTTGCGCTGCCGATCCTGCATCGGTTGATGCAGGGCGTACGCCGGAAGGTGCGTGCCCTTGTTATCGCCCCGACCCGGGAACTGGCGGAACAGATCCACGAACATATTACTAAACTGGGCCGTAAGACCGGCCTTCGCAGCGTCACCATTTATGGCGGCGTAAGCATAAATCAGCAATTTGAAAAGCTGCGCAGAGGTGTAGAGATCATAGTGGCATGCCCGGGCCGATTGCTCGACCATATTGATCAGGGCACAATCGATCTGTCACAGATAGAGGTGCTGGTTCTTGACGAGGCAGACCATATGTTTGATATGGGTTTTCTGCCGGACATCCGGAGGATACTGAAGCATCTCCCTCGGAAACGTCAGACACTGCTTTTCTCAGCCACAATGCCGGAAGAGATATGTCGCCTTGCCATGGATGTGCTGAACGATCCGGTTACGGTTCAGGTGGGGCACACTGCTCCGGCGGACACTGTATCTCATGCCTTATATCCGGCAGAACAGCACCTGAAGACCTCGCTTCTTATGGAACTGCTGCGCCATACAGATACAGAATCGGTATTGATCTTCACCCGCACCAAGCATCGGGCCAAGCGCCTGGGAGAGCAACTGCAGAAGGCCGGATACCGGGCTTCGTCATTACAGGGGAATCTGTCTCAGAATAAGCGGCAGGCTGCACTCGACGGTTTCCGTGACGGCAAATACCAGGTACTTGTTGCCACTGACATTGCTGCCCGGGGCATAGATGTCTCTAACATATCTCATGTTATCAACTACGATATCCCTGACACTGTAGATGCCTATACGAACAGGATCGGCCGAACCGGACGTGCTGCAAAGACAGGAGATGCCTTTACCTTTATTACACGGGAGGATGGGGAAACCGTGAGCAGCATCGAACGCGTCCTGGGTGAAAAGATAGAACGCCGGTTTATGGAAGGGTTCGATTATCAGAAGCCTGCGCCTGCGCGGGATCGTGAGTTTGTCCGTCCGCCGCGTGCAAGAGCACCCTTTAGGTCAGGCGTGGCTATTGAGCATGACCAGAAGAAGAGAAGGGCTGCGCATACTAACAGGTAGAAAGTTCTGTCATGGCAGAAGCCAATAAAAACCGATAATAACCGAAAACCATAAAAACCGGCTCCACATCCCATATTTCTTAAAATCTTTTTACACACACTCTCTTCAGAAGAAAAAGCAAAATCATAATAGCGCAAAAGGCAGAAGTCTCCGTATGGATTGTAATTTACCGTTAAATCTTTTTGCTCTGCTGTATAAGACTTTTTGAAATGTAATTTTGGGGTGGACGAGGGGACTCGAACCCCCAACACCTGGAGCCACAGTCCAGTGCTCTGACCATTGAGCTACGCCCACCGTTTTGCTTCTGGCGCGCCTGAAGGGATTCGAACCCCTGGCCTACTGCTTAGAAGGCAGTTGCTCTATCCAACTGAGCTACAGGCGCTATTGGTCGGGGCGAGAGGATTTGAACCTCCGGCCCCCTGCGCCCAAGGCAGGTGCGCTACCAAGCTGCGCTACGCCCCGTGATAATCCTGTAAACTGTTAAAATACTAAAATTTTCCGATAAAAGTCAATTTAACTTCTTTAAAATCAGGAATTGAATGCCTTTATTATGTTTCTGCTCAAAGATGTTCCGGGCAGGGAGACCTTGATGATTTCATACTTCACAGCAGAAGGAATTTTTTTAATCTCTTCCTCAAATTTGGGACCTTTGTTCAGGACAAAGAAGCCGTCTTCTTTAACAAGATGTCCTGTTTTTTTGATTAAATCAGATATGCTGAAAAGAGCCCTTGTTACGGCAATATCGAAAGTCCTTTCTTTTATGTCCTCTGCCCTTGACTCAATAACCTCAACATTAGCAAGAGAGAGGGTGCGTTTCAAGTGTCTTAAAAAGGCAGCCTTTTTCCATGACGGTTCGATAAGTGTAATATTTAGTTCATGCCTGACAGTTGCAATCGGCAAACCCGGAAAGCCTGCGCCGCTTCCAATATCACATATGTTCCACCTGCCTTCAGGGATAACTGTGAGATACAGAAGAGAATCCAGAAAATGCTTGATGACGATGTCTTCATTCTTTTTTAAGGCGGTTAGATTATAAGCACGGCTCCATTTTTTCAGCTCGTGAAGATATTTTTCGAAAGTGCTGATGACAGAATCAGAGGGTTCGATTCCGAGCTTCACAAGCCCGTCTGTCAGGAGTTTCTTGGCTGTTTCCAAAACCTCTCCACAGAGACCAGTATTATTGATATTGCTGCAGGTGTAATGCCAGGTATCCTGCTCGCCTGTCCAATGGTTTCAGGCTGTACATCCAACAATTTTCCCACCACTTCTTTTGAAAGTCCGGGAGTAGATTTGTAATCAAAGTTTACAGGTATTTTTTTCATCTCGACTTTTTTCAGTCTCTCAGCCATCTCCATCTGTCTTTGTATGTATCCCTCATATTTGACATTAATCTCTATGAGGCTCTCAATTTCGGGCGTTAATTCATCAGCAGGCGGAGAAAAGCGTCTTATAAAATCATACCTTATTTCAGGTCTCTTTAAAAGTTTATCCAGAGATGTATCTTCGCTTATTTCCGAAGTGCTGAGCGATAGGAGTGCTTCATTGACATCCTGAGATGGCTTTATTCGCTCCTTTTTTAACCTGTCTATTTCTTTAAACAGCGATTCTTTTTTGTGTCTGAATCTTTCGTAGGTTTTCTCCTGCACGAGTCCGATAGAGTAACCTTTATCCATAAGCCTGAAATCTGCATTGTCATGTCTCAGGAGCAGTCTGTACTCAGCCCTTGAGGTAAACATCCTGTAAGGCTCATTTGTCCCTTTTGTTACGAGGTCATCAATCAATACGCCGGTATATGCCTCATCCCTGCCGAGAATAAGGGGTTCTTTGCCTTTTATTTTCAGCGCAGCATTTATGCCAGCTATCAATCCCTGTGCTGCAGCCTCTTCATAGCCGGATGTCCCGTTTATCTGTCCTGCAAGGAATAGTCCGTCTATGGCTTTAACCTCAAGACTGTGTTTCAGTTGTGTAGGATACACAAAGTCATATTCAATGGCATATGCAGGCCTCATGATTACTGCGTTTTCAAGACCCGGTATGCTTTTTACCAGTTTCACCTGCGTATCGTAAGGCAGGCTTGTGGATATGCCGTTTGCATAATATTCAGCAGTTTCAAGCCCCTCGGGCTCTAAGAAAACCTGATGTCTCTCTTTTTCAGAGAACCTGACGACCTTGTCCTCAATGGAAGGACAGTACCTCGGACCTATTCCCTTTATCCTGCCGCTGTATAACGGAGACCTGTCAAGGCTTCCGAGTATTATCTCGTGTGTCTTTTTGTTTGTATAAGTAATGTAGCATGGCAGTTGAGGGTTTGTAATCTGTTCTGTTGAATAAGAGAAAGGCAGCGGCGGGTCATCACCCCACTGCGGTGTTGTTTTTGAAAAATCTATGCTCCTTGCATCCAGCCGCGGAGGCGTGCCTGTCTTTAACCTCCCTATCTTAAGCCCCAGTTCTTTCAGGGAATCAGACAGGCCTACTGATGGGAATTCACCAGCCCTTCCTGCCTGAAAACTGTCAAGTCCTATGTGTATGAGACCCTTTAAAAAGGTTCCTGTAGTTACAATTGCAGCACGCGCTCCATAAAAGACTCCGAGCGATGTGATAACACCTTTGACATTGCCATCTTCAACAACAATCTTTTCTACCAAGCCTTGTTTTATGATAAGGTTTTCTTGTTTTTCGAGGGACTGTTTCATGTAAATTCTGTAAAGAACCCTGTCAGCCTGTGCCCTTAAAGACCAGACCGCAGGTCCTTTTGAAAGGTTGAGCATCCTGAACTGGATGCCTGACCTGTCCGTGACCTTTGCCATCTCACCGCCGAGCGCGTCAATTTCGCGGACAAGATGTCCTTTTGCAAGACCGCCGATTGCTGGATTGCATGAAAGCTGGGCAATTGTATCAAGGTTGATGGTGAAGATGCAGGTTTCTATGCCGAGACGCGCAGATGCAAGTGCTGCCTCGCATCCTGCATGTCCTGCGCCTATGACAATAACATCAAAGTCCTGCTCTTTGTACATTCTTTTATTATAGCATTAGGGGGGAATTGCTGATACTAAACAAGGTCGCCCTATAGCAATCTGCATGGAATAGTGCGTCAAATTGTCAAATATTAGTTGACAAATTTATATAAAAAATGTAAGCTGACAATAAATGTTTTATCAAAGAAAAATATTACAGCAAATTAAAAACCACCTTAAGTCAAAGGAAATCATCGTCCTTAATGGAATGCGGCGGGTTGGCAAGACGACCGCGTGCAGGATGGTCTTTGATGCAATCAGGAGTGAGAACAAGATTTTTTTAGATTTGGAGAATCCGATAGAACAAAAGCTGTTTGAGGAAAAGGATTACAATAATATACTTTTTAACCTCGAACATTTCGGCATCGACATTAAAAAGAAAGCGTATATTTTTCTGGATGAAATCCAGGCAATGCCTCAGGCTGTCAAGGCAATTAAATACCTTTATGATCATCATGACGTTAAGTTTTTTCTTACAGGCTCAAGCAGCTTCTATTTAAAAAATGTCTTTCCTGAAAGCCTTGCCGGAAGAAAGTTTGTTTTTGAAATGTTCCCGCTTGATTTCGAAGAATTTCTGATTTTCAAAAACACTTCAATGAATTTTTATCAGTCCCTCGGGCAGAAAGACAGGAATAAAAACAGTATCAGATATGAAAAGTATAAAAATTTGTTTAGAGAATATATGGAATACGGCGGCTTTCCAGAAGTGGTGCTCGCTCACAATGTTAATGAAAAAAGACTGAAACTCAATGATATCTTTAAGTCTTATTTTGAAAAAGATGTAAAAATACTGTCAGATTTCAGAGAGATAGGTGCATTGCGTGATTTGATGCTTCTTTTAATGCAGAGGGTGGGGTCAAAGCTTGAAATCAGTAAATTGTCTTCAGAGATCGGCGTGTCCCGCGAGACTGTCTATTCTTTTCTTTCATTTTTGGAAGGAACATACTTTGTTCATTTTATCACTCCCTTTACGCATAATGTCGACCGGGAAGTAAGTGGAAGCAAAAAAGTGTATCTTTGCGATAATGGAATTGTGAATCATTTTGCAAAAATTGCAGAAGGCTCTTTATTTGAAAATGCTGTTTTCCTTAATTTAAAAAAGTACGGAAAAATTAACTATTATCAAAAAAGAAGCGGGGGTGAGATTGATTTTGTTGTTGATAAAAAAATTGCTGTGGAAGTTAAGATTGGCGGAACAGATTCGGATCTGAACGGGCTTCGCAAGGTATCCCTATCATTAGGAGTTAAACAGTATTATTTGGCTACAAAAGAATTTAATCCAAAAGGCAGGTTTATTCCTGCCTTAGAAATTTAGGTTTCCCGAAGAAGCTGTATCCTGAACTATCTTTCTTTTTCTTTCTGCCTTACAATCTAAATGTGCTTCAATTCAGTTTACTCTATCTCTTTGCTGAATGAAACCTTATACCGCAGATACTCAAAAAGTCCCCACAAGCTTGCAACAACCCCTGAAAGAAACCACAGCAAAGAAAGCGTCAGGGATTTGTCTTGAGCAATTCCTATTGTGCTCAGGAGAAATACAAAGGCGCCTTCTCTTAATCCAATCCCTGAAATCGAGACAGGAATAAGTGAAATAAGGATGATGATGGGCAGAAAAATAAGAATAGAAAGAAATGAAATGTCCAGTGAAAGCCCTTGGGACAAAGTATAAACTGCACTGAAACCTGAAATCTGAACACATAGGGAATATAAAAAAGCCTTAAACAAAACATGCTTCCTTGATCTGTATAGCCGGAAATACTCATATGCCTTGAGAAGAAATTTCAGTCTTTCCCCGATTCTGAATTTAAAGATAGCAATGCTGACTGATACAAAGATAATTAGAATTAAAGGCATAAGCCATTTTACCGGTGTCCCCTCAAGATATTTGAAGCCAAAGGGGAAAGCGGTTATGCTGATAAGCAGGAGGGCGCTGAATCCGATATACCTGTCTGTAAACACAGATGCAATTGCAACTATATTTTCAGCAAACTTTGATTGGCTCTGGGAATGGTTTTTATCATCTGATTGCTCTTTGTTGTTCAATGATGTATTGTCTTTCTTTAATTCCTTGCTCAAATAATAAGCCTTTACAGCATCTCCGCCGACAATGCCCGGCATACAGGTGTTAAAAAATGCCCCTATCATATACATTGTAAACACCTTCCTTTTTCCCATTTGCTTTGGGATGAGAAGTTTCCATCTTAAAGAAGAAAGATAGCTTGCAATCAGGTAAATCCCGATAGCTGCAATAAATGCAACAGGGCTTACCATGCTTAAATTCTCAATAAGTTTATTGCCGCCTATCTTTGAAATCAGGATATAAAAAAGGGTAGCGCTTACAGAAAGCTTCAGGATAAGGATTGCTATTTTTTTAATTGTTTTATTTACCTGGACCAAGGATTTTCTTTAATGCGTATATCGGTTTTTTCTGGCTTTCGTGGTATACCCTCACAATCATTTCTCCAAGAAGTCCCATGCCAACAAACTGCACACCTACTATTATTAACAGCACACCCATAAGAAGAAGAGGCCTTCCCCCGATATTAATGCCCCTGAATAATTTCTCTGCGGTGAGGTAAAGACAGATGCCTACGCCTGAAAAACCAAAAGTCAGCCCCATCGGACCGAAAAACTGTATCGGTTTTGTAGAGAAGCTTTGTAAAAACTTTACTGTTACAAGGTCAAGCAAAACCTTGACGGTTCTTGAAATGCCGTACTTTGATTTTCCTCTCAGCCTCGGATGGTGCGTGGTTTCTATCTCTGCAATTTTTACACCATACCAGCTTGCAACAGCGGGGATGAACCTGTGCATCTCGCCATAAAGTCTCAGATTTTTTACAACATCTCTTTTGTATGCCTTCAACGAGCAGCCATAATCATGGAGTCTTACGCCTGTAACCTTGCTTATCAGCCAGTTTGCTATTATTGAAGGCAGTCTTCTTGTAATAAAGGGGTCTTTTCTTTTCTTTCTCCATCCGCTGACAAGGTCATAACCATCCATCGTCTCGATGAGTCTGGGAATGTCTTTCGGGTCATTCTGGAGGTCTCCATCCATTGTGACCACAATATCACCCCTTGCAAAGTCAAATCCTGCAGCAAAGGCGGCAGTCTGTCCGAAGTTTCTTCTGAGACTAAGGACGACAACATTTTTGTCTTTCTTCTGAATTTCTTCAAGAAGCTGCAGGGTTCTGTCTATACTGCCGTCATCCACATAGATTATCTCGTGGTCTGTTCCTATACCGCCGAGAACGCTTTTCAGTCTCTCGTGAAGTATCTCCACATTGTCTTCTTCATTATATAACGGTATTACAATAGATACTGTCATTTGCCCGCTCCTAAAAAGTTTCAGGTTTTTGTATGTTTAACCCTCTGAAATTATAACAGATAAATATGGAATATTCCCTCAAAAAATAACCTTTATCATACACCTTTAATGTCCTTTTCTCAAACCCGTCAAAGGATTTTGACAGCTCTGGAGGCATTTCAGCATTGCCTGTTTTTACGAATATGCCGTTTATATTTTCCCCTCTGCCCTGCTGTATTTTGATTGCATAATCGTTCATATCCTGCCAGAGGTCGTATTGATTCATCCTTCTTCCGAGGTTTATGCAATATGTCTTCGGTTTGCCTTTTACATAAAAAGCCATCTCGCTTGATACCTGATAGCTGTCCGAAAAAATAAGGATATCTCCTCTGTTTGAAATAGAATCATAAATCCTGCTGACTTCCGCTCCAAGCGTATTCCATCCCTTCAATCTTGCAGAAGGGTCGAGTTTGGGCTGCAGTTTTATGATTGATGGATAATGACTTATTATGGTAATGAGCAATGCCAGACCTATACCGGTCAATATAAGTATCTTTTTCGTTTTGATGCCTTGCCGTGTGCCCTGTGTCCAGTAATCCTTGCTAAAAAAATATCCGGAAAATGCAATTATCCCTGTGATATACCCCATCATTGCCCAGTTAGCCTGCACCTTGCCCTGGACAGCCTTCAGCAAAAAGAATGCAATGACAGGGACTGAAAAATAAAAAAGAAATTTTGACTGAAGACCTGAAGTTAAGGGCTTGGATTTAAAAAGCGCATAGAATATCATGCCAAAGATGATAGGGGTTATAATCCCGATTTGCGAGCCGAGAAACTCAAAAAAACTTTTTAAAGATATCTGAATCCCTTGATAGATATGTGTTTGACCTGCTGTATGCTTCATTGTTACCCAGTCATGCTGGATATTCCATATAATTACAGGGCTGAAAACCGCAAGACTGACCAGCACCGCTGCATAAGGCTTGATGGTTTTCAGAAGATGTCTTTTTTCTGACAACAGAAGAAATAAAAAGGCACAAAGGTAGAAAAATGCCATTAAATATTTGGTCAGAAGCCCGAGCCCGATTGAGATGCCGAGAAGAAGCCATGTTGTAAGTTTGGAGTTTGGAGTTTGGAGTTCGGAGTTAACTGTTCTATAAAAGAGAAACAAGGACAATATCCAGAAGAATATGAAAGGTGAGTCAATGGTAAATATCACGCCGAATGTTGAAAACAAAGGGATAATCTGGAGCAAAACCGCAGAATATACCGCAATTGACACATCTTTGCAAATGAGATTTGTGAGCTTGAACATATAAATACTGCTTAACACAGAAAAGATAACAGCCATTATCCTGATACCGAAAACCGTGTCACCGAATATGGATGTTCCGATGTAAATAAGATATGCAATTATGGGCCCCTTTGAGTAATAGCTCAAGTCGAGCCGTCTTGACCATTCCCAGTAATGGGCTTCATCGGGGCTCAGGTCTAAGGGACCATGCAAAATGTAATATATTCTGAATATGCTTATTGCAGTCAGCACAACTACCAGAATAGTTGTATGAGGTTGTGTTTTATAGGCAGTTGCAGCATATTTATAAGAATAGATAAGCAGGAAAGAAATAGCACCGCCAAAAAGGGCGCCGGTTATGACATCTGATGGATAATGGACTCCCACATACACCCTCGAAAATGCTATAAAAACTGCAAGCATAAAAGGATAAAATCTCCATATTGCAAATAAGTGTTTTCTTGTAAAATAAAAGAGCGTAAAAGCAACGGCAAAGAAATTGGATGCGTGATTGGACGGCATCGAATATGATTTTGTGCATCCGATTAGAAGTCTCACGCCGTCGAGGAAATTGCACGGTCTTTCCCTTGCTATAACATGCTTTATTTCATGGGCAAGCCAGTCGGATAATAAGAAAGAGCAGAATGAGACAATGATTGCTCCAAGTGCTGTCTTAAAATTAAAATCCGCATCCCTGCTGTTATTTTTAAAACCTTTCCAGACAATGTAAATCAGATATGGCAGCAGCAGGAGGTAGCCTCTTGAAGTCAAAACGGGCATAAATATGTCAAAGATGACATTAGCTGTGCCGTGGTTTATGAGAAAAAACAATTTTTTGTCTAAATCAAAAAGATTCATATTTACATTAATATCCTTACTCAGCAAGTTAAGCTTGAAGAATATGTTACCATACGTTTATAAATTTTGGGATTAAATGAGATTTTGCATTGACATGTTTGATATAATTAGGTAATTTTAAATAGGTGAAAGATGGAACGACTTTGTATTGAGACACAGAAATTTTTTAATATCCTGAATTCTATCCTTTCCACTCTGGATATAAATGAAATACTTACAACAGTGGTCAGGGAGATCCAGACAATCCTCCGTGCAGACAGGTGCACTCTTTATGTGATTGATAAGGAGCACAATGAACTGTATTCAAAGGTGCTTCAGGCAGACAATCTTGTGGAGATACGGGTATCTATAAATAAGGAGAGCCTTGCCGGTTACGCAGCTTTAACAGGAACACTTATAAATATCAAAGACGCATATAATGATTCTGAATTGAAAGCAATTGACCATGAGCTTGGTTTTGACAGAAGCTGGGATGAAAAGAGCGGTTATAGAACAGAAAGCGTGCTGGTTGTACCGATACCTCTCAGGACAAAAACCGATATAATCGGTATTTTTCAGGCGCTGAATAAACCCGGCGGCTTTTCAGATTTTGATTTAGAAACCATGGAACAGCTCGCATATCTCCTCGGGATTGCTTTGAATAATGCCATTTTATACCGTGCAATAGACGAAGAGAAAAAGCTGAGAGGCTATATTATTGATGATATTGAAGAGGGCATCTGTATTCTGGATACAAAGAAGCGGATTATTTCTGCAAACAAATTTTTAGAAGTTATGAGCGGTATGAGATATTCCTGCGAAGCAATGATTGGAGAATCTTTTCTTGAGCTGTTCCCTAATTTTGCCGGCACACAGCTTGAGGAAAAGGTAAACGAGGTGCTTCTTTACGGCTTTAAGAAAATAGCCTTGCTTGAAGTTCTGGAGATAAAGATTATCCCCTATCTTGATGACGCAGGCAGGGTGAAAAGACTGATACTTATCTTTACGAGGATTTAGTGACTGCAAGAAAACCGTCCGGAAAAAGTTTTGAAGAACTCCTGATAGAAAAGGGAATTCTTACCAAGGAAAGGCTGCAGGAGTTTATTTCAAGGTCTGCAAAGGAAAAAAAGAGTATTATTCAACTCCTGCTGGAATCAGGGGTTTCCGAGGAGAAGATAGCCACTGTTAAAGCCGAATGCCTCGGCTATGAATTCGTTGATATGTCCACATTTTCCCAACCGTCCGTAGATTTATTGAAACACATAAAACCCATGTATGCAAAGAAATATAAAGTATTGCCGGTGAAATATGAGGATGATATTCTGACCATTGTCATGGTTGAGCCCAGAGATTTTATGGCACTTGATGAGGTTGTCCGTCATTACAGGGATTCGAGGTTCAATATAAGAGATGTAAAGGTGTTGATGACCACAACAAAACTTCTCTTTTCTGCAATTGATAAATTTTTTGAGGCTTCAAAAGAAGAAATGGGAATGGGGAGCATCCTGACCCAGGTTGCAGAGAGCTTCAAGACTTCAGTTGAGGTTGCAGAGGTTTCAAAGGAGGATGCCACTGAAAACAGCGCTCCCATTGTAATGCTTGCCAATAAGATAGTCGAAGAGGCATTCAAAAAAAGAACGAGCGACATTCATCTGGA
Source organism: Thermodesulfovibrio sp. (assembly GCA_013824325.1). Lineage (GTDB taxonomy): Bacteria > Nitrospirota > Thermodesulfovibrionia > Thermodesulfovibrionales > Dissulfurispiraceae > PNNP01. The sequence continues at coordinate 1,097 of PNNP01000054.1, read as the reverse complement.
GCCTACCTTAGACCATCTGCGTGTTAGATACCGCATAGACGGCGAGCTGGCTGAAGTGATGAGGGTGCCAAAATATGCACAGGACGCCCTTATAACAAGATTTAAAATAATGTCTGATATGAGGATAGACGAGAGAAGGCAGCCGCAGGACGGCAGGATAGACTTTACAAAATATAGTTCTTCGGTTGAGATAGACCTTCGTGTCTCTACAGTCCCTACACCACGCGGAGAGGATGTGGTTATGAGAATCCTTGACAAAAAGAGCTCCATTCTTTCGCTTGAAATGCTGGGGTTTAATGAACATAATATGCATCTGTATAAAGAAGCGATAGATTCTCCGTACGGGATAATACTTCATGTAGGTCCCACAGGAAGCGGAAAGACAACTGCCCTTTATTCTGCCCTGAAATCGCTTGATACTCCTGATGTAAAAATAATAACTGCAGAAGACCCTGTGGAATACAGTCTTGGCGGACACATTGTTCAGAGCAATATTAATCCTCCGGCAGGGTATACCTTTGCCAAGGCGATAAGGGCATTTATGAGACACGACCCTGATATTATCCTGATTGGAGAAATCAGAGACCTTGAGACTGCGAAAACCGCTGTTGAGGCATCGCTTACAGGACATCTTGTCTTTTCAACTCTTCACACAAATGATGCAATAGGAACAGTGACAAGACTGACGGAAATGGGGATAGAGCCGTATCTTGTTGCAGACTCGCTGCTTTTAGTCTGCGCACAGAGGCTGATGCGGAAGGTATGCAATAAGTGCAAGGAATCCTATATCATTACAGATGAAGAACTGGAGATGGCAAAGGGTGATATCAAGCCGGCCACCACTCTTTGCAAAGGAAGAGGGTGCGAGGCGTGTGAAGGGATGGGCTATAAGGGCCGCACAGGGATTTATGAAGTCCTTTCGATGAATAAAACTCTGAGAAGCCTTTTAATAAAGTCTGCTTCAACTGAAGAATTAAGAAAGATAGCGATTCAGAGCGGTATGAGGACATTGAGACAGGATGCTATAGAGAAAGTACTGACAGGTGTCAGCACCATTGAAGAGGTAGTAGCAACCACACTTGCTGAAGAAAAATGAT
>PNNP01000053.1 GCA_013824325.1 Thermodesulfovibrio sp. | reverse complement strand
TTTCTGATTGCTGACTTAAAATCAACCTTTGTGGTATTTTAAAAGATAAAATTTTAGGGAAAGGTGAAATGAAAGGGAAAATTGTTTCAATAAACATCAGCGACAAAAAAGGCGTGAGAAAAACGCCGGTTGAAGAAGTTTTTATAAAGGAAAACTACGGCATTGAAGGCGATGCACATGCCTCATCTGAATGGCAGCGGCAGGTGAGTCTCCTTGCAATAGAGAGCATAAAGAAGATGCAGGAGATGGGGCTTGATGTCAAGCCGGGCGATTTTGCAGAAAATATAACCACAGAGGGCATTGACCTTTTATCCCTTCCCATCGGAACGCGGCTGAGACTCGGCAACTATGTTGTCGGCGAAGTCAGCCAGATAGGAAAAATATGCCATACCAGATGCGCAATATACGAGCAAGCAGGCGACTGTGTGATGCCCAAGGAAGGGATATTTATCAGGATATTCACAAACGGCAAAATCAAAGTCGGGGATGAAATACTTGTTTCATTCCGTCAGCCGGTAGAATACCACGATGTTGACAATTTAAAATAACAATGATTACGGTTGCTGTTATTACATTAAGCGATAAAGGTTCAAAAGGCGAAAGAAAAGACGAAAGCGGACTCATAATCGCTGACATGCTTAAAGAATTAGCTGAGGTCAAGTATTATGATGTCCTTCCCGATGAAAAAGATTTAATAAAAGAGAAGCTTCTCCAGTATGTAAATAAAGTTGACCTTATTCTCACCACAGGAGGCACCGGACTTTCACCGCGAGATGTTACGCCTGAGGCAACGCGTGATGTTATAGAAAGAGAGGTGCCCGGGATAGCCGAGGCAATGAGGATTGAGGGATTGAAGAAGACGAGAAAGTCTATGCTCTCAAGGGCTGTTGCAGGGGTTAAGGGTCAGACATTGATAATAAACCTGCCGGGCAGTCCGAAGGCAGTGAGAGAGAATCTAAAAGTTATTCTTGATGTAATTCCCCACGCTGTTGAAAAAATAAAAGGCAGCACAGAGGAATGTGCACGATGAATGATGTATCCTTTCCGCTTGCGTTTTTAGCAGGTATTTTATCTTTTCTTTCACCGTGCATATTGCCGCTTGTGCCTGCTTATGTCTCTTTCATAACTGGATTGTCAATTGACGAATTAAGGCATTCTCCACGTATATCAAAAACCATGTTCAGCACGATTACCTTTGTCCTCGGGTTTTCAACTGTCTTTATAGCATTGGGTGCATCCTCTTCTCTGCTCGGCAGTCTTCTTATTCAATATCATGATTACCTCAGAATAGGTGGCGGCATACTCACAATCATATTCGGGCTTTTCATAGCGGGCTTTTTGAAAATAGATTTTCTAATGAAGGAAAAGAGGTTTCATATAAATAAGAGCCCTGCAGGATATGCAGGTGCTTTTTTTATGGGTATGAGCTTTGCTGCAGGATGGACTCCGTGCATAGGTCCTATCCTCGGAACCATTCTGATTTATGCCGGCTCTCAGGCATCGGCTTCTTACGGATTGATGCTTCTTTCTGTATACTCCCTCGGGCTTGCCATACCATTTATACTCGCGAGCATTGCCATAAATTTGTTTTTTTCTTACACGAGAAAGCTGGACAGGTTTGTGAGGTATATGACGATATTTAGCGGTCTGATTTTGATTATATTCGGGATATTGCTTCTAACTAATAAAATAAGCCGATTGTCAGGATTATTCCCTGACTTCGGGATAAAAATGTGAGCACGCTCTAAGCATTTCGGTATATAATGATAACCGGTGTCAAGATTTGAAGAGTGTAATGAGCAGGCTGGCTTTCGTTCATGTAATATTATGAAAGAGAAATATAACTTCAAAGAAATCGAGTTGAAATGGCAGAGGTACTGGGCGGAGATAAAACTGCACAAGACAGATGCTGATGCCTCCAAAGAAAAATTCTACTGTCTTGAAATGTTTCCCTATCCATCAGGAAAGATACACATGGGTCATGTGCGGAATTACGCCATTGGAGATGTGATTGCCAGATACAAAAAGATGCGCGGCTTTAATGTGCTGCATCCGATGGGCTGGGATGCCTTCGGCATGCCTGCTGAAAATGCCGCAATCAAGCACGGTGTGCATCCCGCAAAATGGACATATGAGAATATAGATTATATGAAGAAACAGCTTGACTGCATGGGATTAAGCTATGACTGGGACAGGGAGGTAAGCACATGCAGTCCTGAATACTATAAATGGAATCAGTGGTTTTTCCTGAAGCTACTTGAAAAAGGACTGGCATATAAAAAGGCGTCATTCGTGAACTGGTGCCCGTCCTGCACCACAGTCCTTGCCAATGAACAGGTCATTGATGATAAATGCTGGCGGTGTGATACCATAGTTATACAGAAGGAACTCGAGCAGTGGTTTTTCATGATTACCCATTATGCGGAGGAATTGCTTCAAGGGTGTGATGAATTGAATGGATGGCCCGAAAGGGTCGTCCTGATGCAGAGGAACTGGATTGGCAAAAGTGAGGGCGTTGAAGTTGATTTTCCGCTGGACGGAATGAATGAAAACTTAAAAATATTCACAACAAGGCCAGATACTTTGTTTGGAGTCACTTTTATGTGTCTCGCACCTAAGCATCCCCTAACTGAAAGGCTAATTCATGATAAAGAGAAGTTCGAGCTTGTAAAGGCAAAATACGGAAAAATGGATGAGAAGGAGGGGTTGTTTACCGGACATTATGCCATTAATCCGTTGACCGATGAGAGGATACCGGTTTATATTGCAAATTTTGTATTAATGGGGTACGGGACAGGCGCTATCATGTCAGTTCCTGCACATGACCAGAGGGATTTTGAATTTGCAAAGGAGTACGGCATTCCTATCAAGGTTGTCATAGTTCCTGAAAACAGGAGTCAGTCCGCTCCGCCCAGGGCAGATGGATTGGAAGCTGAAATGACAGAAGCCTTTGAGGATGAAGGTGTCCTTATTAACTCGGGACAGTTTTCAGGGTTAAAAAGCAGTGAAGCAAAGGCAAAGATAATAAAATATATTGAGGACAGGGGCATGGGTAAAGGACAAATTAATTACAAGTTACGTGACTGGGGCATCTCAAGGCAGAGATACTGGGGAACACCCATTCCTGTAGTCTATTGTAAAAAATGCGGCATAGTCTCTGTTCCTGAAAAAGACCTTCCTGTCATACTTCCCGAAGATGTGAAATTCACAGGTACGGGCGGCTCTCCTCTTGCTGAATCAGGAGTATTCCTCAAAGTTAAATGCCCTGAATGCGGCGGTGAAGCAATGCGTGAAACAGATACCATGGACACATTTGTGGATTCATCATGGTATTTTGTTGCGTATTGCCTCGGAAAAGACAGCATCAATCTTAAATCAGAAATCAAAAATCCTCAATCTGAAATAAATCACTGGATGCCTGTAGACCAGTATATTGGCGGTATCGAACATGCTGTATTGCATTTGCTGTATTCAAGATTTTTTACACGTGTTATGAGAGACCTCGGAATAGTTGATTTTAGCGAGCCGTTTGAAAACCTGCTTACACAGGGTATGGTCTGCAAGGAGACATTCAGATGTCCTGAACACGACTGGCTTTTTCCCGAAGAAGTAAAAAACAGCAGATGTGTCCACTGCAGCAAAGAGGTTGAAAAGGGCAGGGTTGAAAAGATGTCCAAATCAAGAAAGAATGTAATAGACCCTGATGCACTTATCAATAGATACGGCGCGGATACAATGAGGTTGTTTTCACTTTTTGCCGCTCCTCCTGAAAGAGACCTTGAATGGTCTGACAAAGGCGTTGAGGGCGCATATAGATTTCTCAATAAATTATGGGGAATAGTCTATAAATACCGTAATGAGTTATGTGTAATGAGTAATGAGTCAAAACAGAATATAGTTTACACATCATTCATTACGCGTCACCCTTCACAGTTGTTGAGAAAGACCCATCAAACCATAAAAAGAGTAACAGATGACATTGAAAAGGACTACCATTTCAATACCGCTATCGCTGCACTCATGGAACTGGCAAACGAGCTTTCTGCCTTTGTCCCTGAAAAAGAAGAAGACCGTTTTGCTTTCAGCTTTGCCATAAAAAATACCCTGCTCATGCTTTCTCCATTTGCTCCGCATATAAGCGAGGAATTATGGCAAGCCATCGGTGAAAAAAACAGCATATTTGAACACCCCTGGCCGGTATGGGATGAAGTTCTCGCAAGAGATGAAGAGGTTGAACTTGTTGTTCAGGTAAATGGGAAATTAAGGACAAAGATCCTCGTGCCTGCAGGTTTATCTGATGACGATGCCAAAGAAACGGCTGTCAGAGAGCCTAAAATAAAGGAAATGCTTAATGGCAGGCAGATAAAAAAGATTGTTGTTGTAAAAGGCAGACTTGTTAATATAGTGATAAGTGAGAGGTGAGAAGTGAGGGATGGCGGATTAAAAGCAAATAAATTCTTAAACAGACTTTGCAGTTTACTATTCACTGTTTACTGTTTGCTGTCGCTGGGCTGCGGTTATACCCTTCATACAAGGGCTGAACTTCCATTTGATACAGTAGCCATCGGAAAGATAGAAAACAAAACGCTCGAGCCTAAATTGCAGGACAAATTGAGCAGGATACTCGCCGAGACTTTTTCCGAGTATGGTTTTGTCGCAAGTTCATCTGCAAGATATAAGGTAGAGGTGGATATATATGAATTCAAATTAGAGGCATTGAATGAGCAGGACCTTGTGGCAACTGAATACAGAGTTTACATAAAAGGACATTTTAAGCTGATTGATAGAGAAAGAGATAAAATTATTCCGCTTGAAGGAGTGGATAGTCCCTTTGAGACATCTTTTGGCTCTTCAGGCAAGCTTGAAAATGTAATCGCCCAGAAAGAGCTGTCTATAAACAGTGCATTGAAAAACCTGTCAGAGGAGCTCGTAAGGCGGATAATTTACAATCTCCCGAAAACACTTTTAGAAGAAGCTTTTAAAAAACCCCGAACAAATGAGCATTAAGCAGTTTCAGCAGGAATTATCAAAGGGTCTTCCATCCGCTGTGTATCTTTTGTATTCTTCCGAGGATTTTTTGCTTTACGAAGCCCTGTCAATGATAAAAGAACAGAATGAGGATATAAATGTGTTCAATTTTGAAGTCTTCGATATGAGTTCGCCTGACGACAGCCTGCCGGGGGAGCAAATTGTAGATATTCTGAATACCATGCCGTTTATGTCATCGAGAAAGACTGTGGCAATTAAAAACGTCCAGAAACTTTCAAAAAAAGACATGAAAACCATGGAGAATTATTTAGCAGCTCCCTCGCCATCTTCTCTTCTAATAATGCTTTATGACGGGGCATCTCCAAAACTCTTCGAAATGTCCGGTTTGAAAAATGTAAAGGTTATATCGCTGAACATAAATGGAAAAGACATCCCTTTGTGGATAAAAGACAGGTCAAAAAGAAAAGGTATAGAGCTTACAGACAGGGCAGTTGAGTATTTTATCAGCTTCATCGGAACGGACCTCGGCATGCTTTCCGCTGAAATAGAAAAATTATCATCATGGGGAACAGGCAGGGTCTTTGATGTAGATGATATAAAGGGAATAGTCTATGCAGGAGTTGAATACAGCGCCTTTGACCTTGTGAATGCATTGATGAACAAGAATGCAAAAAAGGTTTTCAGGATATTCGAAAATGTAAACAGGACAATCAAGCCGGAGATGTTACTCGGTGCGCTCAACTATCAGTTTGCAAGCATCCGGTCAAAAGCCCTCAAAAGCGGCAGCGACAGAGAAAAAGAGAGATTCCGTGAAGTCTTCACTTTATTGCATAAAGCAGATGCGGCTGTCAAGACTTCACATAACTGTGTTTTAGAAGACCTTTTGTTTAAACTGCTTCGTTCTTAAATAAATTAACCCTGATTCACAAACTTGTGTGAGGCATCCGCATTTCAGCAAGATAATTAGCCTTTTTGTGCCAAATAGCAAGTCGTCTCACCTAAGCACATTCTGTCGTAGCGGTATATGTTACCGCACGCATCCGCGTGCTGACAAATAACTCAACATCTTGCTTTCAATACGGATGCCTCACACATTGCTAAAAATTTATGAATTATTAGGGTTAAGCGCTCTGTGTGAGGGCAGCTTTTGCTTTTCTTGTCAGATTTGAAATCTTTCTTGATGCAGTATTCGCATGGATAATGCCTTTGGAGGCAGCGCCGTCTATTATCTTAATAGACGCTTTTAAGGTTTTAGTAATATCTTCTTTATTTTTTGTTGATAATACTGCCTCTAATTTCTTTATGCAGGTCTTTATCTCTGTTTCCCCTGCCTGGTTGCGCAATCTCCTTTTTTCAGCCTGTCTAGCCCTTTTGAGTGCCGATAAATTCTTTTTAGGTGCTGCTTTGCCTGCCAATTGTTAGCCTCCTTAAGATTATAGGAATGAAGATTATATAAGTCTAAAAAATAGCACAAATCTCAGCAGAAAATCAATATTTGTGGTAAAATGGCTGTTAATATGAAATATAAACCTATAGATTTGAGCAGGCTTAAAACCCATTCTGTCAGGGACAGGCGTAGTAAATTCTCAATAGAAAAGTCTTCCCAGCCTCATAAAAAAGGCGGTTCGCTCGCTGATTTCATAAATAAGCTTCCGGATTTTCTTGCAGTGAGCGATTTGCGGGCTGTTGTCAAGGCAATTGCCGGGGCGTGTAAAAAGAAAAAGCCCGTAATTCTCGGAATGGGAGCCCATCCCATAAAAGTCGGACTATCTCCTGTTATTATTGACCTCATGAAGAAAGGGATAATAACCGCGATAGCCGCCAATGGAGCATGCATCATACATGATTTTGAGATTGCCTTTATCGGCCAGACATCAGAAGACGTTGCTGCAGAATTATGTTCAGGAAACTTTGGAATGGCAAAAGAGACAGGACAGATGGTAAACAGCGCTATCAACAACGGGGTAAAGAAGGGTCACGGAATCGGGCGCTCCATCGGCATGTTTATTGACTCGTCTGATTTTCCGTTTAAAAATAAAAGCATATTCAGGGAAGGATTCAAGCTTGATATCCCAATGACCGTCCATGTAGCTGTGGGCACAGACATAATACATATGCATCCTGAGGCTAATGGTTCGTTAATCGGTGAAGGCAGCTTGAGAGACTTCAAATTGCTGGCATCTGTTGTAGCAGACCTGGAAGGCGGCGTTTATATAAATCTTGGTTCCGCTGTTATTTTGCCGGAAGTATTTCTGAAGGCATTAAATGTTGCAAGGAATCTGGGCAATAAAGTCGAGAAGTTCACCACAGTAAATATGGATTTTATACAGCATTACAGGCCCGGCGAAAATGTCCTGAAGCGACCGACAATGAACAAAGGCGAGTGTTTTGCGCTCACAGGACATCACGAAATAATGTTTCCTTTATTGGCTGCAATGATAGTTGAGTCGCTTTAAACCGGATAATTTATAATTTTTTTTGAATGCAAGGGGCACCCGTCTTTCAGCAATATAAATTTAGCCCTTGTGGTGCCGGTGGAGGGAGTTGAACCCTCACGAGCCGAAGCTCAACGGATTTTGAGTCCGTCGCGTCTGCCAGTTCCACCACACCGGCAACTGTACCCGAAATTTTCAGTAAAGACTTTTCGGGATTATCTTTTGTGCATCTTTAAAAAATTTATCAGCGAGCGGTCGTAAGTCCGTTCGTATTCTGTACTGAAGAAACATGCAGGCAGCTCGCCGTTTTTTCTGTGGTAATGAATGCACTCGCAGCATTTGTATTTTTTGTCGCATGGCTCATAAGTGCAGTTGCAGTATTTTTTGTTATCCTGAAAATTGCATTCCATGACGGTTAGTATATCATCGGTTTTTGATATGTGACAAGTACGAATTTTATGACGATGGTTCTAAATGGACAATCACATCTACAATATCAGGCAGTTTGCTTTTTATCTTTTCCTCTACCATATCCGCAATTTTATGGGCATCTTCAAGCGGAAGAGAAGGGTTTACAAGAATATGAAGGTCAACAAAAATATTGCCTCTGGAACCCCGTGTCCTGATTTCATGGCATTCTATAACACCGTCAACACTGCATGCTATTTTTTGAATGGTCAGAATGTCTCCCTGTGTCCTGTCAACCAGTGTTTCAGTGGCTTCCTTGATTATATTTATGCCCATCCTCGCAACGAAAATACCCACTATTAAACCCATAACCGGGTCTGCAAGAGGGAAACCAAGCTTGATTAGAACCAGACTGGCAATAACGCTGATGGATACATATATATCGCTTTTTGTGTGCTGCGAATCTGCTATCAGATATTCGCTGTTCAGTTTAAGCCCCATCTTTTTTTCATAGGTTGTAACAAATATATTTACAGCCATTGTGAACAGCATTATAAAAAAGCTCTTGTCTGTCACAATCGTTTCACGCCTGCCTGCAAAAGAGGCATAGACTTCCTTAAAGATTTCAATACATGTGATGAACATGAGAATCCCGATAAAGATGGTGAATACTGTCTCGTATTTTCTATGTCCGTAAGGGTGGCATTTGTCAGGAGGGTGTGCTGCAATATAAATGCCTATCAGTCCGACAACATTTGATATCCCGTCAAACATTGAATGAAAGCCGTCTGATGTTATGGCAACAGAATTTGTAAGATAACCATAAAGAAGCTTTACACCCGAAACAAAAATATTCAGTAAAAGGGTGATTAACAATACCTTCCGTATTTCAGATGTCCTGTCCAAATATGCCTTCCCAGTGTTTTTTAAAGCGGCTGAATGTTTTATTGCTTATCGCCTCTTGCATCATATTAAAAAATTTCAAATAAAAATACAAATTGTGGATTGTGTTCAGTCTCATTGAAAGAATCTCCTTTGAAAGGAAAAGATGCCTCAAATATGCACGCGAATAATTTTTGCAGGTGTAACACCCGCAATCAGGATCCAGTGGATTCGGGTCAGCTTTGAATTCCGTCCTTTTAATGCTTATCCTTCCCCTGCTTGTAAAAAGGGTTCCGTTTCTTGCATTCCTTGTAGGCATCACGCAATCAAACATGTCAAAGCCGTTTTCGACTCCAACCAGCACATCCAGCAAATCCCCTACTCCCATTAAATACCTCGGTTTTTCAGCAGGCATTAGCGGTCCAATGAACTCTATTATCCCATACATTTCATTCTTTGGCTCGCCCACGCTCAGACCGCCGACAGCATATCCGTCAAAACCTATTCCCATCAGCTCCTCAATGCTTCTTTTTCTGAGGTCTTTAAACATTCCTCCCTGAATAATACCAAATAAGTTTGGAGTTTGGAGCTTGGAGTTTTGAGCTGCTAAACTCTTAACTCCAAACTCTGAACTCATAAACTCTTTACATTGTCTTGCCCATTTTGTTGTCAGTTTCAGTGATTTTAATACATATTCGTATTCTGACGGATACGGCGTACATTCATCAAAAACCATTGCAATGTCAGAACCGAGCGCTGTCTGTATTTGCATTGCCTTTTCAGGACCTAAAAAGTGAAGGGAACCGTCAAGATGCGACCTGAATTCGACTCCGGTTTCCATGATTTTTCTCAATGAAGCAAGGCTGTAAACCTGAAAACCTCCGCTGTCTGTAAGTATCGGACCATTCCAGTTAATAAATTTATGGAGCCCGCCGAGTTGTTTGATAATTTCATATCCTGGCCTGAGGTATAAATGATAAGCATTGCAGAGCATTATTTCAGCGCCCATCTCCTTTAGCTCGTCTGTAGACACTGCCTTTACAGTTCCATGCGTGCCGACAGGCATAAAAACAGGAGTCCGAACAAGTCCGCGTGAAGTTTCTATAGCTCCTGTTCGGGATTGGCCGTCAGAATTTATAAGAGAAAATTGCATTATGAAATTATATCAGATTATTTACAAACAAGTTTTTTACATGCATTTCGCAGGAAAAGATTTTTAAAAATAAGGGATTACGAAATTTTCATTTTTTCCTTGACATATACCATATATTGTGGTTTAATTTCTATTATTATACTAAATAAGGTATTTCTTGCATTTTATATAAATTAGGCATGCTAAAAGGTTATCGAAGTTTTTATTAACCCGCGTGGGTGTGTGTATTTAAGCATTTATATCAAAATTTTACAAAATTATTTATAAAAGTTTGGAGGAGAATCTATGAAAGTTAAAAACCATCTTAATCTGTCGCAAAATGCCTTGAAGGTGCTTGAAAAGAGATACTTGAGGAGAAATGAAGAAGGCAAGGTAGTAGAAACACCTGAAGAGCTCTTCCGCAGGGTTGCAAGCACCATAGCATCTGTGGATGCCCTTTACGGCAAAGAAGAGCCGGACGTAAAACAGATTGAAGACGGATTTTATGAGCTTATAGCTTCGCTTCTATTCCTTCCCAACAGCCCTACATTAATGAATGCAGGAAGAAGGCTCGGGCAGCTCTCCGCATGCTTTGTCCTGCCTGTCGGCGATGCAATGGAATCCATATTTGACGCTGTGAAGTATGCAGCTATTATCCACAAATCAGGCGGCGGAACAGGTTTCAGCTTTTCAAAGCTGAGACCAAAGGGTGATGTGGTTGGCTCCACAAAGGGGATATCATCAGGTCCCGTATCCTTCATGTCTGTCTTTGATACCGCAACAGAAGCTGTAAAGCAGGGTGGTACAAGAAGGGGTGCAAATATGGGCATGCTGAGGGTAGACCATCCTGATATTATGGAATTCATAATATGCAAGGACAGCAACCACAGACTGAATAATTTCAACATCTCTGTCGGATTAACCGAAACCTTCATGAACGCAGTTGAAGAAGATAAGGAATACGACCTTGTTAATCCACGGACAAAAAAGGTTGCAAGCAAGCTGAAGGCGAGGGAAGTTTTTGAGACAATAGTAAAACAGGCTTGGAAGAATGGAGAACCCGGCATAGTCTTTCTTGATAGGATGAATGCTGCAAATCCGACCCCTGCGCTTGGTGAGATAGAATCTACAAACCCGTGCGGCGAGCAGCCTCTCCTGCCTTATGAATCATGCAATCTGGGCTCGATAAATCTCGCAAAGATGGTGAAAATCGAGAAGGACGGAAACGCTGAAATTGACTGGGAGAAGCTGAAAGACACAACATGGAAATCTGTGCATTTCCTTGACAATGTTATAGATGCTAACAAGTACCCGCTGAAGATTATAGAGGAGAATACAAAGGCTAATAGAAAGACAGGACTTGGCGTTATGGGCTGGGCTGACATGCTCATTCAAATGGGAATCCCTTATAACTCTGACAGGGCTATAGTGCTTGCTGAAGATGTAATGAGATTTATACAGAATGAAGGCAGGCTTGCATCAAACGCCCTTGCAGAGGAAAGGGGTGTCTTCCCCAACTATGAAAAAAGTATCTATAGAGGCGACATTCGGGTAAGAAATGCGACTGTAACAACCATAGCTCCCACAGGAACGCTTTCAATAATTGCAGGATGTTCCTCAGGTGTTGAGCCGCTGTTTGCAGTATCATTCGTCAGGAATGTGATGGAGGGCACAAAACTGATAGAGGTTAATCCATGTTTTGAAAAAGAGGCAAAGAGAATCGGTATATTGTCAGACAAAGGCGGAAGGGAGCTTATGGAAAAGATTGCCGAGCGCGGCTCCATTTCCGACTTAGTGGAATTCCCTGAAGAGATGAGAAGGGTATTTGTGACAGCTCATGACATAACTCCGATTGACCATATAAGGATGCAGGCTGCATTCCAGAGGTATGTGGATAATGCGGTTTCAAAGACTGTTAATTTCCCTCATTCAGCAACAACAAAGGATGTTGAGGATGTCTACATGCTTGCATATAAACTCGGCTGCAAAGGGGTTACTGTTTACCGCGACGGCTCAAGGGAAGAACAGGTTCTTTCAACAAAGAAGGCTGAAGAAAAACCGCCGCAGGAAACAAAAGAAAAGGTTGTTCCCAAAAAGAGGCCGTCTGTTATCAGGGGCTCAACGCGGCTGATGAAGACAGGCTGCGGCAATCTCTACATAACAATCAATGAAGATGAAAACGGCAGGCCATTCGAGGTATTCACCAACATCGGCAAAGCCGGCGGATGCGCAGGAAGCCAGGCAGAAGCTATCGGAAGGCTGATATCCCTTATACTAAGGTCAGATATCATTTCTGAGGAAATAATAAAGCAGTTGAAAGGCATATCATGTCATCAACCCTCATGGCATGAAGGCGGAAGAGTGCTTTCCTGCTCAGATGCAATTGCAAAGGCACTGGAAAGATATATGCCATGTTCTGCTCCTGTAGAAGACGAGGGCAACGGCAAAACAAAATACAAAGAGCTAATGATAATGGGTGCATGCCCTGAATGCGGCGGCACTATTGAGCATGAGGGCGGATGCATAATCTGTCATAACTGCGGATTTACAAAATGTTAGGGTCAAACATGG
>PNNP01000052.1 GCA_013824325.1 Thermodesulfovibrio sp. | reverse complement strand
ACAGGGCTTGGACTTTCAATAATATACGGCATAATAAAACAACACAATGGATATATAAATGTTTACAGTGAATTAGGAAAAGGAACAACATTTAAGATATATCTGCCATTCATTAAATCAGAAGTTGAACAAATAAAACCGACTGCAGTTACCGCCGTAACAGACGGCACAGAAACAGTACTTTTGGCAGAAGATAATGAAGAAGTTAGAAGGTTTACAAAGGATATGCTGGAGGAATATGGGTATAAGGTAATAGAGGCAGTGGATGGAGACGATGCGATAAACAGATTTATTGAGAACAAAGACAAAATACAGCTTCTTCTGCTTGATGTAATAATGCCGAAAAAGAGCGGCAAAGAAGTCCATGAAGAAATAAACAAGATAAAACCTGATATTAAGGCTCTTTTTATGAGCGGTTATACAGCAAATGTTATACACAAAAAAGGGATTATCGAAGAGGGATTGGACTTTGTCTTGAAACCAATTTCACCGACAGAGCTTTTAAAAAAGATGAGAGAGGCGCTGGTCGAATAAGGTAAAATACCCAAAATCTTATATTGACAACTTTTCAATTTAAGTGTATATAGAGAATAGAGAATATTAAAAAAGGAGGAAGCCATGGCTTACTATGTAGTGCTAAGCAAATTAACGGATGAGGGAAGGAAAACCATTAAAGAGAAGCCGCAGAGGATGTTTGAGGTTAACAAGGAACTCGCAACAATGGGAGTTAAGGTCAAAGAGCAGTTTGCTGTTCTGGGACCATATGATTTTGTGAATATTATTGAGGCGCCTGATAATGAAACAGTAATGAGGATGTCTGTGGCGCTCAGTGCAAGAGGCTCTGTTCATCTCCTGACCATGCCGGCAATAAAGGCAGATGAGTTTGTAAAGAAGATGAAGTAATATGATGAAGTAATATAAGGAATAAATGGGTGAACTCATCTACCCATATACTTAATGATACTTATACTAAAACACGGAGGCTTACATGCCAAAAAAGATTGTGCTTGCATATTCAGGCGGGCTGGATACATCCGTTGCTATAAAATGGCTTAAAGAGACTTATAATGCTGAGGTAATAGCATTTTGTGCTGACCTCGGGCAGGAAGAGGACTTACCTGCAATAAAGAAGAAGGCTTTAAAGACAGGCGCTTCAAAGGTCTATGTAGAAGATGCAAGGGAAGAATTTGTCAGGGATTACATATTCCCCATGTTAAGGGCAAATGCAATCTATGAAGGCACATACCTGCTCGGCACCTCAATAGCAAGACCCCTGATAGCAAAAAAACAGATAGATATAGCAGTGAAAGAAAATGCTTATGCAGTGGCGCACGGCGCAACAGGCAAAGGCAATGACCAGGTGAGGTTCGAGCTGACTTATTACGCTCTGAAACCTGATATAAAGGTTATCTGCCCGTGGAGGGAATGGTCCTTTGATTCAAGACAGTCACTTATTGATTATGCAAAAAAGCATAATATCCCTGTGCAGGCAACAAAAAAGAAACCTTACAGTACCGACAGAAATATTTTGCATATAAGTTATGAGGGCGGAATACTTGAAGACCCGTGGGCAGAACCGCCTAAGGACATGTACACCATGATGGTGCCTCCTGAAAAAGCGCCTGACAAGCCCGTTTATATTGAAATTCAATATAAAAACGGAAATCCTGTCGGATTAAACGGAAAAGCACTTTCACCGGTTGAACTCTTTAAAAAATTAAACAAAATTGCAGGGGATAACGGTATAGGCAGGGTTGACCTTGTAGAAAACAGATACGTAGGAATGAAATCAAGGGGTGTTTATGAAACGCCTGCAGGCACTGTTCTTCATACTGCTCACAGGGCTGTTGAATCCATTACGCTGGACAGAGAGGTGCTTCATTTAAGAGATTCATTAATTCCCAAATATGCTGAACTGATATATTACGGCTACTGGTTTTCACCTGAAAGGGAGATGCTGCAGACAACCATTGACACCATACAGAAATATGTGACAGGGACTGCAAGATTGAAACTCTATAAAGGCAACTGTCTAATTGTGGGCAGGAAATCCCCGAAATCCCTGTATCATCCTGAACTTGCAACCTTTGAGTCAGAAAAGATATACAACCAGAAAGATGCTGAAGGTTTTATCAGGCTTAATGCCCTTCGCTTGAAAGTCAGAAGGATTCTCAGGGGTGGTCGAAACAAGTAATCCGGGATTACCGCTTATGAAAAATACTGTAAAGCATCATAACGGGGATGACCTAAGATACTGGCTTGCCTTAAACTTTATAAAGGATATAGGACCGGTAACCTGCAAGCGGCTCCTTTCAGTATTCAGCTCGCCGCAGAAGATATTTGAAGCGAGGCTGAATGAGCTGAAGGACATTGAGGATATAGGAAAATCAAGGGCAAAAAATATTCTTGAATTCAATTTATGGAACAGGATTGAAAAAGAATTAAGTGCAATAAAGCTAAAAAACGTCAGAATACTCAAATATACTGACAGGGAATATCCGGCATTTCTCAGGCAGATTGACGATTCACCGATTATTCTTTATACAAAAGGCAATTTCATAGAAGAGGACAAATATGCAATTGCTATCGTCGGTTCACGAAGGATGACAGATTACGGAAGGAAGGTTGCCGAGACAATTGCATTTGAAATAGCTTCACGCGGGCTTACCGTTGTGAGCGGAATGGCGCGCGGCATTGATACAGCCTCTCATAAAGGCGCACTGAAGGCAGGCGGCAGGAGCATAGCTGTGCTTGGCTGCGGGATAGACAGACCGTATCCACCCGAGAACGCAAAACTGCTGGAATCATTATCCAATAATGGCTGGGTTATCAGTGAATTCCCGATCGGAACGCCTCCCAACAAAGAAAATTTTCCCAGACGCAACAGACTGATAAGCGGGCTTTCACTGGGAGTGCTTGTTGTAGAGGCAACCGACAACAGCGGCTCTTTAATAACAGCCCAATATGCGCTTGAGCAGGGCAAGGAGGTCTTTGCAGTTCCGGGCGATATAACATCAAAAAATTCCGAAGGAACAAATAATCTTATTCAAAAAGGGGCAAAACTTGTTCAGAAGACAGATGATATACTGGAAGAACTCTTTCCTGTTTTAAAGGATTTTTTAAAGAATGACAGAAATTTTTCGGAGAGAAATTTTCTGCTTAATATTGACAGACTTGAAATAAATGATGAAGAAAAGGCAATATGTAAAATTATAGAGAACGAGTCAAAACATGTTGATATAATCGCAAGGGAATCCGGAATGTCACCTGCGAAGCTTTCAGGCATATTGCTGAATCTTGAGATGAAAGGAATCGTAAAACAAATAGAAGGCAAAAGATTTTGCATATCATAAATTCAAAGACAGACTGCCTTAATTGCCTGTCGCATTTAAAATTTTCAAATAAGGGAAAAATGACAAAGAGATTGATAGATGTTTTGAGGATGCTCGCAAAGGAGCTGATAGAAAAGGGTTATGATTCAGCAGAAGCCCTGAAAAAAATCAGTTTGATAGACATAGATTTTTTTATGGTTAAAGATGAGCTTTGCGTCCTTGAAAATTCAAAACTCGTTGATGAAGCTGAACTCGATATAATCAGGGCGCTTCTGATATACATACTTATAAAAGACTCCGAACTCGATATTGAAGATATATATGCCTTCATTTTCGGCAATGGACGTCAGATAATCTGGAATTAAAGGGAGGTAGAACAGTTGAATTCTCTTGTCATAGTTGAATCGCCGGCAAAAGCAAAGACAATAAACAAAATACTTGGCAAGGACTTTGGTGTAAAGGCATCCATAGGTCATATAAAGGATTTGCCGCAGAAAGAACTCGGGATTGAAATAGAAAATAATTTCGCCCCCCATTATGTCATCATTCCCGGCAAGGACAAGATTTTAAAAGAGCTTAAGAAAGCTGCTAAGAATGCTGGGAACATTTATATAGCAACAGACCCTGACAGGGAGGGCGAAGCCATTGCTTACCACATAGCTGAAGAGATAAAGCAATCCGAGAAAGCTGATAACATTTTCCGTGTCACATTCCATGAAATAACAGAAAGGTCCGTAAAAGAAGCAATAAAGAACCCTGGAAATATAGATATCAATAAGGTCGAAGCACAACAGGCACGCAGAATTCTTGACAGGCTTGTGGGTTATAATCTCAGCCCTTTTTTATGGAAGAAGGTCAGAAGGGGTTTGAGCGCAGGAAGGGTTCAATCAGTTGCTGTAAAATTAATAGTTGAAAGGGAAAGGGAAATCGAATCTTTCAATAAAGAGGAATACTGGACAATAGAGGCGGTTTTGCAGCCGCAAAAAAAGCCTGACAGTGAAAGAGCTCTGCCGCAATTTTCAGCAAAACTTTATAAATACAATGACTCCCTTGTTATTAATCGTGAATCAAAAGAAGGGCAGAAGTTTCTTATCACTAATGTTGAAACTGCTCAGAGGGTTATAGATGATATAAAACCAAAAGAATTCTATCTGTCAAGGATAGAGAAAAAACTCAGGAAAAGGGCTCCGTCACCTCCTTTCATAACGAGCACATTGCAGCAGGAAGCAGCAAGAAAACTCCGATTTACTGCAAAGAAGACCATGTCAACAGCGCAGCAGCTTTACGAAGGCGTTGAACTCGGAAAAGACGGCTCGGTCGGCTTGATTACATATATGAGAACCGATTCATTCAGGGTTGCGTCTGAGGCTCAGAAATGGGCAAGGGAGTTAATTGAAAGGAATTTTGGAAAAGATTTTGTCCCGGAAAAACCGCCGCAATACAAAAGCAGAAAAAGCGCACAGGAAGCCCATGAGGCGATAAGGCCCACATATCCTGACAAATCGCCGGAAAAAGCAAAACCTTTTCTTAACAAAGACCAGTATAATCTTTACAGTCTTATTTGGAATAGATTTATTGCAAGCCAGATGGCCCCTGCACAGATTGAGCAGACAACATTCATCATAGGACTGAAGGACTCCGGGCTTGAAGTAAAAGGCACTGAATTCAGGGTATCAGGCATGGTAATCAGATTCCCCGGCTTTATGGCATTATACACAGAAGGCATGGATGATATTGAAGATGAGGAAGGCGGGCTCCTGCCGCAGATTAAGGAGAAAGAAAAGCTCAATCCAATTGATATAAAACCTGAACAGCATTTTACGCAGCCTCTTCCAAGATATACGGAAGCCACACTTGTCAAAGCTTTGGAAGAAAAAGGCATCGGAAGGCCTAGCACATACGCAGCAATACTGTCAACAATTCAGGACAGGAAATATATTCAAAAAACCGAAGGCAGGTTTTCACCCACAGAACTCGGCAAAGTTGTCAATGACCTTCTTGTGGAGAAATTCCCCGAACTGATAGACATCGGCTTCACAGCAAAAATGGAAAATGAACTTGATGCAATAGAAAATGCAACAATGAAATGGTTAAAAGTCGTTAAAGATTTTTATAGTCCTTTCAGCCGTGACTTAACAGCGGCTTCAAAGGATAAAGAGAAGGTTAAACCGCCGGATATTCCAACTGAAGAAAAATGTGAAAAATGCGGCTTGCCGATGGTAATCAAATGGGGAAGGCACGGCAGATTTATTGCCTGCTCAGGTTATCCGAAATGCAAAAATACAAAGCCGCTTAACGGTGAAAATGGTGCACAGACCGTTGAACAGACTGTTACAGAAGAGACCTGCGAGAAATGCGGCTCGCCGATGGTAATAAGAAACGGCAGGTTCGGTAAATTCCTTGCCTGTTCAAAATATCCTGAGTGTAAAAACACCAGGGCGGTTTCAACAGGCGTAAAATGTCCTCTTGATAACGGCGAAATTGTTGAAAGGAAAACAAAAAGAGGAAGAACATTCTGGAGCTGCAGCAATTATCCAAAATGCAAATTTGCACTCTGGTACAAACCACTTCAGGAACAATGCCCAAAATGCAAAGCTGCTTTTGTTGTGGAGAAGCGGAATAAAGATGGTAAAGTTTTTCATGTCTGCCTTAATAAGGAATGCGGTTATAAAGTCGAAATAAAGAATGAAGAAGCAGTCCTTGCAAGCTAATCAATTTTGAGAAGGCCGTTCATCATAGGTATAGGCGGAGCACACAGCGGAGTGGGCAAAACAACGCTGGCTACTGCCATACTTAAATATCTAATAACTCATTCACCACCCATTTATCCATTCACCCATTTACCAAGATTCGGTGCCATTAAATACACCGGAACAGCATTATACTCATCCATTGTTGATGATAGGGCAATTCTCAACCAGAAGGATAAAGATACCAGAAGACTTTCTGATGCAGGAGCAGAGCAGGTTGTCTGGATTCAATGCCCTGCATCTGAACTTGAAGAAATCATGCCGATGGCTATTGACAGGCTTTCCCATCTTGATGCGATACTCGTCGAAGGCAACAGTGCAATTGAGTTTATAAAGCCCGATATTGTAATATTTATATCTGGAGAGTTTCAGAAAAATACCAAGTCGTCTGCGAAAGCAGTATTGAAGCTGGCTGATATTATCATTGCTTCGGGGAAATCTGTTCGGGATAATTCTTTTGAAACTGCCGGCAAAGCGACAATACTTGAAATAAAAGACTTTCCAGGAGGACTGGATGAAAAGACAATAAAGGATTTAATTAATCGCATGGATACAAAAATAAACAAGAAAAAAATAGAACAACTTCTAACAGAGCGCTCGGTTGACAGCAGGATACCTTGCAGTACTGCCAGAAAAATTGCGGAAGAGCTCGGAATCCCTTACAAAGAGGTCGGAAAAGCCGCCAATGAACTGAAAATAAAGATAAAAAACTGTGAACTCGGTTGCTTCTGATGGGTACAATACTTTTTGAGTTAGCCCTTACATGTTATTTTGCAGCAACAATTATCAGTATCGTTGAGATCTTCAAAGGAAGCAAGGAATCCTCAAGATTAACATTTTCCATTACTGTAGCCGGTTTTGCAATTCATTCTGCTGCCATTATTTACAGATACATCTCTGCAGGTTACATGCCGATTACAAGCATGCACGAGGCTTCATCGTTTTTTGCATGGTGCATTGTCCTGATATATTTTTTCCTTGAATATAAATACAAAATCGGCATAATGGGATCTTTCATCCTGCCGATTGTCTTTATGATGATGCTGTCATCATCCATGCTGCCGAGGGGAATAAAGCCTCTCGGTCCTGCTCTTCAAAGCTACTGGCTCGGCATACATACAGCACTTGCATTCCTCGGCAATGCAGCCTTTGCAGTGGCATTCGGCGTCGGGATAATGTATCTTCTGCAGGAACACTACCTTAAATCAAAACATCTCGGTGGTCTTTTTCAAAAACTACCCAGTCTCCAGGTTCTGGACGAGATAAATTACAGGCTGATTACCATCGGCTTTCCGCTTCTTACCCTGGCGATAATTTCAGGTGTGCTCTGGGCTGAAAGTGCGTGGGGCCGTTTCTGGAGATGGGATCCGAAAGAGGTCTGGTCCCTCATAACATGGTTTATCTACGCCCTCATACTTCATATGAGATTGACTGCCGGATGGAGGAAAAAGAGAGCAGCCATACTTTCAGTTATAGGGTTTATTGTGGTTTTATTTACATTTTTTGGTGTAAATTTACTTTTAAAAAGTTTGCATTCATTCCGATGAAAGTCCTCGTCATAGGTTTAAATCACAAGACTGCAAGTATTGATATAAGAGAAAAGCTTGCCTTCAATGGTCCAAAGCTCGAGGAAGGTATTTTAAGCATAAGAGAACTGCCTGAAGTAAATGAAGCAGCACTTTTATCAACATGCAACAGGGTGGAAATATATGCATATGTGAATGATGCTGCCTCAGCAGGAGAAAATATAAAAGGATTTCTTTCCGGTTTTCACAATATCAACAGGGCGGACTTTGAAAACTCTCTTTATCTTTACAGCGATTCCGATGCCATACGCCATATACTCAGGGTTGCTTCAAGCCTTGATTCAATGGTAGTCGGTGAACCGCAGATACTCGGACAATTGAAGGATATCTTTGATTTTGCCCTGAGCAAAAAGACAACGGGAATCATCCTGAACAGGCTTATGAAAAAAGCGATTTCGACTGCGAAAAGAGTCAGGACAGAAACAAGGATTGCTGAAAATGCCGTATCAATAAGCTTTGCAGCAGTTGAGCTTGCAAAAAAAATATTTACCGAACTTTCCGGAAAATCATTCATGCTTCTTGGCGCAGGCGAAATGGCTGAACTCGCAGCGCGCCATCTTGTAAGCAATGGGGTGAAAGACGTTAAGGTTGCCAACAGGACATATGAACGCGGATGCGAACTTGCCAAGGAATTTGACGGCAAAGCTGTAAGGTTTGAAGATTTCATAAAGGAAATGGCGCATACCGATATAGTTATCTGTTCCACAGGCGCTTCTGCTTACATACTTTTTAGGGAACAGATGCAGAAGGCAATGAAAGAGCGAAGACACAAACCTGTTTTTATCATTGATATATCGGTACCGAGGAATATAGACCCTGAAATAAATAAAATTGACAACGTCTATCTATACAATGTGGATGACCTTCAGGATGTTGTTGATACAAACATCCTCGAAAGGAAAAAAGAGGCAGAAGAGGCAGAAAAGATTATAGACGAAGAGGTCGAAAAATTCATGAACTGGATAGCATCTCTTAATTCTGTACCTGTGATTATTGCCCTGAGGCAAAAAGCCGAAGACATCAAAAAAGAAGAGTTTGAAAAATTCAGGAACAAATTCCCTGAGCTTGATAAGGAAAAAATGGAAGCTGTGGAATATCTGCTAACAGCAGTAACAAACAAACTAATCCACAACCCGACAGTCATACTTAAAGAAAATTCTGAAGACAGGGATTTATTGACCTTTGCCGTAAAAAAACTTTACGGGATAAACGGAGAAGATGAAGAATAATCACCTCAAAAGTCATTTGACAATTCACTCCTCAAGATATTAGTATAACTTTCAGAAAGTAGGAAAGTAGGAAAGGAGGAATTTTATGTTGGTACATGTCAAAAAAAAGGCTCAGATAACCATACCGCTGAAAATAAGAGAGGCAATAGGTATAGCAGAAGGCGATATGCTGGACGTGGATGTTAAAGATAAAGAAATAGTGCTTAAGCCTGTTCGCAGATCAAAAATAAAATTAAAACCTGTCCCTGCATCGGAACTTAAGAAGCTGGTAGGGTTATTCTCAATAGGTGGAAATGCGGTAAAAGACACAGAGGATCTTTATAATGAATAAAGTAATCCTTGATGCCAATTATATTTTGGCTATTTTGGATCAAAACGACATTCATCACAAATTGGCTATTGACATAGACAATAAGATTCAGGCTGTTTTTGATGAGATTCTTTATCTCGACTGCGTAATTAATGAGATTGTGAGCGTCACCATAAAAAGGCTGAAAGAGAGTAAGAAGAAGGAACTTATTCCTGATTATCTCAAAAAGCTTCATCAGTTGATTCCTAAAACCAGCATCACATGGATATATCCTGAAATTGAAGATTATTATGAAAAAGTTTTAAAAACAGTTATTGACAGTCAAGGAGATTTAAATTTCCATGACGCCTTGATAGTCGTCGTTGCAAATGAGTTTGAAATAGGGTATATCGTCAGCTTTGATAAAGGCTTTGATAAGACAAAACTGAAAAGGATTAAGAATGCAAGGGATATATGAAGTTCATTTGTTGTAAAATTTATTGTGAAAGGAGAAAAATCTATGGCAATGACACAAAAAGTTAAAGTAAAACATCCTTATATAATTTCATCTGGAAAGCACTGTGGTGGAAGTCCTGTAATTGCAGGAACTAAGTTCCCTGTCCGCTCTGTTGTTTTTTACATACTTAAACAAGGCATGACCCCTGAAGAATTGGTAAAAGAATTTTCTCATCTAAACCTTCCTCAGATATATGATGCTCTTTCGTATTACTATGAACATAAAGAGCAGATAGATAAAGAGTTATCTGTTTGTGAAAGCTCAATAAGAGAACAGGTTGAAGAAGCTGCTCATGCCTGAAATCTCTTTGTATCTTGACGAAGATGTCAGAGTCTTATTGGCAGAAGTATTGCGCAGCAGAGGATATAAGGCAGTGCATGTTCTTGAGGTTAAGAGAACAGGGAAAAGCGATGACGAACAACTCGCTTATGCTGTCAGCAAAAAGATGGCAATGTTGACTCATAACATCGGCGATTATATAAAACTATCAAGGTCTTATATAAAAGAAAACAAAGAACACTTCGGCATTGTCGTCTCTGACCAGATGCCTTTTAATGAACTATTAAGGCGCATGTTGAAATTTCTTTCATCAAACTCCAGAGAAAGCATAAAGAACCGCATAATATGGTTGCAGGATTATAAATAAAATGTCCAAAAAAGACTACTCAAAATACTCAAAAAAGATAGTGTTAATGGCAAATAAATTTGAAATTTCTCATATCGTCAGCTTTGATAAAGGCTTTGATAAGACAAAACTGAAAAGGATTAAGAATGCAAGGGATATATAATGGGTAGAATTCTTGATGTCTTAAAAGAAAAAGGTATCACTTATTATCAGTCAGAGCGGTATAATGAGAGATAAAATCATAATCGGCACAAGAGGCAGCAAACTTGCGCTCTATCAGACAGAATGGGTTAAATCAGAACTGCAGAAAATTTATCCTGACTTAAAAATTGAACTGAATAAGATTAAGACCACAGGTGATAAGATATTAAATGTGCCGCTTGCAAAGATTGGCGGAAAGGGACTCTTCGTAAAGGAAATCGAGGAGGCAATACTCAGAGGCAAAGCTGACATAGCCGTCCACAGCATGAAGGATGTCCCTACAGAATTCCCTGAAGGCCTTCATCTCTCTGCAATATGCAAGAGAGAAGACCCGAGAGATGCCTTTATAGCAGCAGTCGGCAGTCAAAAGAAAATACAGAGTTTCAGAGACCTGCCGAATGGTTCAACAGTCGGAACGAGCAGTCTCAGACGTTCGTGTCAATTGCTTCATATCAGACCTGATTTAAAGATTGAGCAGCTCAGGGGCAATCTTGACACAAGAATCAGAAAACTTGATGAGGGCAAGTTTAATGCGATAATTTTAGCTGCTGCCGGAGTAAAACGCCTTGGCTGGGCAGACAGGATAACAGAGATTCTTTCGCCTGAAATAAGTCTTCCTGCAATCGGTCAGGGTGCAATAGGCATTGAATGCAGGGCAGATGATGACTACATTAATAAACTCATTGCACCATTAAACCATTATGAAACCTTTATATGTGTTACGGCTGAAAGGACTTTTTTAAAAAAGCTCGAAGGCGGCTGTCAGGTGCCTATTGCAGCTTACGCAAGGATAGTGAGTCAGGAGGCAGAAGCAGTTTCATCACACATCCGTCCGCCTCAGGCGGAGCAGACTCATCACTCATTACTAATTATGGATGGTCTCGTTGGAAGTATTTCAGGGGATAAAATAATAAAAAGTCACATCGAGGGAGAGCAAGAGGATGCGGAATCACTCGGAATTAAACTGGCTGAAAAAATCCTGTCAATGGGCGCCAAACAAATACTGGACGAGGTTTACGGCAGATATGCCCCTTCTGTAAAAAGTTCAATTACGAGTTGAAAGGTTTAATCAATAATGAAAAAAGGTACGGTCTATCTTATAGGAGCAGGTCCCGGCGACATAGGGCTCCTAACTGTGAAGGGGCTGAAATGCCTTCAAAAAGCAGAGGTTGTGATATATGACTTCCACCTCAATGCCCAGATTCTGAATTATATCAACCATGAAGCTGAATTTATCTATGCAGGCAAGCGCGGCGGCCATCATGCAATGACACAGGACGAGATTAATCAGACGCTTCTAAATAAAGCAAGGGCAGGCAGGATAGTATGCAGATTAAAAGGCGGCGACCCGTTTGTTTTCGGACGGGGAGGTGAAGAGGCAGAATTTCTTGTAAAAGAAGGTATTGAATTTGAATTGGTTTCAGGCGTCAGCTCAGCAATAGCAGCCCCTGCGTATGCGGGCATACCTTTGACCCACAGAAAGTATTCATCGTCTTTTGCTGTAATAACAGGAAACGAGGATGCCACCAAACCGGAAAGCACAATTGACTGGTCAAAATTAGCAAAAGGGTTTGACACCCTCGTATTTTTAATGGGTATAAAAAATATAAGCATAATCACAGCAAACCTTTTAAAACATGGAAAGGCGCCGGATACTCCTGCAGCAGTTGTAAGATGGGGGACAAGACCCGACCAGAAGACTGTTGTAAGCAACCTGAATGATATTGCAGACATTGTAAAAGAGGAAGATATAAAACCTCCTGCTGTAATGGTTATCGGCAATGTTGTGAAATTAAGAGATACATTAAAGTGGTATGAAAAAAAGCCACTGTTCGGTCACAGGATATTGATTACACGCGACTACACTCAGGATTACGAACCGCTTGAAGAGCTTGGTGCCGAGATATTTGAATTTCCTACCATAAAAAT
>PNNP01000051.1 GCA_013824325.1 Thermodesulfovibrio sp. | reverse complement strand
AGATTCATAAACCACCCTGCATTTAAAGATATCCCTTTAATCCTTGAAACTCCCAAAAAGAGCAAAGAAGACGACCCCGGAAATCTAAGAATCGTGAGAGGACTTTTGAAGGCTGAATTTAAATAAAGCAATGAGTAAATTTCTATCTCTTATACGGCAGAACATCTATTGAAGAACCAGAATCTCTACTCTGTTTCTTCCATTGTTTTTGGCATTATATAAAGCTCTATCGGAAAACTTTATTAGCTCTTTATAATCAAAATCCATATTTTCTCCGTCGGAATATCCTATGCCAATGCTAATAGTAATTTTAATCCCCTCAAAACTTGTGTCTTCTATCGTCTTCCGCAATCTTTCACCTATATCCAGAGCACCTTCATAAGAAACATAAGGCAGTATAACAGCAAATTCCTCTCCTCCGTATCTGGCTACTATATCAATAAATCTGGTGCTGTCTTTCAATATCTTGGCAAGCCCCCTAAGTACCATGTCCCCGGCAAGGTGCCCACAGGTGTCGTTCACCTTCTTAAAAAAATCTATGTCAATTAACGCTAACGTCAAAGGATATTTATATCTCTTTGAGCGAGCCGTTTCCTCTTTTAAACGCAACTCAAAATATTTATGGTGATATAACCCTGTAAGACCATCGGTTAAAGACTCTTGATACAATTGAACATTCTCTATCGCTATTGCTACCTGATTTGCAAATGCATATAAAATTACCATATCGTCAAATTCGAAACTTCCCTGGTTGCTATTTATAACCTCAAGTGCACCGATGATCCTTTCCTTTGTTTTTACAGGCACACATACCATATTCTTCGTCTTAAATCCGCTAATTTCATCGACTCCTTTGAAAAACCTTGTATCAGAAGTTACGTCATTCGAAATAACAGGTTCCCCATGTTCTACAACCCATCCTGCTATGCCAAATCCTTTCTTTAGCTTAATCGTCTTCAGTTTTTCACCCTTAGCTCCTATAGCTACTTCGAAAAAGAGTTCTTCAGTGCTGCGGTCAACAAGCAAGAGGCTGCCCGCCTCTGAATTAAGCAGTTCAGTAGCTGCTTCGATAACCTTTTTCCTGATCAAAACAGGATCGAGTGTTGAATTTATAATACTTGTTATCTCTATAAGAGTATTGAGCTGTTGAATCTTTTTTTCATAATATTCAATCATCAGAAAGTATCCTCCCTCGTTATCTCTGTCCCGATCCCCTCTTTAGTAAATATCTCGAGCAATAAACAGTGGGGAATCCTGCCGTCAATGATGTGTGTTTTTTTGACCCCGCCTTCAATTGCGCGGATGCATGCCTGCACCTTGGGAAGCATACCGCCTGAGATTGTCCCTTTATTGACAAGCTTCAGGACATCGGTTTTATTCAAAGTGGGCAAAACGCTTCCACTAAGATTTTTTATTCCCGGCACATCTGTAAGGAGTATCAGCTTCTCTGCTTTAAGCGCTGAAGCAACAGCAGAGGCAACATAATCAGCATTTATGTTCAATGCCTCTCCTGTCTTTCTGACGCCAATAGGTGCAATCACAGGAATGAATCCGTCCTTCTCAAGAGAATCCAGTATTTCAGGATTAATTGAATCAACCTCGCCTACCAAACCAATGTCAACAACCTCTTCATCCTTTTCTCCGGATTTCTTTAAAAGCTTTTTCTTTGCCTTAATCAGACCTCCGTCTTTGCCGCTGAGGCCGATGGCTTTTCCTCCGTGACTGTTTATCAATGAAACAATCTCTTTATTAATAAGACCGCCGAGAACCATTTCAACAATATCCATTGTCTCTTTATCTGTTACGCGCTGACCCTGAACAAATGTGGGTTCCTTTCCCATCTTCTTCATTGTTTCGCTTATCTTTGGTCCGCCGCCGTGAACAATAACTGTCCTGATGCCGATAAAATTGAAAAGCACCACATCCTGTGCAAAGGAGTTTTTCAGTTTGTCTTCAATCTGTGCTGCACCGCCGTACTTTATTACAAATGTCTTTCCGTAGAAATTACGGATGTAAGGCAATGCCTCAATCAGTATGTTTGCCTTTTCAATCAGCTTTTTCATATTCTGTTTCCTCTCATGAATTTTATATCTGCTGTTCGTATTTTGTTATCAGGACACTGTAACCTTCATCGGCAAGTAATTTGCCCGCACTGTATGCTTCATTTTTACTGGAGAACTTGCCTATCCTCACCCTGTAATATTGCTCCCCTTTTACATTAGCATTCATTATATAAACATTTTTATAGTTTAATTCCAGTGCCATTTTCAGCCGTTTTGCATTTGACTCATCCTTAAACGAACCCACCTGAATAGTCAGCGTTCCGTCTGATGCGCCATATCTGATATATTTTACATATCTTAAATCCCTTCCTACAGGCTCAATCATTACAAGGGCAGTGCCGGGTCCGATAAGGTCTATTTTTTTCGCAGATGCATAGGAAAGGTCGAGGTCGCGCCCCGTAACAAAAGGGCCTCTGTCATTTACTATGCATTCAACCTCTTTGCTGTTCAATGTACTGACAACCTTTAGTTTTGTACCGAATGGATATTCCCTGTGTGCGCATGTCAGGTCATACATATTAAACAATTCTCCTGAAGCTGTTGGTCTGCCATGAAAATCAGGTCCATACCATGAGGCAATAACCTGTTTCCTGTCGCCTCTGAATTCCTGAAAACCGAGTGGCTGCTGCTTTTCAACGGGTCTTTCCACAGGCTTATCCAACGGCTTTACAGAAGGCTGAACTGGAACAGTCTCATATCTTGCAACAGTGCAGGATGCGAGAAATATAAGCAATGAACAAAATATAATGAGCAATCTCATTTCTGACTTCTGGCCCGTCCGCCAAAGACGGAGCGGACTGACTTCTGTATTCTTCTTAAAGGATATATCTGCTGAGGTCTTCATCCTTCACGATATCCGAAAGTTTCTGCTGCACATGCTCTCTGTCAATAACAATTTTTTCATCTTTCATTTCAGGGGCATTAAATGATATATCCTCAAGCAGTCTTTCGAGCACTGTATGAAGCCTTCTTGCCCCTATATTTTCGGTCTTTTCATTCACGGTTGCTGCAATGCCTGCTATTTCATCTATTGCATCAGGAGTAAACTCAAGCTTTACATCCTCTGTTTCAAGCAAAGCTATATACTGCTTTATTAAAGCATTGTGAGGTTCTGTAAGTATTCTTACAAACTCCGGTTTCCCAAGGGAATCAAGCTCAACCCTTATGGGAAATCTTCCCTGAAGCTCAGGTATTAAATCAGACGGCTTGGAGATGTGGAAGGCGCCTGCAGCAATAAAAAGTATATGTTCGGTTTTTACTGTTCCGTGTTTTGTAGCAACAGTTGAACCTTCAACAATAGGCAGTAAATCCCTTTGAACGCCTTCCCGCGATACATCGGGCCCGTGTCCGTGACTTCTGCTCGCAATTTTGTCTATTTCGTCTACAAATACAATTCCTGATTGTTCTGTCCCTTCTATTGCTTCTTTTGTAACCTTTTCCATGTCTATTAGTTTACTCGCCTCTTCCTGTATGAGCATCGAAATGGCTTCAGGAATTTTGACCTTTTTCCTTTTTGACTTTTCAGGCAGAAAACTGCCCATCATCTCCTTTAGATTTATCTCAAGCTCTTCAAGCGCCACATTTGATATAACACCGAAAGGCATAATCTTTTCCTTAACCTCTATATCAACATACCTTGAATCGAGCTTGCCTTCCCTGAGCTGTGTTCTCAATCTTTCCCGTGTCTCCCCGTGATGTTCTTTCTCTTCTGCTTCCTCCGAAGCGCCTTTAACAGGCTTCGGTACAGGCAATAAAAGGTCAAGAAGCCTCTCCTCTGCCAGTGTCTTTGCCTTTTCCTGCACCTTTGCCATGTGCTCTGTCTTGACCATGTTCATTGCTATTTCCATAAGGTCTCTTATAATTGACTCAACATCCCTTCCTACATACCCAACTTCGGTAAACTTTGATGCTTCCACCTTGATGAACGGCGCATTATCAAGCCTTGCAAGTCTTCTTGCAATTTCAGTCTTCCCGACGCCTGTTGTCCCTATCATGATAATATTTTTCGGCAAAACCTCGTCCTTCAAGTCAGGAGACAGTTTCTGCCTCCTCCATCTGTTTCTCAAAGCAATAGCAACTGCCTTTTTTGCCTTATCCTGACCGATGATATACTTGTTCAGTTCTTCAACAATCTTCCTGGGTGTAAGGTTATCCATTTAACTCCTCTACAGTTATATTTTTGTTTGTGTAAATGCAGATATCAGCCGATATATCCATAGCTTTCTTTACTATATCAACTGCCGAAAGATTCGTATTTTCATAAAGCGCCTTTGCAGCAGCCTGAGCATAAGGGCCGCCTGAACCAATAGCAGCAACACCGTCTTCAGGCTCGATCACATCGCCTGTCCCTGAAAGTATCAGAGAATGTTCATCATCTGCCACAAGCAGCAATGCCTCAAGCCTGCGTAAAATCTTATCAGTCCTCCAGTCCTTTGCAAGCTCAACAGCCGCCCTTGTAATATTGCCCTTATAAGATTCAAGCTTTGCCTCGAATTTCTCAAAAAGGGTGAAGGCATCTGCTGTAGCACCAGCAAAACCTGCAAGGATTTTATTATTATACATCTTCCTTATCTTCTTGGCATTATGCTTCAAAATTGTATTGCCCATGGTCACCTGACCGTCGCTTGCAATAGCGACTTTGCCTTCGCGTCTAACACACAATATCGTTGTACCTTGAAACATTTTATTTCTTACCTCCTTCAATATTTTTATCGTCTCCAAACGGATGCGCCTTATCATACACATCTATCAAATGCCCTATATCAAGATGCGTATATTTCTGCGTTGTTGACAGAGATGAATGTCCCAGAAGCTCCTGAATTACCCTCAAATCCGCACCTCCCACAAGCAGATGTGTCGCAAATGTGTGTCTTAAAGTATGGGGACCTATCTGCCCATCTATACCGATTAAGCGGGCATATTTCACCACTACCCTTCTTATCTGCCTGTCTGTTAATCTCTCGCCGTTTTTGTTCAGAAACAGTGCTGTGTCATCACCGGAAAAAGATTTTTTCTTTTTAAAAAGCATCCTCTCTATGAGATACGACTTCAGCGCCTCAACAGCTTTGCCGCCAACAGGGACAATCCTTTCTTTTTTTCCCTTCCCTCTGACTTTTACAAGCGCCTCTCTTATATTTAAATCATCAACATTCAGACCTGCAGCTTCGCTCACCCTCAGTCCGCTTGAGTAAAGCAGCTCCAGAACAGCCCTGTCCCTGACAGGAAGAAGCCCTATTCCCCCGGGTTCTTTAACAAGACTAAAGACATCATCCACTGATAAAAATTTAGGCAGGTATTTCGGTGCTTTCGGAGATGGAACAAGTTTCGCCTGATTAATCTTTACATACCCTTCCTGATAAAGATAACTGAAAAAAGACCTGAGTGTAGCCAGTCTTCTCGAAACCGTTGTTTTTGCCCTGCCGCTGATTAATTGATTTGAGACAAATCCTCTGATATCAATCATCTCTACATTTTCAGGGCTTGACCTGCAGGATTCGGAAAAATCCTTTAAATCCTTCCTGTATGCCCTGAGTGTATGCACGGAAACGCCCCTCTCTACCTCAAGGTATTTGAGGAAATTTTTGATATATGAATTAAGATCTTCAGACGGCATAATAAATTTTAGCATAAGTGCCCATAAATGAGTTTGCAGACATTACACATACACTATGTGAAATTTCACTTACAACCCAGCTTATAGTATTTTGAACTATGGTTATATGGTTAATATTTGAAGGCAATTTTGAAAAAAATGTTTTTCTCTGTAAAAGTTTGAAAGTGCTTTTATTAGGAGGGAGATATGACACCTTTTGATAAACTTGAAAAAGTTACCGAATTAGTAAGCGAGAACAACTGTCCCCATTTCGTTTTTCCTTCAGCCGGTGGTTATGCATGTTAAGGCGCTGTCTGCTGAAAATGCTTCGCGTCCATTTCCTCAAGCCTTTTGGTTACTTCCTCCATTGCGTCTATTAGTCTCCAATTCAAAATCTCTATACAGAACTTCGCCCATTCGACCCAAACAACTAAACCTGTTCGGATGATTGTTGCGACATCGTTCAAAACAACACCATGTTGGTAATGATCTCTACTATACGAAACCTGTCTTCTAAGTGACCAAGCCGATCCATGTATATAGGAGCTCATTTGCTTATAAACAAGTTTGTAGAGTCTCTGGAATTCAGTCCCACATTCACGAGCTTGATCGGCTATGTTTTTATTACACCAATTAGAGAATGGTTTTCTACGGTCCTTTGTATCGAGAAATGTGTATATCTGTTTCGCTTTTTTGTATTTCTCAGATATGGACTCCTGGAAGGCATGGAGCCGTTTGACGTGTAAGGGGTTCGCCGTACTACTCTCCCATTCAAGAATGGACGAAGATATTTCATAGGCTTCTATATCTGCATAACCCCAAAACAAGTTAGACCGCGATTCAGGTTTCAATGAAATATATTTCAGAGTTATCAGGCTTTCACAAAGGAGTCTCACATGAGATGATGCTTGATGAATTAGCTCACAACGCAGCAAAATGTATATAGCATTTAATGTGGAAAGATCTTTGTTTATGGCGCAAAGCAAGATTTTCTTGAAAGGCGTGTCTGCTAAAAATGATCGTTCCTGATACATGGCCTCTTTCTGAGTCCTGGCCACGATATCGCCAAGCAGATCAAGCCACTCCCACACCTTTTCTGGAAAATCAATCCGCTTTATTGTTTCCGCGATATCAATTCTACCCATTATGTCCTAATAGAGATTAATAAATGTATAACGCCCTTAAATCAGCAGTTGCACTTAAGCCGTCCGCATCCATTCTTGTTATCTGTTTTGTAAAACCTTCTGCACCTTGCACCCATCCTCATCCCCCAGATCACATGCCTTCTGAAAATCAGAAATCGCTCTGCCAATAATACCTTTAATGGCATAAGCAAGCCCACGATTATAGTAGGCTTCTGCATAATTCGGATTTATAGCTATTGCCTTGTTATAATCCTCAATTGCCCTGTCATATTGTCCTTTGTTTCTATAAGCAGTCCCACGATTATTGTAGGCTTCTGCAAGATTCGGATTTATAGATATTGCCTTGTTATAATCCTCAATCGCCCTGTCATATTGTCCTTTGCGATCATAAGCAAGCCCACGATTATTGTAGGCATAGGCATAATTCGGATTTATAGATATTACCTTGTTGTAATCCTCTATCGCCCTGTCATGTTGCCCTTTCTCCTTATCATAAACAACCCCACGATTATTGTAGGCATAGGCATAATTCGGGTTTAAGGTTATTGCGCTCGTATATGCCTCTATTGCTTTATCATATTCTTTATTTAAATCATACAGTAATCCTTTATCAAACCACTCATTTGCCTGAAACATTTTCTCATCATCTGTAATCTTTGCCTCTACCTGCTTTTTCTTTTTACCCTTTGCCTTTGCTAACTGTTTCTTTAATTCCTCAATCTCTCTTTGGCTCTTGTCATAAGCTTCCTGAATCTT
Organism: Thermodesulfovibrio sp.; assembly: GCA_013824325.1. Classification (GTDB taxonomy): domain Bacteria; phylum Nitrospirota; class Thermodesulfovibrionia; order Thermodesulfovibrionales; family Dissulfurispiraceae; genus PNNP01. The sequence goes on along the minus strand of PNNP01000051.1, from coordinate 4,975 downwards.
TTTGTAATCATCAACAACTGATTTCTCCTTAACCTTCTTTGCCATCTCTTTAATATTATCAGGATTGACCTTTGCCTTTATCTTTACCCAGAAGCGAAAACCGTCGCCAACAATAGTCCTTTTCTTATCAAGTATCTCCACTTCCATAATTCCTGATGTTAGAACCTGTACCTCGTCTTTGGTTAATTGAAAGTTTTCTACCTTTGTATAGCTCTCCACATATGTCCCTGCCTGCTCAAGGGCAACCCGCTTTGCATTAAGCAATGCCCTGCTCTCTGCAACAGATGGAGTCTCCCCATCGCCCATATTGTATGTCCCTTCTGAAACAATCTCTTTAACCTGTGTAAAACCATGTGAGGGGTAAAACAAAATAAGAGCAGCAAGGATAATTGCAAAAATATGCCTCATATTAAACCTCTCTACGAGCCATTGGCCAAATAAACTATACTTCGGGACGGCAGTTTTTTTTATGTCCATTCTTTCTTTTTGACTGCTTTCGTTTAACCATGCTTTCTATCTAAGCATGCCTGTTTTTTTATCTTTATTATATGTTTTTCTCAAAAAAACATACCACATTGATTTTCTTTATTCATTTTTTCAAACCCTGCATCAATTCCCTGAAATTTAATGCTAATTCTTCCTGTATCTTTTTGAAAAATCAATAAACCCTGCCTTTGAAAAATCCTTGTCAAAAGCAAAGAACTGGTCTATTTTTAAATCCTTCATGAACACAAAACTTGTGCAATCGGTAAAAGAATAACCCTTATCTGAATGTCTTTTAAAATAATCCCATGCCTTCATTTTTACAGTTTCATTTAGCCATATAAACTCAATCACTCTGCTGTTTAATATAAATTCCCCGACTTTCACGGCAACATCATACCCTGCATTTGACAGGGCAGTGGTAATGCTTTCGTCAAAAATATAATCGGAAATCAGAAGCTTGATTCTATTTCTTTTTATTTCTTCAAGCGTCTTTAAAGCCTCGGAATGGTGTTCGTCACCCCTGTCAAAAATGGCAACTATGGCGCTTGTATCCATAAACACCTTGTTCATTTCTTCCTGCTCTTTTTATAAAGATATTTATCATGTTTCTCTGATAAATTTCCAAGACCGCTGTCAGTAATGCCTGAAAGCTTGAAGAACGGGTCATTATCCCAATCAAAGTCACCACTGTCTTTCTCTCTGACATATTTCTCAACCGCATCCCTTACAACTGATGCAAATGACCTTGATTCAGTTCGGGCTTTCTTTTTTGCTTTCCTATAAAGGTCGGCGGGGAAATACACCTGTGTCCTTTTTTCTGCAAGAGCCATCTTTCGTCACCTCCATCATATAAACTAATGTATATGTAATGCTGTATAAATGATAGCATAAATTTGCAGCATATTGACAACTTTCAACCTGATATTTTCTGAATATAATCCTTCCATTCTCCAAGAGCAATCTCTGCAATTTTGAGCCGGCGCAATTTCTTGTCCCTGATTTTTTGCAGTTCTTCATTCATAGGGAAAAGTCCGAAATTTATATTGCTCGGCTGGAAATTATCAGGGCTTGATTCTGTTACATGTCTAATTAGAGAGCCGTGTGCTGTAACCCCTGGAGGAAGGATAATCTCTTTTCCTGCGACTCTTCTTGCAGCATTTATTCCTGCCAATAATCCCATTGCAGTTGATTCAATGTATCCTTCAACACCTGTTATCTGTCCTGCAAAATATATATTGCCCATTTTTTTGAGGGACAAATCCTTATTCAGATGCCTCGGTGAATTTATGTAAGTGTTTCTGTGAATACTGCCGTGCCGCAAAAACTCTGCATTCTCGAGTCCGGGAATTAAACTGAAAACCTTTTTCTGTTCGGGCCATCTGAGTCTTGTCTGAAATCCAACCATGTTGTATGCTGTCTTTTCCCTGTTTTCTGTCCTCAACTGAACAACAGCATACGGTATTTTGCCTGTTCTGGGGTCAGGAAGACCGACAGGCTTCAGAGGACCGAATCTTAAAGTATCCTTTCCCCTTTCTGCCATAACCTCAACGGGCATACAGCCTTCAAAAACCCTTATGTCCTCAAATTCCTTTGCAGCAACCTTATCAGCTTCAGTCAGTGCCTCATAAAACCGGCTATATTCGTCTCTGGTCATTGGGCAGTTTACATAGTCATCACCTCCTTTTCCATATCTTGAGGATATGAAAACCTTTGAGTAGTCAATGCTTTCAGCATCAATTATAGGCGCTATCGCATCATAAAAATAAAGGTGTTCATCTCCAATGAATGATTTAATCGTATCAGCCATAGCGCCTGATGTCAAAGGGCCTGTTGCTATGATTGCGACAGAGCTGTCAGGGAAAACTGAAACTTCCTCTCTTATAATCTCTATGTTATGCTGTCCCTCGATAGCTCCGGTTATGTATCCTGAAAATAGTGTCCTGTCAACTGCAAAGGCAGAGCCGGCAGGGACTTCTGATTTTTCTGCAGCCTCCATTATCAAAGACCCTGCAATCTCAAGTTCTTTTTTCAGCAAACCCGGACCTGTTGAGACCTCTTTTGACCTCAGAGAGTTTGAACAGACAAGCTCGGCAAGCAGCGGGGTTTTATGGGCTTCTGTCATCTTTGAAGGTCTCATCTCAAAAAGCTTAACCTTTATTCCTGCCCCTGCTGCCTGCCATGCAGCCTCACAACCTGCAAGTCCGCCGCCGACAATTATTATTTCTTTCATAAAGTTCAAATTAAAATATATGCATTTTATTTGTTGACACAGCTAATCCTCTACTGTTATAAATAATAACTTATGATAGACAAAACTGAAAAGATATGGATGGACGGCAAATTCGTTGCGTGGGAAAACGCAAAAATACATGTTCTGACCCATACACTGCATTACGGCCTTGGAGCATTTGAAGGTATCCGCTGCTACAATACTCCAAAAGGACCTGCTATTTTCAGACTGAATGAGCATGTAAAGAGACTTTTTCAGTCAGCGCATATATTTCTTATGGAAATACCTTTTACAGAAGTCCAGATAAAGAAGGCAATTATTGATACAGTGAAAGTCAATAAATTGAAGGAGTGCTACATCAGACCGATTGTATATATCGGATATGGAGCTATGGGACTATATCCAAAAGACTGTCCGATCAATGTTGCTATTGCCGTCTGGCCATGGGGGGCTTATCTTGGCGAGGAAGGGCTTGAAAAGGGCATAAGGGTAAAAATTTCGTCATTTATAAGAAATCATGTGAATTCAAATATGTCTCGCGGAAAGATATGCGGTTACTATGTAAATTCACAGTTAGCCAAGAAAGAGGCGATATCCTGCGGGTATGACGAGGCTTTGCTTCTTGATACCGAAGGATATATCTCCGAGGGCAGCGGTGAAAACATATTTATTGTAAGGGATGGGGCATTGAAAACAACCCCCCTCACCTCAATCCTTGAGGGCATTACAAGAGACAGCATAATTGCCATAGCAAAGGATGAAGGTATTGAAGTAAAAGAAGAGCGCTTTACAAGGGATGAAATATATATTGCTGATGAAGCATTCTTCACAGGCACAGCAGCAGAAGTCACCCCGATCAGAGAACTGGACGGTAGGATTATCGGCAACGGCAGGAGAAGCGCTATTACAAAAAAACTGCAGTCCATCTTTTTTGACACTGTAAAGGGGAAAAACAAGAAGTACAAATCCTGGCTTACCTTTGTATAAAACAAACAGGGGACGGGCAATCATCTTGCCCGTCCCCTGTTTATAATTTCTCAATTATTTAAGCTTGAGCTCTTTTGCTGCTGCCTTTAAGTCGTCATCGGTGTGCTTTGCATGCGCTTTAGCACCCTTTTGGTTTGCCTTTACAGCCTTCACGAGTGCGTCAGCACTATCATACTTCTTTGCAGCAACGACCTTGTCCAATGCCTTCTCACCTTTATGGCACTTTACACACTTGTCCAGTGCTTTCCCAGCTGCTTTCTCTGCTGCGAAGGTCATGGATGCAAAGCCTAAAACAAAGATGACAGCGACAACGATTGCTATAAGTTTCTTCATCTGAGTCACCTCCTTTCTTCTGAGTGAGTTATGATTATAATACTCCAAAATGCCAAAATTGTCTTAACACTATTTTTTGTGGCACTTGCCGCAATTAGCCGCATCCTTTGTTGCGAAAGCCTTTGTGCCATTATGGCATTCACCACAATATTTTCCGCTATTTATATCTGCCATATTCATCTTTGCAGACCCTTTCTTCATCTGGAATATCTTCGTATGACAGTCCATACATTTCAAACCCTTGGCTGCGTGAATTTTACCGTCTAAAATAACCTTGCCGGGACCGCCCTTTGCCTCCCATTCTACAGTTTTACCAGGGCTGATTGCTGCAACATTGCCTGCAAATACAGCCAGGACCAAAACTGCCAGAACCGGTATAATAAGCTTCATGTTTAATCACATCCTTCTGACTATTTTTTATAGCAATTACTATACCATAAATAATATGCTGAATTTCCAACAAAATATAAATTTCCGAGCAACGAATCCTTCCCATTTGGGAATCAGAGTTCCATTTTAAGGATTATATTTTAACGGGTTTAACAGCATCGGCATTACTGTAATTTCCGTTTCAGTATATCGTTCAGCATCTGCGGATTTGCCTTGCCTTTAGTCGCCTTCATTGCCTGCCCCACAAAGAACCCAAGCAGCTTTTCCTCTCCTGCTTTATACCTCTCAATCTCTTTCTGGTTTTTTGCCAGTATCTCATCAACGGTCTTTTCTATCTCTGATGTATCGCTTATCTGAAGGAGTCCTTTTTCCCTGACAATAACATCAGGCATTTTACCACTTTTAAGAACCTCATCCAGAATAGTAGTTTTTGCCATTGTAATACTGGTACTCCCCGCCAAAACAAGACTAAGTACATTGACTAAGTGTTTAGGGGTAAAAAGTATTTCAGTGATTTCTTTATCTTCTTCTTTTAGGTGTTTGAAAATA
>PNNP01000050.1 GCA_013824325.1 Thermodesulfovibrio sp. | reverse complement strand
CTCCTTCCTTACAACACTTGCACTAACAATATCCAATGCCATAGAATATTTATATGACAATAGGTCTGATAAGCGGCAGCGGTCTTTATGACATTGACGGCATGGAAATGACCAAGGAGATTTCCATATCCACTCCATATGGAGAGCCGTCTTCAACATATAAAATCGGCAAACTGAATAATACTGAGATAGTCTTTCTGCCGAGACACGGGGTTCACCACAGAATGCCTCCTCATAAAATAAACTACAGGGCAAATATCTGGGGCTTTAAATCATTGGGTGTTGAAAGAATCATATCAATAGGCGCTTCAGGCGGAATAAACAGGGAAATGCCGCCGGGAACTGTTGTTATACTTGACCAGATAATAGACATGACTCTCGGAGTGAGGGAATCTACTTTTTATGATAAAGATAAGGTCGTTCATATAGACTTCACCAATCCATATTGCCCTGAGATGAGAAATTCTATAATTAAAGCATCTGAAAACATCGGTCTGTCATTAAAAAAGACAGGTACATACATTTGCATAAATGGTCCAAGATTCGAGACAGCAAAGGAGATACAGCTTTTCTCTATGATGGGGGCGGATGTTATAGGAATGACAGCGATGCCGGAGGTATCACTTGCAAGGGAACTTGAAATCTGCATCTCCGGAATATCGGTGGTTACAAATTATGCTGCAGGGATAACAGGCAACAAACTAACAGTTACGGAAGTAATAAAAACAATGGGAAACGCAAGAGAGAATATTAAAAAACTGCTGAAAGAGGTTATTGCACAAATGCCTGCTAACCGCGCCTGTCCATGTAAAGATGCATTAAAAGATGCTGTGGTTTAAATCCAGAAAGCATTTTCCTGATTAAACATCTGACTGTGGACTGCCCATAGACTGATTGACAGATTCTGCTTAATCCTATTATCATAAACAGTCTATGGTTTCAAGATTAACTGCCTGTATTGCTCTAATTGAGTATACCAATAGCAGATTATTGAATATTTCACAGGCTAACAATCATCATTCTGGAGGTCTGATATGTCTGGACATTCCAAATGGGCTCAGATAAAGCATAAAAAGGCTCATACCGACGCTAAAAAAGGCAGGGCATTTACAAAGATTGTCAAGGAAATCTCTGTTGCAGCCAGGATTGGAGGCGGAGACCCGGAAGGTAATCCGAGGTTAAGAAGTGCCATAGAGAAGGCTAAAGAGGTAAACATGCCTTCTGAAAATATAAAGAGGGCTGTAATGAAGGGGACCGGCGAACTGCCCGGTGTTACATATGAGGATATTAATTATGAGGGATATGGTCCGGGAGGAGTGGCAATTCTGATAGAGGTTCTGACTGACAATAAAAACAGAACTGTTTCAGAAATAAGACATCTACTGTCAAAACATGGCGGAAGCCTTGGCGAAGCGGGATGCGTATCATGGATGTTTGAAAAAAAAGGCTATATCCTCGTGGAGAAATCAAAGGCAGATGAAGATACATTAATGTCAATTGTCCTTGATGCAGGAGCAGAGGATATGAAAAACGACCCTGAAGAAGATAATTATGAGGTCATCACCGCTCCGGAACAGCTTAATTCTGTAAAAAAATCCATTGAAGGGCAAAATATACCTGTTTCCATTGCAGAGATAACCATGCTGCCAAAAAGCTATGTTCCGCTGGAGGGTCAGGGCGCTGAACAGATGGTCAAATTGTTAGACGCCCTTGAGGATACTGATGATATCCAGAATGTCTATGCTAATTTCGATATACCTGATGAAGCAATGTCAAAAGTCTGAAAATATAATATGACCGGGTCCCTACATATCAACTTTAAAAGAAAATTCCTTGCAGGACTTGTAATCACCATTCCTGCAGTCATAACAATATTTATAACAGTCAGTTTCTTTAAATTCATTGACGGCATTCTTGGGCCTCTGTTTGAATTTATCCTCGGCAAACACTTCGCAGGACTGGGGTTCATAACAGCCATTTTAATAGTATTCCTTGTAGGGATAATATCAACAAATGTCTTCGGCAAAAAGATACTGGGGTTGATAGAAAAGGTTTTTCTCAAAATTCCTGTATTCAAGAGCATTTATACTGCTGTAAAACAGCTTGTGGATGCCTTTTCTCCTGAAGACAAGAGCGCATTTAAAAAATTCGTGATTGTTGAATATCCGCGCTCCGGTGCATATGCTTATGGTTTTCTAACAAAAGAATGCGTGGTGAAATCACACGAGCAGGAGACCATTCTGAAGGCTATATACATCCCGACAAACAATCTGTACCTCGGAGAGATTGTCCTTCTTGATGATAAGAGTATTATCTACACTGATATCCCCATAGAGGACGGTATAAAAATCATACTCTCAGGCGGCACGGCATCGCCTTCAAAGATTCTTGAATCAAAAAAGGAGAAAGCGTGAATTTATCTACAGTTATACTTGCAGCAGGTCTCGGAACAAGAATGAAGTCCTCAACACCGAAACTCCTGCATCTGGTATGCGGAAACCCAATAATTAAATATGTCGTTGATGCAGTTGCAGCACTAAAAGCAGATAAAAATATAATCGTGGTCGGCTCCGACAATAAAGAAATTCGGGCTGCCCTTACAGGCTATCCTTTCACCTTTGCAATCCAGAAAAAACAAAAAGGCACAGCAGATGCCTTAAAGGCAGCTGTCAGGAAATTAGAAAATTTTGACGGCACTATTCTTGTATTAAACGGCGATACCCCGCTAATAGACCCATCAACTTTGCAAAAATTTCTTAAAATTCACAGCCGCAATAAAGAAGACATTTCTATAATCTCATTTATGGTTGAAGGCAGCAACTCATACGGAAGAATTATCCGTGACGGAAAGAGGGTCAGAGCAATCATAGAAGACAGGGATGCTGATAAAGAACAAAAAAAGATAAAAGAGGTAAACAGCGGCATATACGTAATAAAAAACCATATCCTGAAACTTCTAAGCGAAATAAAAATGAACAGGGAAAAAGGAGAATATCAACTTACCGATATAATAGATATAGCTGTAAAGAAAGGCTGCCGCATCGCTGCGCATATACTTGGAAATGAGACGGAATTAACAGGGATAAACACACGGGAAGAACTGTATAAAGCCGGTCATTATCTTTCTAATAAAATAGTCACCGGATGGATGAATAAAGGCGTTTCATTTATAGATAAAACATCGGTTTTTATCCATCCTGAAGCAGAAATAGGTATGGATACAATAATCTATCCGAACGTCCACATAGAAGGCAAAACAATTATCGGGAACGACTGTGTAATATACCCGAATACAAGAATAGCAAACAGCATAATCGGCAACAGTGTCGTCATTAAAGACTCCACCATAATCGAATCGTCAACCATAAAGGACAAAGCAACGGTAGGTCCATTTGCACATTTGAGGCCAGGTTCAGTAATCGGCTCATTCTCACAAATAGGAAACTTTGTGGAAATAAAAAAGGCTGTGGTCGGAGACGGCACAAAAGCGTCACATCTCAGTTACCTCGGAGATGCTGAAATAGGCAAAGGGGTAAATATCGGCGCTGGAACAATAACCTGCAATTACGACGGAGAGGTAAAACATAAAACCGTTATAGAAGACAATGCATTCATTGGAAGCGATACCCAGCTTATTGCGCCTGTGAAAGTCGGAAAGGGAGCCTATGTCGGTGCAGGCTCAACAATTACAGAAGATGTCCCCCCTCTATCACTTGCCGTCAGCAGAACAGCACAGGTAAATATAGAAAACTGGGCTTTGAGAAAACATAAAAAAGGGGAAAGTAATAAGTTAAAAAACAAAAAAGGAGGGCATGAGTGACCTGCTGCCTGCTGCCTGTCGCTCTTCATCTGTTATGTGCGGAATAATCGGCTACATAGGAAAAAGAAATGCCATACCCATAGTGATGGACGGCCTGAAACGCCTTGAATACAGAGGATATGACTCTGCAGGAATTGCCTATTTTACTGAAGAAGGGATAGAGGTCAAGCGCTGCAAGGGCAAAATCCATCAGCTCGAAAGTCTGATAAATAATCATAAGATATCGAGCAATACAGCCATCGGTCATACAAGATGGGCAACGCACGGCAAGCCGTCTGATGAAAATGCCCATCCCCACAGGTCAGACGGGATTGTCATTGTACATAACGGGATAATAGAAAATTATGTTGAACTTAAACACAAACTTCAGAAAGAAGGTTTCAGTTTCACATCTGAGACAGATACAGAGGTCTTATGTCATCTCATAAATAAATTCTCCGCAAAATATCCGCTTGAAGATGCTGTCAAGGCAGCTATCAAAGAAGTCCGCGGAGCATACGCATTTGCTGTTATCAATGAAAAGGAACCTGACAGGATTGTGGCTGTCAGGAAAGAAAGTCCTCTTGTAATAGGTCTGGGAGAAGGCGAATACTTCCTTGCTTCTGATGTCCCTGCCTTTCTCAGCCATTCAAAAGAGGTCATATTTCTCGAAAACAACGAAATGGCAATAATGCACAAAGACGGGGTGATAATAACAGACTTTGACGGAAAGCCGTTGAACAAGAATATCGTCACAATATCATGGAGCCCTTCCATGGCTGAAAAAGGCGGATACCGCCATTTTATGCTCAAGGAGATTTACGAGCAACCGAGGGCAATAGCTGATACAATCAGGGGACGGGTATTCCCTGAAAAGGGAGATATTGCAATTGAGGAATTCGGTCTCACACCCGATGTCATACAAAAAATAGACAGGATATTCATTGTAGCGTGCGGCACTTCATACCACGCAGCCATAACAGGAAAATATATGATTGAAGAACTTGCAAAAATTCCTGTAGAGGCTGACATAGCTTCTGAATTCAGATACAGAAACCCTCTACTTAACAGTAATACACTTTTTATTGCAATAACCCAGTCAGGAGAGACAGCAGATACCCTTGCAGCCCTGAGGGAGGCAAAAAGGCTCGGTGCAAAAACACTCAGCATCTGCAATGTAATGGGAAGCAGCGCCTCTCGCGAATCCGATTTTGTCTTTTACACCCACTCGGGCCCTGAAATCGGCGTTGCATCAACAAAGTCCTTTACAACCCAGATTGTAGCACTGTATCTTTTAGCTATTGCACTCGGCAAACAGAGAGGTATTCTGTCAGACCGCACCACATCAGCACTAATAGAAAATCTGCTTCATCTTCCTGCAAAAGCCGAATATGCACTTGAACTGAACAGTGAAATAAGCCGCATAGCAAAAGAGCTTTTCAAGGCAACTAATTTCCTGTATCTCGGCAGGGGCATATACTACCCCATCGCACTGGAAGGCGCCTTAAAGTTAAAAGAAATATCGTATATCCATGCAGAAGGATATCCTGCTGGAGAGATGAAGCACGGTCCGATAGCGCTTATAGATGAAGACCTGCCGGTTGTTGTCCTTGCCCCTTCGGGACCTCTTTTTGAAAAAGTTATATCCAACATCGAGGAGGTAAGAAGCAGGGGAGGCACAATAATAACAGTGGCATCAAAAGACGGCGAAATTATAAAAAAACTTTCCCGATATTCCATCTTGATAAATGAAAGCAATAATTATTTGAATACAATATTATTGACCATTCCGCTGCAGCTTCTTGCATATCACATTGCGGTGCTGAGAGGGTGTGATGTGGATCAGCCGAGGAATCTGGCTAAAAGTGTGACGGTAGAATAGCGTCCTTGCTTTGAACATTGCCCTTTACAAGGGTTTAATATGTTATAATTAAGGAGACAAAAAATGGCAAAAGACTTCTTATTAGAAGATCTCAACCATCAGCAAAAAGAAGCCATCCTGTATTCAAAAGGGCCTTTGCTTGTTCTTGCTGGTGCAGGCAGCGGCAAGACACGGGTAATAACCCACAAGTTTGCCTTTCTCGTCAAAAAAAAGAAATACACCCCCTCCTCAATCTTCACAGTAACCTTTACCAACAAAGCCGCAGATGAAATGAAAGAAAGAATAAACAGGTTTATTGAACATGACCATAAAAGCAGCTGGATAGGAACATTTCATTCACAGTGCAACAAGATTCTCAGAAAAGAAATAAAGGTGCTCGGCTGTAAACCCGATTTTACCATATATGATGCTGATGACCAGTGCTGTCTTATCAGGCATATCCTCAGAGAATTCAACATATATGAAGCCCTTTACAAGGGTATCGCTTCGAGAATAAGCATCCTTAAATCAAGCCTGATCTCACCGGAAGAATTCCTGTCAAAAGGAGACGGATTCAGCTTTGATGAAAAACTCGGAAGGGTATATCTTAAATATCAGGATGAACTTAAACGGTGCAATGCCCTTGACTTTGACGACCTCATAATGCTGACCGTCAAATTATTTGAAGAAAATCCAAAGATACTGGATAGATATGTGAATATATTCCCCTATATTCTTGTAGATGAATTTCAGGATACCAACCGTGCACAATATAAACTTATACAGCTTCTGTCATCACACCACAAAAATATCTGTGTTGTCGGAGACGACGACCAGAGCATATATAAATTCAGGGGTGCTGATATAAGTAATATTTTGAATTTTGAAAAAGACTTCCCTGAAACAAAAATCATAAAACTGGAACAGAACTACAGGTCAACCCAGAACATCCTTAATGTCTCAGGCGCTGTAATCTCAAAAAATATGTACAGAAAGCCAAAGACACTCTGGACCAAAAAGGACTTCGGGGAAAAGGTATTTTACTGCAGGCTTAATACCGAGGAAGAAGAGGCAAAATATATTACACGTAAAATTAAAGACCTTTATCTGAAAGGAAATTACGAATATAATGACTTTTCGATTCTATACAGGATAAACCTTCAGGCAAGGGCAATAGAGGATGCCCTGAGAGAAGAAGACATCCCGTACCAAATAATAGGCGGGATAAGTTTTTACCACAGGCGCGAAATAAAAGACATTATCTCCTACATGAGAATAGCCCTTAATCACGATGATAATGTCAGCATCAGAAGGATAATAAACAGTCCGCCGAGGGGTATCGGCGCCGCAACCATATCAAAAATAGAACAGGAGAGCAAGAAAAACTCTGTCAGTCTTTTCAAGGCAATGAAAATGATGCTGAAATCAAACGGACTGGCAGCCTCTTTTAAAGATAAGCTGAGTGAGTTTGTCCATACAATAGAAAGTCTTTCTTCCACCTCATACAAAACCGCTGCCGATATGCTTAAGGATGTCGTGGAAAAGACAGGCTATATAGACGATTTAGAGGAAGACAGATTGCAGAATATACTTGAACTCGTATCTTCAGCAGAAAACATTCCGGTTAAAGACCTTATTGACAGGGTATCCCTCGCATCCTCAACAGACAATTCAGCAAGAGAGCATTCTGTATCACTTATGACCTTGCACTGTGCTAAGGGCCTCGAATTCCCTGCTGTATTTATCGTCGGAGTAGAAGAAGGAATACTTCCGTATTTTAAAACAATGGACAATCTGACAGAAATGCAGGAAGAGAGAAGGCTGTTTTACGTTGGTATGACAAGGGCAAAAGAAATACTCTGTCTAACCAGTGTAAAGAAAAGAAGATTATACTCAAAGGTTCAGGAACAGGAACCCTCAAGATTTCTGCTCGATATCCCTAAAAATTGCTGTCACTGGATAGAAAGGGTTTATCAAAAAGCAGAACTTCTGCCAGAGACTGCAAAAATGCATCTGAAAAAATCTTCCTCGGCATTTGTCATAGGTTCAAGAGTAAAACACCTTTCGTGGGGTGTCGGAGTAGTAAGGGATTGCTGCGGAGAGGGAGACGATACCAAAGTTACTGTTAATTTCCCCGGTGTCGGACTAAAACGCATTGCCGCCAGATTTGCAAATCTTGAGCGGGTATAACAGTACAGATATAACAATAATGAAGATTTCAAAGGAAGAAGTAAAACACATAGCCGGACTTTCAAGGCTCTCCTTATCGGAAGAAGAGACGGAGACTTTCGGCAGCCAGTTAAACAAGATTATCGAGTATGTCGAACAGCTAAACAGTCTTGATACTAAAAATATAGAACCTACATCTCATATAATACCATTGAAAAATGTCATGAGAGATGATATCCCAAAAGCTTCCCTCATAAAAGAAGAGGCGCTGAAAAATGCCCCCGACTCTACAGAGAAGTTTTACAGGGTTCCGAAAATAATAGAGTAACTATGCTTAGAAGTCTCTTAAGGTCAAAAATACATATGGCTACTGTCACAGAATCCAATCTTTTATACGATGGAAGCATTACCATTGATAAAGAAATCATGAAAATGGCGGGTATACTCCCGTACGAGCAGGTAATGATAAGCAATATGAACAACGGCGAGAGATTTGAAACTTATGTCATACAGGGCAAAGCCGGCTCCCGCGAATTCTGCCTTAACGGGCCCACAGCAAGAAAAGGAGCAGTAGGTGATAAGATAATCATCTTTTCATACTGCTATGTTGATAAAAATGAAATAAAAGACTTCAAGCCTGTAATAGTCAAACTTGACGAAAATAACAATCCTATAAAAAGCTAATAAAGCTGTAAAACGTCAATATCAATAACCTTCAAAGCAATCTCATCAAGAGTATCCGCTGTAATATTTTCGATGTAAGGGACAATGCCCAATACAGGCACAGGACTTAATTCCTTCAATACTCCGGGGTTTGTCTTTTCAGCGATACCGTCCTTTGAGGGTTCATTGCAATTGATGATGATGCCAGGCACTTTAATATTCTCTTTCAATGCATGGTTTACAGTCAGAAGAGTATGATTTATTGTACCGAGGGTTGGACGGGTAACAATAATTAGAGGAAGTTTTAATTCTTTAACCAAATCAGATACAAAATAACAGGATCCCCCTCCCCTGTATCCTATCCTTGTAAGCGGTACAAGTAAACCGCCGATTCCCTCAACCACTACAAAATCATATTTGTTAGAAAGGTTTTTATAAGCGTTTATAAGCCTGTCAACTTCAACAGATGTGCCCCCCAATTGTGATGCAACCATTGGTGCAAGAGGATGTTCAAAACGGACAGGGACAATCAGGTCTATTGAATCATCAACTTGTGCCATTTTTTTCAGAAATACACCGTCCGGGGGGATTAATATTCCTTTATCATTAATGCAGCCTGTTTCCACAGGCTTCATTACACCGACCTTTATTCCTCGACTGATGAATGCCCTTGCTATTAGAGCAGATACAACAGTTTTTCCTACATCTGTGTCAGTACCTGTTATGAAAATCCCTTTTGACAAATCTTTTTATGACCCCTGCTCGTATGATATATCGTTCAGAATATCTTCCAGTTCCGAATAATTATCAAAACACCTGTCAGGCTGAAAACCGTTGTAAGACCGGCATTCTGACCTAAAAAGTATAAATTTCATGCCTGCATTTTTTGCTCCAATCAGGTCTCTTGCGGGATTGTCGCCAATATATACCGATTCTTCCGGAACGACGCCGAGACTCTTCATTGCGAGGTCGAATATTCTGACATCAGGTTTTTTAAAACCGAACTTTGAAGAGAAAATTATGTTTTTAAAAAACCGTTCGAGGTTGAGCATGGCTATTTCAGGTTCTGCAAAGACCCACTGGGCATCTGATATTATCGCTGTTTTATACTTCTTATTAAGGGACTCCAGTGCTTTATATACTCCTTCAAAAACGCTGAAACGCCTCATTGTCAATGTCCTGAAAAGCACACAGGTATCAATAATGATACCGCTGGAATATTTTTTGCCATCGTATTTGTGCATGATACCGGAAAAAATTTTGTATACGTCAGCCTCAGGATATTTTTCGGTGCTTTTATTAAAATGCTGCTGTATTGCATCAAAGTATGCTTCTTTCAGTTCATAGGGTTTTACAAAAACAGAGTGATAGGACAGATATCTGGAAAGTGTTTCATAAACCCACATTTCGTCCTCATCGGTCTTAATGTCAATCAACGTCCCGTAAAGATCAAAGAATACTGCTTTTATCATTTCAGTTTAAGCCCCCATCTCAGACACTCCATAGCTTCATAAGCAAGCCTCTTTCTGTAATTCCAGTCAAGATAATCATTTCTTGATATCCTTAACTCTGTTAATGCCATATAAAACGGATTTCGCTGCGTAATCCTTCTGAATACCTTTTTGCTGTCAGTGAAATAGCTGCTATAACTTTTTAAAAAATGCCTTATAAAAGGTTCTGCCCCATACAGATTGCCTGTCCTCCAGTAAAATGCGTGTTTAAGCTCGCCGCATATCATGCCGATATCATATGCTTTATCAGCGGCTTTCATCCTCTCAAGGTCTATGGCAACCACGTCATTTTTTTCAGTAAAAATAAAATTGGTCGGGGTGGCATCTCCGTGAATGATTACGCTTCTTGCATTTTGAAGCAATCCGCCGTTCAGCCACCTGTCCATTAGTTTTAAATATGCCTTTCTTTCCTGGTCTGATATTACCTTCTGTTTACACAATTTACTCAAGACCTTCAGAAAATAGGCACTCACAGAATTAAGCTCAACATTATCTTCCATTTCTGTTTTTGTATGCAATGCATACAAGAAAGATGCAAGTTTTAAAAGTCTGTCTTTCAGAGAATAACTGTCTCCTTCATAGATTGCCTTTTTCAGAAAAAAATCAAGGTCCCTACCATTAATGTATTCTTCAATAAGCGCAAGCCCTATGTTTTCCTCTTTAGCAATCGGGCGGACAACATAATTCGGGAAAGTATCAAATCCGTAGCTCCTGATTTTATGAAGATTATCATATTCGCCTTTTTTCCTCAAAACCCTCTCATACTTTGTGTCATTTAGTTTAAAAAATTTGCCGATAATGGCAACCCTTGTCTTTTCCTCGGTGTATTTATATACGCTGTGAGAGGACATCCTGTTTACATGAAAAAGGGGAGCATTCACATCTGGGCATGTCTTTGAGAAAAGAATCTCATAAAGGGGGTCCGCATAATCGAGCTTTCCAAGATACAATCCTTTCATGCTTTAATTTTACCATTATTTTTATTAAGTTAGATTATTCTGCTGTCGAGGCAGAAAATCTGCCCGGTAATGTTCTCTGTGCTCGCAAGATAAACAATAAACCTTGCTGCTTCTTTCGGGTCTGAAAGAGTATTCAAAAGACTGTCCTCTCTTGCCTTTTTTAACGACCCGGCAGTACTTATTCCCATTCCTGCGGAAAGATACCCGGGCAAAACAGCATTAACCCTTATCTTATATTTTGACAGCTCAATCGCTGCGGTCTTTGTAAGCCCTAAAAGCGCAGCTTTTGAGGCACTGTAGGCAGCCTGTCCTTCTTTGCCCTTCAGTCCGGAATAGGATGATATGTTTACGATATGCCCGCCTTCTTTCATTAACGGTGCAAACGCCTTTATGGCATTAAAAGCGCCCTTGAGATTGACATTGACTATCCTATCCCAATCCTTTTCACTCTGTCTGATTAAAAGTGAATCCTTCGTAATGCCTGCACTGTTTATAAGCACATCCACCCTTCCCCATTTTTTATAAATATGCTCAGCCATTTGTGATACCTGCCCAAATTCGCTTATATCAGCTCTTACAGACATTGCCATGTCACCCATAATTTCGATACATTCCCGTGCTGCTTTTTCAGATGTAAGATAATTTATGCCAATCCTATAGCCAGTTTCATAAAATGCCCTTACAATCTCTCTTCCGAGTCCCCCTGTTCCACCGGTAACTATGGCAACCTTATCAGTCATGCGTCTATTATTCATGGCATATGGTATAATGTTCAATATTTTTTAAACAAGCGGAGGATTTATGGCAAGATTCGAAGAGGTGCAGATGAGAATTGCAGAATCAGCAAAAAACTACCTTGAAGTATATAACATGCAGGTCTTTATCGAACAATTCACACTCGACAGGGAAAGCAGATTCTCTCTGACACTGTCTGACATGGAGCCTCCCTTCCCTGTATCAGCGGTTGTATCTTTTACTTACAATGCCTTCCAGACAGGTATTACTTTATATGAAGACAAACCTGATGAAGATAACATATATGAGGAAAACTCAATAGAGCTGGAATTTATAATAAGACTTCCCATCATGCATGGTTATCCTGATATAGAAACTTTGCTCGAAGAAATAGAAAAACAATATCCTGACACTGAACCCATTCTGACAGTGAAAGAAACCTTTGCTATGGATGAGCCAGCAAAGGAATATGAAATATCCTATGCCTACGATATTACCGCTGAAGATATGCTGGATAACGAGCTGTACGATGAAATATTCGAAGAACTGAGAGAGATGCTGGAGCTGGTATACAACAGGACCAAATATTACATAGACGTATCCTGGTACAGAGGAGAAGATGATCCCCCTAAAGGATATTAAGTGCGTCCTTCTGGACATGGATGGCACCCTCCTCGACAAATATTTTGACGACTATTTCTGGGAGCATCTCGTACCTGAAAAATATGCTGAAAAACACAAAATAACCTTCGGAAAAGCAAAAGAAGAGTTATTCTCAAAATACAAGGCGCATGAAGGCACTTTAAACTGGACAGATATTGATTTCTGGTCAAAAGAGCTTCACCTTGATATCGCCGTTCTTAAAGAGCAGATTAAACATCTAATAGAAGTCCATCCACATGTAGAAGACTTTCTGAAGATGCTCAAAAGACATAGGAAAAAAGTATATATGGTAACCAATGCACATGATAAAGTCCTGGACTTAAAATTAAAGAAAACTGAAATAGGCAGGTATTTTGACAGATGCATCACATCATTTGAACTGGGCTATCCAAAGGAGATGATTGCATTCTGGCAGAAGCTTGAAAAGGTGATTCATTTTGACAAAGAAAAAACACTTTTTATAGATGATACCGAGGAAATATTAAAGACAGCGAAGGCTTATGGAATAAAATATCTTTTGCTCAAAACAAGGGCTAATTCAAAAAGGGAAGATAAACCCACAAACAGTTTTCCGATTTTAAGGGATTTCAAAGAACTCCTAAAAAATTTGTAAAAGTCAGAACTTGACCTGTCAGTCATTGTCAGAGAAGGCATTAACTTCTTCTGAGCAATTTTATCTGCGATGAGATTTTGCTGATTTTTTCTGGAAGCCCGCAGTGAGGATATGCCGGGCAATA
>PNNP01000049.1 GCA_013824325.1 Thermodesulfovibrio sp. | reverse complement strand
CTCTCTTGTATATCATGATGCCTGCATTTCTTCAGGTCTTCTCCGGTCTTGGCAGCAGACACGCATGCCCTATCTTCCTGTAGGATTTTTATTCTGGCATCAATATCCGCAATTATTTTTGCCTTTTTCTGTTCAATATTGATTTCCTGTTTCTGCGCATGGGGTGGCTGTGCTTCTGCAATAGAGATTAGTGAAAGCCCCGATACAAAGATACATATTACCGTGAAAGCTATAAGTTTTTTCATGTTTTTTACCTCCGGTTTGGTTTTATTAATACAACATTTTTGCTTCTTCGTATCTTACCGTTCTTACCGATATTCTAAGAAAGATTATAAAAGAGTTAGAAATGTTTGTAAAGTTATTATACTAATACGCAGGTTTGCAAACAAAGAATGGTTACGCTAAAATAAAGAAAGAGCAGAAAAGGATAATATAGGCATGAAAATACTTCTCGTTTATCCAGAGTTCCCGGACACCTTCTGGAGTTTCAAGCATGCACTCAAATTCATCTTCAAAAAGGCAGGCAGTCCCCCTCTTGGGTTATTGACCGTGGCGGCAATACTTCCTGATGAATGGGAGAAAAAACTCATAGACATGAATATTAATAGGCTGAATGATGTAGACCTTAGATGGGCTGATTTTGTGTTTGTAAGCGGGATTGCTATCCAGAAAGAATCTGCAAAGAAGGTCATAGGTAGATGCAAGGCAGCCGGCGTGAAGATTGTTGCCGGCGGCCCTCTTTTTACAACCGGATATCAGGAATTTATGGAGATAGATCATTTTATACTGAATGAAGCTGAAATTACACTCCCTATATTTCTAAAAGATTTGAAGAATGGATGTGCCAGGCATATGTACACCACTGACCGGTGGGCAGACATAAAAAAGACTCCTCTCCCGCGTTGGGAACTTATTAATATGAAAAGATATGCCAGCATTAACATTCAATATTCAAGGGGGTGTCCTTTTCATTGCGAATTTTGCGATATTGCTTTGCTGTGCGGAAGGGTGCCGAGAACAAAGGACAAAATGCAGGTGCTCCGTGAGTTAGAGAGTCTTTATGCGCTTGGCTGGAGAGAGTCGGTATTTTTTGTTGATGATAATTTTATTGCGAACAAGAAGAAATTGAAGAATGAGATTTTGCCTGCTATTGCTGAATGGATGGAGAGAAAAAAGCATCCGTTCTCTTTTATTACGCAGGCATCAATAGAGCTTGCTGATGACGAAGAACTTATGAAGCTAATGGCAAAAGCAGGATTTGTTACTGTTTTTATCGGCATTGAGACTCCACATGAGATGAGTTTGGCAGAATGCAGTAAGGTTCAGAATATGAACCGCGATTTGCTTGCCTGTGTTAAGAAAATCCAAAAGTTTGGATTGCAGGTGCAAGGAGGCTTTATTGTTGGATTTGATAATGACCCGCCAACAATTTTTGACTCCCAGATCAAATTTATCCAAAAAAGCGGGATTGTCATTGCAATGGTCGGACTATTGAATGCCCTTCCCAAAACACGGCTCTACCAGCGTCTTGAAAAAGAGAATCGCTTGCTGAAAGACTCTACCGGCGACAATACAGATTTTTCAATCAATTTCATTCCTAAAATGAACTATGACCTGCTTATCAGCGGCTATAAAAAGATTCTCAATACTGTGTATTCCCCTAAATATTACTACGAAAGAGTCAAGACATTCCTCAGAGAGTATGTATATCCGCAAAAAAGGATGTTTCAGCTCAGCTTTAACAATCTGTGTGCGTTCTTGAAATCAATATTATTTCTCGGAATCATAGGGCAGGAAAGAGTTCATTATTGGAGGCTCGTTTTTTGGACTGTGTTCAGGCGCCCGCGTCTGTTCCCGCTGGCATTGACCTTTGCAATTTATGGTTTCCACTTTCGAAAGATTTTTGAAAAATACACGCAATTTGTTCAACTGACTGACATAAGACAGAAGAAAGCCTGATTATTCGCAAACTTGTATAAGGCATCCGCATCTCAGCAAGATAATTAGCCTTTTTGTGCCAAATAGCAAGTCATCTCACCTAAGCACATTCTGTCATAACGGTATATGCTACCGCACGCATCTGCCTCATGCGTAGCGTGCTAACAAATAACTCAGCATCTTGCTTTCGATACGGATGCCTTACACGTTGCTAAAAATTTAAGGGGTATTGAACGAGTACAATCAATAATGCCTCAAGATGTTATAATATTATTTAACCATGCAGGAGGTTTTATGAGAGACAGATTGATTAGATTGATATATGAAAATGCGTTCAAATACAGTGAAGAGCCGGTGTTTAAACTTGTCTCAGGGCGCATGAGCAACTATTATTTCAACTGCAAGACCGTAACCCTTAATCCGGAAGGTATGTATTTAACCGGTAATATTATTTTTGAAATGATTAGAACCCTTTCTGTTATTAAAGCCGTCGGAGGCCTTACGCTCGGCGCTGACCCTATAGCAAATGCTGTTGCATACACATCATATCTTAAAGGAGTCCCTCTTGAAGCTTTTGTGGTCAGGAAAACAGCGAAAAGCCACGGCACAATGCAGTGGATTGAAGGCAATGTAGAATCAGGCGATAAAGTGGTAATTGTGGAAGATGTTATTACCACCGGGAAGTCAACAATAGAGGCAATAACAAAGTCAAAGGAGGCAGGGCTTGAGATTATGAAGGTCATTGCCCTCGTTGACAGACAGGAAGGCGGATATGAGGCTATAGCAGAGGTCATGGGCAATATAGGGGTTAACTATAAATTGGTGGAAGCAGTTATTACAAGGGATGATGTAATGGCTTTGTATCAGGGGAAGTAATGGGTGTATGCAATTTTTCATGTAGTAAAGACTGCGCAGAATGGTGTTGTGGCGGAGCAACCATGATAACTATTGATGAGATTAAAAAATGCTATGATGTTTTCCCTGTTACAATCGGATTCAGGAAATATTTTTCGATGAATCCCGAACACAGGGATTTTCTCGAAACGATAGGTGAAAATAGTGGCGACTGTTATATCGTCGGCGATTTCATTGCAGGCAATTGGCGTAGGAAACGATGCGCGGCTCTGGACAGCAGAAACCTCTGCAAACTGCATAAACAAGGAAGAAAGCCTCTGCAATGCCGGATAGTGCCTTTTTGCGCAGTATATCCCGAGGATAAACAGGATGTAATCTTTGTCGAGCAGAAGCAAGGTAAATTTAAAAAATGCAAAGGTTATAAAACTGCAGAAGAGAAGAAATACACAGTCTGGGAAAACGGAAGGTTTACTGACAGCACACACAGGGATGCCTTTTGCGAATATCAGAAAGGGCTTCAGAGGCAGAAACGGGTCACGCAGGGTATTTTGGAGGAACTCAAAGGACAGCCGTCTTATCAGGAATTTCTTAGGGGCGAAGGCATTATTGAAACCTATATTCCTCTGTCACTGCTCTTTGATGTTCTGGAAGCAGGAGGATTTTCTTTTGATGAATACCATCTTTTTATCAATGCGCAGGGTAGGTTATGTTCTAAAGAGCTTGCCTCGCAAAAGACAGAAAATCCCGTACTGGCAGATTATCTAAAAGCTTTAAACCAGATTGCAGAGTCATATACAAAGTTTGTAAAAGACCAGAGACAGGCTGTAAAATAAAGGCTGTAAAATAAAAATGCTCGTAAAGATTCGATAAGCAGAGCTAACTTTCGCTCAGGTGATATTTTTCGACAGTTCTAAGCTCATTACGTTACAGCCTCAAAACTCGCCCTTCGGGCTCAGACAATTGAGGCTGTCCGCTTTGAGCGGACGCTTCATTTCATTAAGAACTGTTACCGAAAAATATCAAAATCGCTCAATCAAGCCCTACTTATCACCTGATTTGAAGGTAAATAAATTTTTTAAGGAGAGGGTAAGATGGCTAAGAAAAAGGATGAGAAAAAGAATGCAGAAGTACATTTTGAACTCGGCAATACACATTCCAGCGAGAACCGCATAGATGAAGCAATAGAGGAATACAGGGAGGCATTAAGGGTGAATCCAAATTTTGCAGAAGCCTACAATAATCTCGGACTTGCACTTTTTAATAAAAGTTTATTTAATGAGGCATTGGTGGAATTCAAAAATGCATTGAGAATATATCCTGATTTTGCTATGGCACACTCCAACCTCGGACTTGTCTTTTTAAACAAGGGGCTCTGGGATGATGCGATAGCAGAGTTCAGGGAGGCAATAAGGCTGAATCCGGAGATTGCGGAAGCTCATTATAACTTGGGGATTGTATTAAATAAAAAGGGGCTTGTTCAAGATGCAATTAAGGCTTATGAAGGCTTTATAAAATATGCGTCTGAAACTTATAAAAATTATGTTGACGGTGTGAAAGGAATGGTTGCGCAGATGAAAAAGGCTGTTAATCAATAAAGAGCACTGCCCTTTTTTCTATATATTTATAATCATTGTTTTTTTAATTCAACCCTTGCAAAATGGCGATTGATAAGGGATTCAGAGGGTTAGAGATTCAATTAAAACCGTCCCCTATATACCTATCTGGTGCTCACGATCCCTTTTGCTTTTAATGCTATACCTTTACTTCTTTTTCTATTGCTTTCTGTACTAACTGGTTAAGGGATATCCCGAGTACGGTTGCTCTCTCTATCGCTTTTTTGTGCATCTCAGGAGCGATGCGAACATTAAAACCACCTTTAAATGGTTTATTGGGCTCCCTGCCTAACGCCTTGCAAGTCTCTAAATAATCATCCACCGCTTCATGAAAATTCTTTTTAAGTTCCTGCACGCTTTTGCCTTCAAACATAATAAGGTCGTTTATCGCCTCGATCTTTCCATAAAAGATTTCATCCTCTGCGCTAAAATGCACGGAACCTATAAAGCCCTTATAAGTTAAAACATCTTTCATTTTACGACTCCTTTGTCTCTTAACTTTTTTTCAATTTCGGTAAGGTAGCATATTTTTATAACTGGAGACGGATGCGGCCTATGAAATTTAATCAAGTCATCCATCTCTTTATTATAAAAAGCAACCCTCGATCCTGATGTTTTGCCTATTTTTATTTCCTGATAACCAAAATAGTTTAATAATTTTTTAAGTTCATCATATGTAAAATCTTTCGGCTTTGATAAAAACCTCTCTATCAGCTTATCACTCTTTCCCATAAATAATTTTAACAGACTTTTTTATTAATTGCAACTATATTTTAGTTATTTGCAGAGTTCCATCTGTTTTTTATTGAGACCTCTCTTTAATCTTTTCCTGACATCCTCAACGAAGCCTTTCTCAAGCCACTGCTGCAAACGCAATTTTTTGTATATGGTTATTGTCTTTGAAACATAGTTCATCCTGTCTATAAAGACATAATCCGCATAATCTCTTATCCTGTCGCATAATGCCTCTGGGTTCATCGGCAGGACTGGACCTATGAAGGCGTAAGTCTTTACGCCGTTTTCGTGGAGTTTTTTCAGTGTGTCTATTCTTGTTTCCACAGAAGGCGCATTGGGCTCGAAAACCTTTCGGATGTTTTCATCATCTGTGGTAATTGTAATGCCAACCTCAATATCTTTAAAGCCCTTTATAAGATCTATATCTCTCAGGACAAGAGGGGATTTAGTGAGGATACCAACGCTGAGCTTATGATGCAACAATATTTCAAGACACTTTCTTGTCAGTTTATATTGAGCCTCGACAGGCTGGTATGCATCCGTAACCGAACTAATGATAACACTGCCCTTTGTGGCACGCTTAAGCTGTTTTTCAAGAATGTCAGGCGCATTAATCTTTACATCAACAAAGCTGCCCCATTCTTCAGTATGGCCTGTATATTTCTTCATAAAAGAGGCATAACAGTATTTGCATGCATGGGAACAGCCGACATAAGGGTTAATGCAGTAATCAGCGCCGGGGATACCTGATTTTGAAAGTATTGATTTTGCTGTAACCTCTCTTATTAGCACGCTCATAATTCATTCTAACCCACATTATTTATAAATATGAAAGGGGCATCTTGCTTCAAACCAGATACCCCTTTGCTTTATTCACGTTTCTTTTAGAAATATTTTATTTGGCTGAGTTTCCAAAATTATAATTATTATATTACAATTTATCTTTAATAATAACCCGATTTTATGCTTTTCTGCATAGCCTTTCGATTTATTAATAAGGATGGGTGCCCAGAATGACCTCCTTATTAAACTTCGTTTCGATCTTCTTTTTAATGTCTTCGATATCAATCGGACATTTTGCAGTTTGCGTAGCCTTCATTAAGCAGGTTCCGAAATGAATAGCGTCAAAATCTCTGTCATAGAGTTTTGCCATATCCATCATAAGCACCACTTTCGGCATGATCACACCGGGGCAGCCTCCGCAGTCGTCCATCCCGATAATTTCTATGTCATAGTCCTTCCATCGTTCATACTCCCCTGCTTTCTCTGAAATTCCCTTAAAACATTTCAGACAGCCGCCAACACAACTGATACCCTTGATGTTTTTACATGCTATTATTGCTATCCTCTTCTTTGCCATACTATCCTCCTTTCTGAATATATGCTAAATTTATTTTCAATATTGAGGTTCTTGCAAAAGTATCAAATGTGCACCCTTCCCAACCCCTCCCGTCCCCGGCCTCGCTCCGCGAAGCGGGGCAGGCAAGGGAGGGGCTTATTTATCAACCCTCTCCCCTGGTGGGAGAGGGCAAGGGTGAGCCCCTTTTCCAAAGGGGGAGAGAATGAGCAAATTCGTATAGATTGCTTTAATGTCCGCATCCCATCCCGTGTCCGTGACCTGCGCAGGTATTCTGTGAAGAAAATTCGGGCAGATTCCCCGCTTTCAGTACAATAATGTTCTCTCTCACTGTCAATGCCTGTGCCTGAAAAACCTTAATTCCTGATTGATTTAATTTGATTAGAGCCCCTGCTCCTATTCCACCGACTACCACTGCATCAACCTTTTGATTGTTCAGTGCCTTCATCGGACTGCACGCACCGTGGACATGGTGCCGATCCTTGTTGTTGATGGCGGTTACTTGATTACTACCCGACTCAACAATAATAAATGCAGGTGCGGAACCGAAATGTCCGTATACTTCGCTTTCCATTCCATTTGCTTTTGATACAGGGAAACATATCTTCATGACTAATCCTCCTTTTGTTGTGTCTCTATTTTTAAAGCCTTTCCTTTCAAAAGGCATTCAGCAACTTTTTTATGTGCCCCCTGTAAAATTCTTCCAAATGTTTGTCTCGAAATCTTCATTTTTGTTGCTGCGTCTTCATGGTACAGTCCATCGTAATCCGCGAGCCTAATAGCCTCAAGCTCGTCCATTGTTAAAGATATCTCTTTGAGTTCTGTAAGGGGAATACCTCTCGGTTTAAAATAGGTAGCATCAGGCTTGCACCCAACACATCGGTATTTTTTCGGTCTCGGCACGGCCTATTATAAGCATATGCTCATAATTAAGTCAAGGGTAAGGGATGCTGTATATTTTTGTGTGAAATCGGAAGAAAACATTAACGCATCCGCAACAAACGTCTATAATGCTGCGATTACAGCATTTTTGTTAATGAATTATGCGGGTTAAGAAAAATTGCTGGACATTTTCTGAAGCTTTAAGTATGTCAGACTTTTTCAACGGCGCTGCTTTTCTGTCTTGGATAATATTGCTTATCCCTCTCATTTCAACCACCGGGGTATCGTTAATTAGGCAGATATGCGCAACGGCAGCTCCCTCCATATTTTCGCAAAGCGCATTGAATCTTTTTTTAATTTCTTTGCCACGCTCTAATGTCCCTGTACATGCCGATACCGTGACAAAAGTTCCCTCTTTAGCTAACCCCTTCAAATGTGCCGGTATAGACATCGGGAATTCATTATAGTATTGAACAGTGCCTTTGGACACAAGCGACAGGCCGATTGAATCCATGGTCTTCAACCCTGATTTCAGAGCCAGCCCTTCATCTCCGTATATTTCCTTTTCGGCAATTGCGATATCTCCAATATTCAATTCTGAGGATGGATAAGCGCCTGCCACGCCGATAACATATACCAGTTCAGGTTTGAACCGTTCTAAAAGAAGAGTTGTTCCATGTGCGGCATTGGTTTTTCCGACTCCGCATATTGAAAGAATTATGGGGATATTATGTTTAAGCATGCCTTTGTAAAAGGCTTTTCCCTGTATTGATAAAGTCTTTTTTTTCTGAAGCTGACGTATAATTATCCCGGCTTCGAGCTGCGTTGAGACTATGATTGCTATCAGTTTCAATTTTCTTTTGGCTCTTTTTCTTCGAGGACGTATTTTACTTTTACATCCATATCTTTTCTCAAAGAGTGATAGACGGAACAGTATTTTTCCTGTGAAAGGGAGATGGCACGGTCAACCTTTTTGGGATCCAGATTCTTCCCTGCAATATGAACAACCATTTCAAATGATTTATAGTATTGAGGAGGAGTGGGGTTTCTCTCCCCTGTAATGTCTATTCTGTAACTGGCAAGCTTAACCTTCATCTTCTGGAGAAACATTACCATATCAATTGCAAGACACCCGGCAAGTGAAAGCATCAAAGAATCTGTCGGCTTGCAGCCCCACTGAAGATTTGCATCGAATTCGATTTCATATCTCCGCTGTGTCCTGCCGACAAAGATAAGGTCTTTATCCCATTCAAGCGTTGCTTTGTCTATGGGGGAAACATTCTTTTTGTAACTGGCTTCCATCAGAGACTCTTCTAAGGTATCCTTTTCCTTTTCGCTCATTTGCGCTCCTTCCAAAGTTCAAAATTTTGTCTTTGATTTTATTGAATCATGTTATAAGTAGTCAAGATTTACAATTAAATGTTTTTTAGTATTTGTAAGGGTTCTGTGTTAAAATTTTAAATATATGAACGGTGCAGAGCTGCTTGCAAAGAGTCTCGAAAAGGTTGATTACAGTATAAACATGAAGTTGACCGAGAGGTTAGGGCATAAAACATGCAAGATTTAACTGTGGATTTTCTTGTCATCGGAAGCGGTGTCGCAGGATTGAGGGCTGCAATAGAACTTGCTTCGCACGGGAAGGTTCTGGTGGTTACAAAGGACATCCCTACTGAAAGCAGCACCGAATATGCTCAGGGTGGCGTTGCAGTTGCATTGAGCGATGAAGACGAGGTGGGCATTCATTTTGAAGATACTATAAAGGCAGGGGGTGGTCTCTGCAGGGAAGATGCTGTTAAGGTGCTTGTTGAAGAAGGACCTGAAAGAATACTCGAGCTTATTGAGTGGGGTGCGGAGTTTGACAAGGAAGGCACAAAACTCTCTTTTACAAGAGAGGCAGCACATTCAAGGCGCAGGATTTTACATGCGCATGGTGATTCCACAGGTAGAGAAATGGAAAGGGTGCTGATTAAGAAGGTTAGGTCGCTTAAAGGTATTGAGAGGTCTCAATTCAGCATGGCTGTTGACCTTATTGTTGAGGACGGGATATGCAGGGGTGCTTATATCCTGAAGGGAAAGGATATTTTTGCCGTATATTCGAAGGCGATAATACTGGCAACCGGCGGTGCAGGCAATGTCTTCTCAAGGACTACCAATCCTGAAGTGGTAACAGGCGATGGAATGGCTATTGCTTATAATGCAGATGCAATAATTGAGGACATGGAATTTGTTCAGTTCCATCCAACTGTGCTCTTTGTTTCAACCGCTCCGCAGTTTCTGCTGAGCGAGGCAATGAGGGGTGAGGGTGCTGTTTTAAGAAATATCAATAAAGAGCTTTTTATGAAGGAATACCATCCTGACGCAGAGCTTGCACCGAGAGATGTGGTCTCAAGGGCTATTATTTCCCAGATGGTCAGGACCAGAAGCCGTCATGTTTATCTTGACCTCACGCATATGGATAGCGAGTTTATAAAGCACAGATTCCCGAGGATTTATACTACATGTCTGAAATATGACATTGACATCACAAGGGATTTAATCCCTGTCTCGCCTGCCGCACATTATATAATGGGCGGTGTAAAGACAGACCTTCACGGAGCCACCAGTATCAAGGGTTTGTATGCAGCAGGCGAGGTTGCCAGCACAGGCGTTCACGGCGCCAACAGGCTTGCAAGCAACAGCCTCCTTGAAGGGCTTGTTTATGGTTACAGGGCAGGAAAGGCAGCAGCGCAGGAGACAGGAGACAGGAGACAGGAGATAGGGGATAGGATGCGGGATGCGGGATGCAGGATACAGAATCCTGATCTTAATCTTGATGAAATCAGGACTTCAATCAGGAGGGCCATGTGGGAACTGGTAGGCATCATAAGATGCAGCGAGTCTCTTAACAAAGCAAAAGAAATGCTTTTACAGTGGAAAGATATTCTTGGCATGAGTTTTAATACAAGACAGGGACTCGAGTTAAAAAATATGTTGACCGTGGCATTGATAATTACCGAGTCGGCTCTAACAAGAAAAGGAAGTGTCGGTGCCCATTACAGGACGGATTTCCCCGTCACGGGCGAGGACTGGCAGAGACACATAAATATAATTAAATCAAAAGAAGGAATGAAGGTGTTATGGGTATGAGAAAGGCAAAGATAGTCTGCACCATAGGTTCTGCATCAAGCAGCAGAAAAACAATTAATGACATGATTAGAAGCGGCATGGATGTGGCAAGACTGAATTTCTCGCATGGTGATTATGAAACCCATCAAAGAGCGCTGTTGATTATCCGACAGGAATCATTAAGATTAAATAAGCCGGTTGCGATGCTTCAGGATTTGCAGGGCATAAAGATTAGAATCGGCGATGTGAAAGGAAGCAGAGTTCATTTAAGAACAGGAGAAGAAGTTTCTGTCTATGCGGGCGCTGACAAGAGCGATAATAAATCACTTTTCATATCATATCCTGCGTTGCTGAAGGATATTAATGAAGGCGACCGCATACTTATTGATGACGGGCTTATACAGCTCAAGGTAACAGGCAAAACAAAAACGGCATTAAGAGCAAAAATAATCGAAGGCGGGATCCTGAAATCAAAAAAGGGTGTTAATCTCCCATCTACAAAAACCTCGCTGAGAGCATTTACAGAAAAAGACAGGAAAGACCTTGAATTCGGACTTAAACTAAGCGTTGATTATGTCGCCATCTCTTTTGTAAGGAAAGCTCAAGACATAGAGCTTGTGCTGGACTGGGCAAAAAAGAACAGGTTAACTTTGCCTCCTTTAATAGCAAAAATAGAAAAGCCGGAAGCACTCGAAAATATAGAGGAGATTATTAATATTGTTGACGGTATTATGGTGGCAAGGGGCGACCTCGGCGTGGAGATGCCTGCTGAAAAGGTGCCTGTAATTCAGAAGATGCTAATTGACCTTGCAAACAGGAAAGGCAGGATTGTAATTACTGCCACGCAGATGCTTGAGTCAATGACTCATCATACAAGGCCCACAAGGGCTGAGGCTTCGGATGTCGCAAATGCTGTGCTGGATGGAACAGATGCATTGATGCTGTCAGCAGAAACAGCATCCGGCAGATATCCTGTGGAATCAGTAAAGATGATGGACATGATAATCAGGCATACAGAAAGAAGTTTTGCCGGCAGGATTCAGTCTTCATATCAGATAGGTTATGGGTTCCCTGAAGCAATAGCCGATGGAGCCTGCAAAGCTGCAAATGATACGGGCGCAAAGGCAATCGTGGTTTTCACACATTCAGGATTTACATGCATGCTCCTTTCAAAGCTTAGACCGGCTGTTCCTGTAATCGCTTTTACCCCTGATGAGGAGACAATGCGGCGAATGGCTATTTACTGGGGAATTACTGCGAGATTAATATCTCACAAAGACATAGTCCTTGATTCAGACTTTATGTTAGAGATAGAGAGGTCTCTGATAGAAGAAGGAATTGTAAAGAAAGGCGACAGCATTGTCTTTGTTGCAAGTTCGCCGTTTCTCGGAAAGCCGAATATCATAAGACTCCACAGGGTCAGCGGTTAAGCAAGAAAATATGCTTAACCCCCCAGCTTTTCAAATATCTTATTAAATTCAGGAGATACTTTTTTAAATGCATTAAGCACATCAGGGTCAAAGTGTTCAGGCATTGTCCTGCCGTCGCCTTTTGTTATTATATTTAAAACTGTTGTATGTTCAAAAGCCGGTTTATACGGTCTTTCACTCCTCATGGCATCGTACTGGTCAGCAAGCATGACGATTCTGCCCTCAACCGGGATTCCCTCGTCTTTTAACCCTCTCGGGTATCCTGTCCCGTTCAATCTTTCATGATGGTTTAATGCTATTGATGCAGCCATTTGTATGAATGGATATGAAGAGCCTGAAAGTATTTTGTAGCCAATCATAGTATGTGTCTTTATTATCTCGAACTCTTCAGGTGTAAGGGGACCTTTTTTTAAGAGTATGCCGTCAGGTATGCCTATCTTTCCTATATCATGCATCGGGCTTGCAATTTCAATCATCTCAACAAAGTCAGCAGGCATGTTCAGCACCTCGGCAATCATTCTTGAATATAACCCCATCCTTTTGATGTGATTGCCTGTTACGTCATCTCTGTATTCAGCGGCTGCAGTTAATCTCTCAATCATTTCCCTGCTTGCATTCTTGACCATTATAAGGGCATCTGATAATTCCTTTGTTTTTTCCTTGACAGTATCCTCAAGAATATTTTTGTAGTCTTTTTCTATCAGTAAAAGTTTGTTGTACCTGACCGCCTTCTGTATGGAATGGAGAAGCTGTTCGGTTCTATAGGGCTTAACTATAAAATCAAAGGCGCCCTTTTTAATTGCCTCAACTGCTGTGTCAAGTTCTGCATATGCAGTCATGAGGATAACAGGCATATCCTTTTTAAATGCATGGATATTTTCAAGCAGTTGAATCCCTGATATGCCCGGCATTTTAATATCTGTCAGTATGGCATCAAAGGTCTTCTCTTTTAATTTATTTAGAGCATCGCTTGCATTCTCACAGGTAGCAGTTGAATAACCTGCTTCCTCCAGCAGTGTTGTGGCATATCTGAGAATATAAGGGTCATCATCTACGATAAGAATATCCCCCAGCTTTTCTTTGCTCATTTATTCAGTATCCTCCTTACCGTTTCTAAAAGCATGGTTGGCGGAATGGGTTTAGGTAGAAAGTTAAAACCTTCTTCAAAGATTCCCTTTTTCTGTATTATATTGGCAGGGTATCCGCTCACAAATATTACCTTTATATCAGGGCTTGTCTTTCTTATCATCTCGTAAACCTCTCTGCCGTTCCTCTTCGGCATTATTACATCAAGTATAAGCAACTGGATTTTATCTTTGTTCTCTTTAAACTTCTCTATCGCTTCATCTCCATCTGCAGCTACTATCACCTCATACCCGAATTTCTCAAGGGTCTCTTTGGTAAACTTCCTGACATGCCCCTCATCCTCTGCTACAAGTATTGTCTCTGTGCCCTCTATTTTCGCTGCTTCTTCCTCTTTTGCCTGAACTGTCTCTTCTGCCTTTGCCTCGGTTAATGGTAAATATATCCTGAATGTTGTCCCTTTCCCCAGTTCGCTGTATACATTGATGTAT
>PNNP01000048.1 GCA_013824325.1 Thermodesulfovibrio sp. | reverse complement strand
TCCTTAAACCAGACAATAAAGTCTTAAGCTTTACATTTTTGTCGCGGATTCCTTAAACTGTTTTTATGAGCAGGACATACGACAAGACAGTTGAAATTACCGCACTTTACGAGATAAGCAAGCTTTTAGGTTCATCCCTGAATCTGAAGTCAAACCTCAGAGGTGTAATGAGGGTGCTTTCCGAATATCTTGATATGAGGAGAGGAACTGTGGCGATCCGGAACAATGACGAGGTCTCCATTGTTGTTGCTCACGGCATGTCTGAGGAAGAAATAAAAAAAGGCAGATACAAGCTTGGAGAGGGTATCATCGGGAGGGTTGCTAAATACGGCTCTCCTATTGTTATTCCGAATATCGGAGAGGAACCTCTGTTTCTTAATAAAACAGGCGCAAGGAAACTGATAAAAAAAGAGAATATCGCCTTCCTCTGCGTGCCTGTAAAGTTTAAAAACGAGATACTCGGTGTGTTAGGCGTTGACAGGCTTTTTGGCTCAAAAGGCATATCTTTTGAGGAAGACCTCAGATTGCTGAAGATTATAGCTTCATTGATTGCCCAGAATATAAAACTTTATATAGAAGTTGAGAGGGAGAGGGAGGCGTTTCTTGAAGAGAAGGAAAACCTCAGGCAGCAGCTTAAGGGCAGATATAAGATTGAAAACATAATAGGCAGTTCTGACAGGATGCAGGAGGTTTTTGAAGCTGTTCACAGGGTTGCTCCAACCCGCGCCAATGTTCTATTGCTCGGAGAAAGCGGAACAGGCAAGGAGTTAATAGCAAAGGCAATCCACTACATGAGTCAGCGGGCAAAAGGATCTTTTATAAAATTCAACTGTGCCTCTATTCCGGAGGGACTGCTTGAATCCGAACTGTTCGGACATGAGAAAGGGTCATTCACAGGCGCAATGGCAATGAGAAAGGGCAGGTTTGAACTTGCAGATAACGGTACAATATTTCTTGATGAGATTGGCGATTTGCCTTTGGTTCTTCAGCCAAAAATATTGCGGGTTTTGCAGGAGAGAGAATTCGAGCGTGTTGGCGGTGAAAAGACTATAAAGGTTGATATCAGGCTTATTGCCGCTACGAGCAGAAACCTTGAAGAGCTTGTATCCGCAGGAAAGTTCAGGGAGGATTTGTATTACCGTCTTAATGTGGTCCCTATATTGCTGCCGCCGCTCAGGGAAAGGAAGGAAGACATTTCTGAACTCACAGAGCATTTTTTGAAGAAATTCAATAAGGAGAACAATAAATCCGTCACAATCTCATCCGATATTTTAAACGTATTCCTTAATTATGACTGGCACGGCAATGTCAGGGAGCTTGAAAACGCCATTGAGAGACTGGTAATCATGTCAAAAGGAAAGGTTATAACACGGTCTGATTTGCCTATGGTAATAAGAGACCAGTCAATCAAATCAAAATACGGTATCGAGGCACATGATACCCTTCAGTCTGCGATTGAGGATATTGAGAGAACAAAAATCCTAAATGCACTTAAAAGAAGCGGCTGGATTCAGGCAAAGGCAGCGAGGCTGCTCGGCATTACATCAAGACAGATAGGGTATAAGATAAGAAAATATAACATCAGGCAAACAACGGGCAATCTTGGGTAAACGCCATTTTATTCATAAATTCAAATTTACTATGAGAGCATCCGTCTTTTTTGCAAGATAAAATAGCCTCTATGTGCAAAATCGTAAGCCGTTGCACTCAACATCTTGCTTTCGATACGGATGCCTCACGCATTGCCAGAAGTTTCTGATTTCGACAAAAACCTTACAAAATTGTCTAATAATACAAAAATGTAGCACTTCTTATTTTTGAAATCTTCTATAAATCAGGCAGATGACTGCTGGCACGGTTCTGGCATATATGAAAAGAAAATAAAGAAAATAATGACGGAGGTATGAAATGAAGCGGTTAAAAATCATGGTTTTGGCAATGGCATTCCTGCTCTGTGCTTCAATTGGAAGTGTTTTTGCAGAGGACAAGGTAACAGGCAGTGCAAGTCTGGGAGCTTTTAACAGGTATATATTCAGAGGTTATGAGCTAAGCTCAAAGAGCATTGTGGTTCAGCCCGCAGTCAGTGTTTCCTACAAGGGTTTTTCAGCAGGCTTCTGGAGCAATGTTGATACCGATGTGCATGCAA
Source organism: Thermodesulfovibrio sp. (assembly GCA_013824325.1). Taxonomy (GTDB): domain Bacteria; phylum Nitrospirota; class Thermodesulfovibrionia; order Thermodesulfovibrionales; family Dissulfurispiraceae; genus PNNP01. The sequence continues at coordinate 11,569 of PNNP01000048.1, read as the reverse complement.
CGCAGTCCGTAACTGATACGGATTATCTCAATGCCAACAAGGGTCATAAAAGCTATAACGAGACCGATTTTACTTTGAGCTACACTTATAACATAGACAAGTTCAGCCTTGCAGGCGGTTATATCTATTACGCTACAAAATACGCAAAGGAGACCGAGGAGGTATTTGCAAGCGCAAGTCTGGATATAATCACAAAGCCTACAATATCGGTTTACAGGGATATAAATGAATATGCCGGCACGTACGTCAATCTTTCGCTGTCACATTCGATACCTGTGTACAAGGAGATAACCTTTGATATGGGCGTATCCGCCGGATATTTTGCAGGAAACGGCAGCTACTGGAAGACGCATGAAAAGTCTACCGGTGCCTATACAGGCAAAAAATACAATGCACTTCATGACGGGATGATAAAGGCTGGCTTTACAATACCTGTAGCAAAAAATCTGTCGTTCCAGCCTGTTGCACAATACTGGTTTCCGCTTTCAAGTGACGCAAAGAAAACAGTAGATGGAAACTCATTTAATCCCAATGGAAAACTTGACAGGACATTTGTAGCAGGAGCGAATTTAGTGCTTAGCTTTTAAGAATTTTAAGAAATTTTAAGGAGGTTTTGATGAAACGATTAGTGAGTATATTTTTAATAGTAGTTGGCTTGTTGTGCTTTTCAAAAAGTGTTTTTGCAGAAGAGAAATTACAGCCTGACCCTGCCGTCCCTCTTGCCGCTGAGCAGGTTCTGCCTGTTCAGCCCCGGGCTGCTGCTCCTGCTCCAGCACCGCTGAAGATAGATACCGGAGATACAGCATGGATGATTGTTGCAACTGCTTTTGTAATGCTGATGACAATACCTGGGTTGGCACTTTTTTATGGAAGTCTGGCAAAAAAGAAAGACGCACTCAATACGATGGCAATGTCTTTTGTGACTTACTGCATAGTAAGCTTTTTATGGGTTGCCTACGGATATACGCTTGCGTTTAACGGCGACATCGGAGGGTTTATCGGTGAAGCTTCAAAACTCTTTCTGTCGGGTGTCGGGGTAAATAGTATCTCTGACCTTGCAAAGACAATCCCTGAATACATATTTGTTGTCTTTCAGTTGACCTTTGCAGCTATAACCGTAGCGCTTGCAAGCGGCTCTTATATCGAGAGGATGAAGTTCTCTGCCTGGGTTTTATTCACAATCCTCTGGATGACTTTTGTGTATGTTCCGATTGCGCACTGGGTGTGGGGCGGGGGATTTCTTGCAAAACTCGGTGCCCTTGACTTTGCAGGCGGTACAGTCGTTCATATTAATGCCGGTTTCGCAGGTCTTGTGGGAGCATTGCTTCTCGGCAGGAGACGCGAGGCAACACTTATACCCAATAATCTGACGCTTACTGTCATCGGTGCAGGTCTTCTGTGGTTCGGATGGTTCGGATTCAATGCGGGTTCTGCTGGTGCTGCAAATGGCATTGCAGGAGCAGCGTTTATCAATACCAATACAGCAGCAGCAATTGCAGCAGTGGCATGGATGTTTACTGAATGGGTGCATCATAAGAAACCGACAATTCTTGGTCTTGCTTCAGGAGCTGTTGCAGGGCTGGTTGCAATAACTCCGGCTGCAGGTTTTGTAAATATCTCTGGCGCCATCATTATTGGTATATTGGCAGGCGTGGTGCCATACTTTGCAGTTGCCATGATTAAACCCAGGCTTGGCTATGACGATGCACTTGATGCCTTTGGTATTCATGGAGTAGCAGGAACTCTGGGAGCTATCCTTACTGGTGTATTTGCAGACCCGTCTATAAATGAGGCAGGCAAAGGGCTTCTGTATGGAAACGCCGGTCAGTTAATTACACAGCTTATAGCTGTCGGTGTAACAATAACTTACACTTCGGTTGTGACCTTTATAATCTTTATAGTAATAAAGGCGATTGCCGGGTTGAGGGTAGATACCGAAGAGGAAATCAATGGACTTGATGAAAGCCAGCACGGCGAAAAGGCGTACAATATTAATTAATCCGCAAATGACAACAGGAGGCAGCATGAGAAAAATAGAGGCAATAATAAAGCCGTTCAAACTTGATGAAGTAAAAGACGCCCTGAACGGAATAGGCATTCAGGGCATGACAGTGACAGAAGTGAAAGGATTCGGAAGGCAGAAAGGACATGTGGAACTTTACAGAGGGGCTGAATACGAGATATCCTTTGTGCCCAAAGTAAAAGTTGAGATTGTTGTTTCTGATGCGCTTGCCGATAAGGCAATAGCTGTCATCGGAGAAAAGGCGAAAACAGGCAGGATAGGTGACGGGAAAATTTTCATCTATCCGATAATGCAGGCATTAAGGATCAGGACAGCGGAAGAAGGCGACGCTGCATTGTAGTGAAAAAGTAGTTACAAAGATAAAAAGGGAGCAAGCTCCCTTTTTATCTTTCAGTTTCCATATGACCGATAGCTTTATACAGCCCTATTACGAGTTCAGCCATCCTGTCATAATTCAGAGTAGATGCTGTGTCTCCCATACCGTGATAGTTGAAATTTCTGTAAAAAGCTGTATCAGTAATCATAAATGCAGGATAGCCGAATTTCCAAAAATTCCTGTGGTCTGAAAAATCAACACCGGGGACAAGAGAAACAGAATTCAGGGATTCCACAGGAATTGAAGATACTGCCTTAAATGAATTTTTGAATCTTTTTGTGAATGACATTGAAGAGATATTTCCGACGAATGCAATGAAATTGCCGTTGTCAGGATAAAACCATTTGAATAGAGGCAGCGGATAATACTGACAGCCCTTCTGTTCGCAGTAGTAGCCGAGCATCTCAAGGGAAATCATTCCATATACATCTGCGCCTTCTTCCTTAAGGCTCTTTGCATAAACATAACTTCCCATATGCCTTGACCTGAAAACAGGAGGTTCTTCAAGACAAAATGCAACAAAACGGATTGTCTTCGGAAAAGGTTTTAATGCAGTGAGTCTTGCCAGTTCAAGAAGCCCTGCAACACCGCTTGCATTGTCATCCGCACCGGGTGTTCCTGTTACGGTGTCATAGTGTGCTCCTATGATGAATATTTTATTGTCAGTAATGCCGGCGCCCTTTACCTCTGCGATTATGTTGTAGTAAGTATTGCCCTGATATGTGAACGGCTGTCTTTTTACATCACAGCCGTATGAGAGGAATTTCTTTTCTAAATATTCAGCAGTCTTGTTTAGTTTGGCAACATCAACATAGCTTCTCTCGCCTATATCCTGCGAAAGATGCCTGACCGTTGAGATTAGATTTGATTTTATTCCTTCCATTTTTACATGTTCAAAATGCTGGGAATACAGAGATGCTGCAATCAAAAATAGTGTAAAGAAATTCATTCAATTCACTGCCCTGCCCATTCCTTTAATTTGCTGCTGATGAATTCTATTATTTCATTGTGTTCTTCAACTCCGCGGCCTTTGACCCTGATGGGTTTTCCAAATGCAAAATGTACAGTTTTGGAAGGGTCAATTTTGCCGAAATCTTTAAAAAGTTTTCCATTGCCCCATGCGTCAGTTTTAAGCGCTGTCGGGATTATCGGCACATCTGCCTTTCTGGCAAGCTTGACTCCTATTGTATTGAACTTTGCAGGGTCAAAAAAAACTGTTCTCGTAGTCTGTGGGAATATAATTAAAGACCTGCCGGCTTTCAATATTTCCGCACCGCCTTCAAACACTGCTTTTAAATCGTCACGGGGATTTGTCCTGCCTACAACAACAGGGTCCCTTGAACGCATCACATATTTGAATACGGGATATTCAATAAGACTTCGTTTTATTACGAATGTTACATCTTTTAAAGGCTCAATTATTGCCGGCAAGATAAATGTCTCAAGCGTGCTCATATGATTTGCTATGAAAATGCAGGGGCCATCAAGCATATTAAAATTATCAACACCTGTTATCTCAATTTTTATGCCGACACTTTCAAGCGCATGAAGTATATCAAGACTGCTTTTAGCCCATTCAGCATCGCCGTATTTTGAGTGCTTTGCCTTTGAACTTGCCTTAAAGACAATTGACAAAACCTTTCTGTAAAAGCCAAATGCAGGCAGTGCTCTTGATAATAAAGAAATATTGCAGGAGCCGGTTTTGTACGAACCGTTTTTATAAGCGAGGCTTTCCAAGTTATTGCCTCTTACTCAAATAATCGCCGAGAAGCCCCCTGCTGTGTTCATCATCATGGCAGTAGATGCAGAGATTTTCCCAGTTTGAACCGTCAGGAGGATTATTCCTGTGGTTGCCGTCTTTATGATGTACGGTGAGGAGGTGTCTGTCTTTATAATCAAACTCCCTTCCGCATTTTGCACAGATGAGCCCGTGGATTTTCAGGGATGGTTCCCTGTAATTGTCTGCCGGTGCGCTAATCTTTTTTAATTCACTGATTATTTCAGAAACAGGCTTATTGCTGTCCGCCTTCTTAATCTGCGGCTTTCTGAATCTCATGCGGCGACTGCTGCTCATTTGATGCCTCCTGATAAAAAGAGAGATTGAATCTATTCTCTATATTATAATATCAAAGTTTTCTGCCTGCCACCTCTGCAAATAATCTGAGCTTCGCGCTTTGCTGCGCCTGCTTTCATTACGATTATCATTTACCTGTCTCCCTTTGTTTATTAAATGTCAATATTCATCAGATTTTTTCGTCGGGCAATTTTTCTTTTTTTAACTTATCTAATTCCAGGTACATCTTTTTCAGACAGTCCGGGCAGTAACCATGGGTGAATTCAGCTTCGGAGTGTTCGCTGATATAAACTTCAACCTGATTCCAGTATCCTTTGTCATCGCGTATCTTTTTGCATGAACTGCAAATAGGCAGAAGGCCAGTCAGTGTTTTAACTTTGTCAAGTGTAGCCTGAAGTTGCAGAATAAGATGCTCCCGCTCTTCCTCTGCATGTTTTCTCTTGGTAATATCCCTGCAGGCACCAATCATTTTATAGGTATTGCCTTCTTCATCCCACATGGCAGAGCCGTGGTCTCTCCAGTAGATAATTGTTCCATCCTTTCGCAATACGCGGTATTCCTGAATAAACGGCTGTTTTGTCTTCAGGTGTTGTTCAAGTGCAGCGGTTACATGTTGGTGGTCGTCAGGATGTATTGCATTCTCCCAAGCATCTATTGTCCTTGGAAACTCATCTGGTTCATAGCCTAAATGCCCGTCAATGTCGCCAAACCATGTCAGATGACCGCCTGAAATATCCCATTCATAAATTAAGTCGTTAGTGCTTTCAGCGGCAATGCGAAATCTCTGCTCCGAATTAAGCAAAGCCTCTTCAATGCGTTTGCGATTATTAATTTCTTTTGTAAGCTCATCCCGTGAAACAGTAATATTCTGTAAATCCTCAGCCATATTGTTGAAGGAATTAGCAAGTTTGCCCAGCTCGTCTCCGGATTCTATTCTTATTCTGTATGTAAAATCTCCTTTTCCGATTTTTGCTGTGCCGGAGACGAGTTCGCCAATCGGCTTTGTAAACCGCTTAACCGCAAGGAAAAGAATGACTCCAAACGCTGCTGTTGCCGAAATAGATATGACAGAAATTAAGGTGATAATATGTTTCTTTTTCTCGGAAATCTCGTTCAAAGAAAACCCGTACCAGAAAGACCACTTTATTTTTCCTGTTTCAAGGGGATTAAAGAAAATGCCATGGTTCTGGTCACGGTTTAAATATATATCTTCTTTTTCTAAGGAGCCTGCTATTTTAGGGAAATAGTCCTGAACATAAGTTCCCATAAAAGAGGTATCGTCTGCCAAATATATCATGCCGTCATCTCTGACTATCCACCAGAAAAGCACACCTTTATGTTTGGATAGTTTATTAAGGCTCTCAAAGGGCCAGTTGGATTCAAAATAACCCACTTCTACCTGTTTTGATATAAAACTGCCGAGAATTCTCTTTTCGTCTAAAATGTCCTTTTCAATATCAGAGATTTGTTGGGTTGTGATTATATATGAGATAGACAGAACAATAACCCAGAAAGAAATAAATGTGGGAATGAATATCTTATAGAACAGTTTCATTGTGTTTTATCTCTATCTCTTATCGCTTATTATGAGAAAGCTTGTTAAAAGATTGCCGTGTTTGTTGCCGACCCCCCGTAAATTGCCCTGCTCTCCCCATGTAAATGGTGCAATAAAAGGTGCATTGTTATTTGCATAGTTTATTAGATAAGGCAGTTTTAATCTTTCCATTTCAGGTATTATGCCCATTACACCACCACAGATGTAGCCGATTGAAAAAACCGGCTTCATATCAGCACGAATCTTACCATTTGTTTTTGCTTTTTGTGGCAGGCTTCCGACTCTGTTAATAAGTGTTTCCCATGTGCCCTGACCCAGATATATTCTTTCTCCGACATTAATCTTGGTAGATGTCATCACAGACCTTTCTATTAAATTATCATCTTTGGGCCAGGGATGTGAAAATAAGAAATATTCTTTGCCGTCAGGAGAAGCAAGCTTTCTATATATGGGATGTAAAACAAGTAAATCTCTTATCAAGTCAGGTCTTTTGTATTTCTTGAATAGTTTATCAATTTCACCGCCCAGCCATTCATTATATACATTTAGTGCGGGTCTATTGTCAATTTCTACGATAGCCTGTCCCTTAACCTTGGTAACTATTCCGGAAAGAGAGGCTTTTACATCAAATCCCCCTTCATATACCCATCCCATTGGCAAACCGGTATAAATAACAGCCAATGAGACACCCTTATTATATATTTTGTTTTCACCGAATACCGCAAGAGCAGGTCCCCCTGCTGTTCCGCCAAGAATCGGCGTATTTTTGCCCACAACCATTTCAATGCCCTCAACAACCTCCTCTTCCGTGCCGAGCGTGGGCGTTATCAAGACAGCTTTAGGCAACTCATTTTTTGATTTCCCTGCACTTTTTATTGCATTCAATACAGCAGTTTTTGAAGCTTCCCTTATAGAAGGACAACCAGAAAAATCAGCAGAGCCTACTCCAAAAGTAATGTCTTTTGAAGTAACTGTCATAACAGCCAGACTCCTTTTGCCTTCCATCTTTGCATATTCATAACCTTTCTCCGCTGCTTTTGCAAATCCTTTGTCGGTCATCACCCCTCTGGAATCAGAAGTTCCGCCGTATATCTTGGTTTTGGTCTTAAATATCTTGTTTGCCTGTGAGAGTATAGTTTTCATATCACTGCCGGAGCTTGCAAAAATGATTGCGAAATCAGGCGTTTTGTCTTTTTTGTCTTTCAGAGCCATTTCAATTGCTTCTTTCACTGCTTCTTCCAGATTCTCCTTTGTGCTCCAGCCTGTGCCAACCTCTGTGCTTGATATTGTTTCAGTCACAGGTGCGACTCTTTTTTTAGGGGTTAGCTTCAACTCGCCTGCAGTTGCCTGCAAAAAAAGAAACAATGAAATCACTGCAATAAGCGCTCCAATAGGAATAATATTTTTTCTCTTATCAAAAATTAATTTTGCTGCCATGATTATTGCCCCCTCTTATTTTTCTACTTCATATCCCTTTGAAACCCACTCTGGAAAACCTCCTGAAAGGGTTTTGACATTTGTGTATCCGGCATTCCTTGCTGCAACCGCGGCATCCCTGCTGGGTCCTCAGCTATATCCCCTGCAATAGAAAATGATCATTATTTTTCTATTTTCAGGCAGAACGGTACTGAGCGAATCAATCTTTTCAGGCGGTATGTTTATGGCAGTGGGGATATGACCTTCTTTGTATTCCTCTTCCGGTCTTGCATCCACAATCACTATCTTTGTTTTTTTATCAATCATATCCTTCAGCTCTTCAATGCCCAGACTTTTAATTTCCTGAGCGAAGGCATAAGAGGATGCAAAGAAAGTTAATATTAACAGCAAAGTGGTCTTCATTTGATACTCCTGTTTGTATTATACCCAAATTCAGATGTAAATTTTTTAGCAATGCAAGGGGCATCCGCATCTCAGCAAGATAATTAGCCCTTGTGTGCCAAATAGCAAGTCGTCTCACCTAAGCACATTCTGTCGTAACGGTGTATGTTACCGCACGCATCCGCGTGCTGACAAATAACTCAACATCTTGCTTTCGATACGGCTGCCTCACACATTGCTGTAAATTTATGAATTATTAGGGTTGGTTTGAGTGCACCTGTGCCTCCTGTCAAATGCCTTTGAATTTTAAAAAGTTGATTCTTTGGTAATGTCAATAATACAATAGGGCGTATGGATACAGTAAATGCTTTTTTGCTCAGTCTTATACCTATCATGGTTGCTTTAAATGCCCCCGGGGTGCTGCCGATTTATATCTCTTTGACCGAAAGCATGGATGTTGTGCAAAGGAAAAAGATTGCACGACAGTCAGTGTTTACTGCATTTTTGATTACTATTGGCTTTGTATTTCTTGGAAGGGCAGTGTTCAGCGCACTCGGGATTCAGGTTGAAGACTTCATGATAGCAGGCGGCATCCTTCTCCTTGTTATTTCTATTGCACATATAGTTAATGCGGACTATGGTGTTTATAAAGTCACCTCAACGCTGGGAGCGGTTCCCTTGGGAACGCCCCTGCTGGCAGGGCCTGCAACCCTGACCACAACCCTTGTGCTTGTCGGCAATTACGGGTATCTGCCTGTCATCCTTTCTCTTGTAGTAACCCTGATTATTGCATGGATAATATTTAACAGGGCAGAAATGATTATCAGACTCATAGGAATAAACGGGGCAAGGGCGTTTGCCAAGGTTTCATCCCTGCTGCTGGCTGCCATAGCAGTGAATCTTATAAAAAATGGAGTATTTAAAATTTTAGGAGTGAAGTAAACAGTTTGAAGTTTGACAATATTGTTGAAAGATACGATTTTCTTAATCATCTCTTTTCTTTCCTTCAGGACTTTTACTGGCGGAAGGTGATGGTGAGGGAGCTAAAACCGTTAAACGGCACTCTGGTGCTTGACCTTGCAACAGGCACAGGAGACAGCGCTATCGGTCTGGTGAAAGAAGGGGTTAGCGTAGCAGGACTTGATTTGAGCCTTAATATGCTTTTAAGGGCTCAAAAAAAAATTCCCCATCCAAACTTTTTTGCCCTGGTGGGTTCTGCCTACCATATTCCATTTAAGGATAATACATTTGATGGAATGACGTGTGCTTTTGGCATAAGGAATATGCATGAGACCAGCGCGGCTCTGAAGGAGATTTTCAGGGTTTTAAAAAAGGGAGGGAAGGCAGTTTTTCTTGAGTTTTCGATGCCTGCAAATATAATGAGGACACCTTACCGTTATTATCTGAGACGAATCATCCCTGCGGTATCAGGTTTTTTTTCGATAAGAGAGGCATATGAATATCTGGGAGATTCGATTGAGAAGTTTTATAATCCGGAAGATTTTGCGCGCTGTATAACAGAATCGGGCTTCCGCAATTGCGAGATGAGACCTCTCAGTATGGGGTGTGTATATATACACAAGGCGCATAAAAAATGATTCCGTATCCTGACATAAACCCTGAAATTGTGAGAATAGGACCTCTCTCTGTGAGATGGTACGGGCTGATGTATCTAATAGGGTTTGCATTATCCTATCTTCTCGTCAGGTATCAGATAAAGAAAAAGGGGCTGAATTTTGGCAAGGATTTTGTGGAATCCCTTTATTCTTATATCATACTCGGTCTTTTGATAGGCGCGCGGCTTGGTTATGTTATTTTTTATAATCCTGTCTACTATTTTTACCGACCGCTCGAAATATTCGCTATCTGGCACGGCGGGCTTTCATTTCACGGAGGGTTGATCGGCAGCATTATCGCAGGTCTGCTTTTTTGCAGAAAATACAGATTTGAGTTCTGGCAGGTCTCAGACCTTGTCATTATTACAGCACCTGTGGGTCTCGGACTCGGAAGGCTCGGCAACTTCATAAACAGCGAGCTTTACGGAAGGATTACAGATGTGCCGTGGGCTATGGTTTTCCCTTCGGGAGGTTCTCTTCCCCGTCATCCGTCACAGCTTTATGAGTTTTTCCTTGAGGGTATCCTGCTTTTTGCTGTTCTCTGGATATTAAAGGACAGGGGATTCAGGTCAGGCATTCTTTCTTCGATATTTATTATATTGTACGGCTCGTTCAGATTTTTTGTAGAGTTTTTCAGGGAGCCTGATTTGCATATCGGCTTTATTCTGGGCATATTTACAATGGGGCAGATATTGAGTCTATTGATGATATTTGCTGGTGCCGGAATCCTTTATATCAGAAAAAAATCATAAGGTTATTTGTCCAGAACTTCTCTCACTTTTTCCAAAAGCTCAGTTGGGGGAGTAGGTTTTGTAACAAAGTTAAAGCCTTTCTCAAAAATTCCTGTTTCTTCTATCACTTTTGCAGGGAATCCACTCGCAAAAAGAACTTTGATATCAGGTTTTATCTTCTTTATTTCATTATAAGCCTCTTTGCCGCTCCTGCTTGGCATTATCACATCAAAGAAAAGCAGATGGATTTTATCTTTATGCTCTTTGAATTTCTTTATTGCATCATTACCATCCACTGCTTCAATAACTTTATAACCAAACTGCTCAAGCACACTCTTTGAAAATTTTCTGACACCCTCTTCATCCTCTGCTACGAGGATTGTCTCTGTCCCGCCTGTCAGCTCCTTTATTTCTGTTATTTCTTTTGGCAGTTTTATTTCTTCAGCCTTTGTCTCTATTATGGGCAGGTATATTCTGAATGTTGTTCCTTTGCCCTTCTCGCTATATACATTAATATAACCATTATGCTGTTTGATAATCCCATAAACAGTTGACAATCCAAGTCCTGTTCCCTTGCCTACTTCCTTAGTGGTAAAGAATGGCTCAAATATCTTTTCCTTTGTCTTTTCATCCATCCCTATCCCTGTGTCCGTCACAATCATAAGAGCATACCTGCCTGATTTCCCGTAAGCATATGCTTTTATGAATTCTTCATCCATCTCTACAAGTCCTGTCTCTATTGTCAATGAGCCTCTCTCAGGCATGGCATCCCTTGCATTGGTTGTAAGATTCATTAATACCTGCTCTATCTGCATGTAATCAGCCATTATTATTAAACTTTGAGAAAACAGCTCTATTTTTATTCCTATGTCCTCTCTGATAACCCTTGAGATGAGCTTTTCAGCGTTTTTGACTATGTCATTGAGATTTACCGGCATTGGATTAATTATTTGTTTTCTGCTGAATGCAAGAAGACTCTTTGTGAGATTTGCTGCCCTGTCCGCAACAGCAAGCAAATCATTAATATATTCTCTTAAGGGATCGCCTTCCTTAATCTTAATCTGCAGAAGCCCGCCGATACTCATTATTGCCTGAAGGGTATTATTGAAGTCATGGGCTATGCCGCCTGCAAGCTGACCGATTGCCTGCATTTTCTGGGTATGAAGGAACTGTTGTTCAAGATTTTTACGTTCGGAAATATCACGCATTATACCTACAGAATGCCACTGTCTTTTGAGCTTGACAGATGAAACTGAAAGTTCAATAGGAAATTCTGCCCCATCCTTTTTGAGACCTATCAGCTCTTGAGTTTTTCCGATAACCGGACCCTGTCCCGTTTTCCTAAACTCCTCAAATGCCTTTTTATATGCATCCCT
>PNNP01000047.1 GCA_013824325.1 Thermodesulfovibrio sp. | reverse complement strand
GGATTTCTTTTCACGCAACTCAGCCTTTTCGATGCTGCTTCTTATAGTTTTGTACAAGCTCGGAGATGCTTATGCAGGTGCATTAACCACCGCTTTTCTCATCAGGGGTGTAGGATTCTCACCTACAGATGTCGGAACAATCAACAAGGGACTCGGACTTGTCTCGTTGATTGCAGGGGCAATATTCGGCGGCACACTCATGGTAAAACTCGGTCTGTTCCGTTCCCTGCTCTTTTTTGGAATATTGCAGGCAGTTTCAAACCTTTCATTCATGGTGCTTGCCTGGCTCGGTAAAAATTATAGTATGCTGATTTTTGCAGTTGCCTTTGAAAACCTGAGCGGCGGTATGGGCACAGCAGCCTTTGTTGCACTGCTTATGGCTATGTGCAATCAACGGTTCAGCGCAACACAATATGCATTGCTGTCATCAATCGCTGCGCTCGGAAGGATATTTATTTCACCTACATCAGGTTTTCTTGTGGAATCGCTCGGGTGGGCGAGTTTCTTTTTTATAACCGCCATTGTTGCCCTTCCGGGCTTATGGATGCTGTGGTGGCTTAGAAACGAAATTGCCGGACTGAAAAAAGAGGGTTAATCAATCCTTTGGCCTCAGCACAAGAATTCCGCTCCTGCCGGCTATATATCTCCTGAAATCCTCATTTGCCACTCTTCTATATTTTTTAAGAGAAGAGGCATGCCTTAAATAAACTTTATTCCTCTGCCTGATGAAAATTCCAACATGTGATACATCCAGTCCCTGCAGATCTGAATATATCCCGACATAATCGCCCGTTTTCATCTTATTTATAATTGAACCGTTAACAGCATCAGAAGGAATATATTTTATCTCCCGCTTTTCAGGGACAATCCCTGATATAAAACGTGTTCCATCCTCTTTTTTATTCAGAAGTTTTTTAACAGTCTTTACCTTCCTGCCGCCGATTTGTCCGGTAACATCAAAAATAGTGTCTGAATTATATTCAATCCAATTCGTGAAAAAATGATTTCTATTTTTAAATGCTACCTTTCCATGCTGATATCGCACTTTTTTTAAATTCTCTCTGAATTCATTGAAAGAGTCTGATAATCGTATTGCCTCTATATAATCAATGAAGGTAAAGCAGTCAAGACCTTTCAGATTAATGACAAAAATCTCCGGGGTGTTAATATCTCCGATTAAAGTTGATTCTTTATATGCCGTGCCAAGAAATCGTTTTGAAAGAAAGTCCATGCGTTTGCCTGTATCCTTAATTCCGGACGCTTTATGCAAAAATGAATTCAGCTTTTCATGTGTCCACTTGCCCAGATTGATACTTTCGTTTGTTTCGGATTTAAACATAGAATTGCGTATGGATTTTTCTACCCTTTGACTTTACGCCTCTCTCTACTATGCACTCATGACAATATATTAGCATTTTTGATAAAATTTCATGCCATGTTCCTGCAACAGCTCATAAATGGTCTGACTCTGGGCAGTGTGTATGCAATCATTGCCCTTGGTTACACCATGGTTTACGGGATACTTGAGCTGATAAACTTTGCACACGGCGAAATCTACATGCTTGGCGCATATCTCGTGATTATCTTTCTCGGCATCTTTACAGCAATGGGACTGACTTCAGCAAACTTTACCCTTGCCCTGATATTAAGCATTATCCTTACTGTAGTCTTCTGCTCAGCGTATGGATTTACAGTAGAAAAGGTAGCATATAAACCCCTCAGAAATGCGCCGAGACTAAGCCCCCTGATAAGCGCAATCGGTGTCTCTATTTTCCTGCAGAATTTTATAATGCTGACCCAGGGTGCAACAGACAGGGGATTTCCATACAGGTTTGGTGAGGGGCACCTGTATTTTTTGAATGTTGATATAACTTACCTTCAGGCAATGATAATCATTGTTTCAGGGTTCCTGATGTTCTCACTCCGCATATTCATATGGAAAACGCGCATCGGCAAGGCAATGAGGGCTACATCACAGGACAAGACAATGGCAGCACTTGTTGGCATAAATGTGAACAGCATAATTTCGGTCACCTTTATCATCGGCGCAGGACTTGCAGCAGTTGCCGGTGTGATGGTTGCCGCATACTACGGGCTCATAAATTACTTTATAGGTTACATAGCAGGGATAAAGGCGTTTACTGCTGCTGTTCTTGGAGGAATCGGCAGTATCCGTGGTGCGATGGTAGGCGGGATAATACTCGGACTTGTGGAAGGATTAGGTGCAGCATATATATCAAGTGAATACAAGGATGCATTCGCCTTTATCATACTCATAATAATCCTCCTGATAAAACCTTCCGGTATATATGGCCGGGAAATAGATGAAAAAGTATAGAGGACAGGATACAGGATAGATGATTAAGGACATAATTGAAAAAATTCGGGCATTGACAAAAAAGTCCATAATCTTCAGGTCGTCTCTGATTGCGGCATGGGCAGCTATCCTTTTTCTGCCTTTCAAAGATATAAAAACGGCTGTCATGATGTTTCTAAGTGTCTTAATCGGTCTTTCTGCAATCTTCTTTGTCAGAAAATCAAATTTCTATCAGACCTTTCTTGAAGAATTCCATCCTGACTTCCCCCATCGCTTCCGCAAGCCTGCACTTATTGCATTGCTGATTGCATTTTTTGTATCTCCATTTATTCTGGCCGATTATTATCTTGATGTTTTGATAATTTCGGGTATTTACATCATCCTCGCACTCGGGCTTAATGTAATTGTAGGTTTTGCAGGGCTTTTGAACCTCGGATTCGCAGCTTTTTATGCAATCGGTGCATACACATATGCTCTGCTCAATACAAAGCTGGGGTTAGGCTTCTGGGCATGCCTGCCGCTGTCTGCCTTATCTGCATCTTTTGCAGGTCTGTTGCTCGCCATACCTGCCTTACGGCTGAGAGGTGATTATCTTGCCATTGTTACACTCGGCTTTGGAGAAATAGTCAGGCTCACTCTGAATAACTGGGATTCGCTGACAAATGGGCCCAACGGCATAACGGGCATAGCCTCTCCATCATTAATGAATCTTTCCCTCGGGAGGCTCGAATATTTCTATTATATTGTTTTTGCATTTGTCCTGCTGACCCTCGCGATAATCAGAAGGGTCGAATCATCAAGAATTGGAAGGGCATGGATAGCAATAAAAGAAAACGAGATTGCAGCATCCTCAATAGGAATCAACATAACAAAATATAAGCTGTATGCATTTACATTCGGAACATTCTGGGCAGGAATAGCAGGAACACTGTTTGCTTCAAAAATGCAGTTTGTTTCTCCGGAGAGCTTTACTTTCATTGAGTCTGTCTTTATTTTAAGCATGGTTATACTCGGAGGACTTGGAAACACTTATGGTACGGTTCTTGGCGCATTTATTCTCGCTCTCCTGCCGGAAGTGCTGCGCGGAGTGCAGTTATACAGAATGCTGATTCTGGGACTTGGTCTTGTCCTGCTGATGATATTCAGGCCGCAGGGACTTTTAGGAGGAGGAAAAAGTGTTCGTATTAGAAACTAACAGATTGACAAGACATTTTGGCGGCATAAAAGCAATCGAGGATGTTAGTTTTAAAGCAAAGGACCGCTCAATCGTCAGCATAATTGGACCCAATGGTGCGGGGAAGACCACTCTTTTCAACTGTTTTACCGGCATAACAAAACCGACCAAGGGAAGCATCAGGTTTATGAATAAAGAAATCTCAGGGCTTCAGCCGCATGAAATAGCAAATCTCGGCATTTCAAGGACATTTCAGAATATACGGTTATTTTCTGAAATGAGCGTCATAGAAAATGTAATGGTCGGGCAGCATACAAAAAGGAAATATAACCTTTTCAGTGCAATCTTTCATAACAATAATTTTTTGATACAGGAACAAAATATACTGCAAAATGCATTTGAATATCTGGAATTCATAGGTCTCCAGAATTTTGCCGATATGCGGGCAGACAATCTGCCTTACGGCAGTCAGAGAAGACTTGAGATTGCAAGGGCGCTCGCAACCGAGCCTGATATTATCCTTCTTGACGAGCCGACAGCTGGAATGAACCCGGCAGAAACCGAGGAGGTTATGTCTCTGATAAAAAATATTCAGGAGCTTGGCAAAACAATAATCCTCATTGAACATGACATGCATCTCGTTATGGGCATATCCGACTGGATTATAGTACTTGACCACGGTGTCAAGATTGCAGAAGGCAAGCCTGAACAGGTAAGGAATGACCCGCTTGTGATTGAAGCATATCTGGGAAAGGAAACGATAAACTAATATGCTGAAGTTAACTTCAATCAATACTTCATACGGACATATACGGGCATTGAAAGGAATCAGCATTGAGGTAAATAAAGGTGAGATTGTCTGTCTTCTCGGCAGTAACGGAGCAGGCAAGACCACTGCGCTTATGACAGTATCGGGTATCTTAAAACCGGATTCCGGTGATATATACTTTGAAAGAGAATCCATAAAGGGACTGGCTCCGCATTTGATTGTGAAGAAAGGCATCTGTCAGGTGCCCGAGGGCAGAAGAATCTTCCCCAAGTTTACTGTTCTTGAAAATCTTGAAACTGGTGCTTTTGTGAGCGCCGTTCAGAATTTCAACAAAAATCTTGAAAGGGTTTTCAGTTTGTTCCCCATACTCAAAGAGCGCAAAAATCAGACAGCAGGGACACTGAGCGGCGGAGAACAACAGATGCTCGCAATAGGCAGAGCGCTCATGTCAAACCCCCGGCTTCTCCTTCTTGACGAGCCTTCCCTCGGGCTTGCGCCTATACTGGCAGGCAAGATATTCAAAACTATTGCTGAAATAAATAATGAAGGGATTACAATACTTCTTGTCGAGCAGAATGCAAATGCAGCCTTGAAACTCTCACACCGCGGATATGTACTGGAAAACGGGAGCATCAAGTTACACGGCAGCGGCGAAGAGCTTTTGCACAACGAAGACCTGAAAAAGGCATATCTCGGAATTTAAGCAAGCATCATCCTCAATGCCGAATATCAGTTCCTGCTTAAAAACTTTCCGTACTGCTTTTCAAGACATTCACTGCACAAACCATGCGAAAATTCTGCTGCGGAAGGTCGAATATTTCATCAAGCCATAATACAATGATTACAACCAAAAATCCGATTATTTCATATACAAGTATCCTTTTTGTAAATTTTTTCTTAGTCATTTTTCATTGGACAGTAATACAACCTATTGCTGCTACAGCATCAATGTCAGCGCCCGGGAAATTGCCTCCGCAGGCTGACCTTAAATCTGTCAGCCGAACAAATCTAAACTGGTCATTGGGTGAGACATAGTTGTGTATGTCTAAAGAAGCCTTGCCTCCGGAAACACGTCCAACATTTATCCAGTTAAACCCGTCTTTGCTGATTTCAACCATCGCGGGCTCTACCGCAGGCCCTGTTTCGAATATATACAGGTCAGGACCTTGTACATCAACGAGACTGACCCTTGTAAATTCAAGGGTGATTGAGCCTCCGCAGCCGAGTGTCACATCAGGGTAAACAGGTCTTTTATAGCTATCCTCTTCTGAAATATAATCAGGTTCACCAAGGGCGCTGTTGGGATTCATTGCTCTCCTGTCAGTCGGGGCAGGATTGCCAATATTGTATGCGACAACCCTGTCTGCAAAGGCAAGTTTACCGCATGGCACAGCAACCCTGTTGCCCCTTGTATCAGTATACTGTTTGCTTGTATCAGTATATTGCTTTCTTGGATCTGCAGCCATGCCTTGGGTTGAGAAATCTATAGTCAAAATATTACAGGAAGACTCGTCTAAATATATCACCTGCTTTTTGCCGTCTTTGTAGAGGATGGTCATCTTTTGCTGCCCTTCTGCATAGATATAGGCAATACCTGAAAATACCATGCTTACAGCAATTGTGAGAATAATGACTGCTTTTTTAACTATCATAGTCTTACCTCCTTGAAAAATTTAAGCAAGTTAATATATACCCTTCAGGCTTAATTTTATACTTATATATAAAATTTATCCACTAAAGTGGGAACTCCAAACCTGTACGATTTTTTTGAAAAAAAAGTGGTATTATTAGAACATGAAAGTCAGGGCTCATCTTATCATTGACGGAAGGGTTCAGGGTGTTTATTACAGGGCATTTACAAGAGAGGTTGCTTATTTACACGGCTTGGCAGGCTGGTCAAAAAATCTCCCTGACGGAAGGGTTGAAGTGGTCTTTGAGGGAGAAAAGGACAAAATTGAGACTGCTATCAGACAGTGCTATGAAGGCACGCCGTTTTCAAGGGTAACAAACATCGAAACAACATGGGAAAAAAAGCTTGAAGGGCTGACTGACTTCACAATCAGATATTAGCGTTAGTAAACCCATATTTATTTTTTGGTTGACATTTGCCCTGCCTTTTTAAAAAAATAACCTGTGATTCAAAATCTTGCATCAAAAGTTATCTCCGGAATTCCTATAATAAAATCTGACGCCATTCGACTAACTAAAATCCAAAAAACAGAATTGCCCGACCTTTTTTCTTCAGCCAACAGGATAAGAGAAGCTTTCAGCGGAGATATGGTTGACCTCTGCGCAATTGTGAATGCAAAATCAGGGGCATGCCCTGAAGACTGCTCATACTGCGCACAGTCATCAAAAAGCAAAGCCGATATCATAAAATATCCCCTGCTGAAAAAAGAGAAGATTCTTAAAAAAACAGAGGAAGCAAAAGATGGGGGTGTAAAAAGGTTCAGCATAGTTACAAGCGGAAAGAAGGTCAGCAAGAATGAACTGAAGGAAATAGCATTTATGATAGAAGGGATAAAAAATATCGGACTGCTGCCATGCGCATCCCTCGGACTTCTGGGCAAGGACGAATTGTTATTCCTTAAAGCTCACGGACTTGATCGCTACCATCATAATATTGAGACATCAGAAAGATTTTTTCCTCATGTATGCAAAACACACACTTACAGCGACAAGTTAAAGACACTTGAGGCAGCGCAGGCTGCCGGTCTTTCTGTCTGTTCCGGAGGCATATTCGGAATGGGTGAGACATGGGAAGACAGGATAGACATGGCTTTTTTCCTCAAAGAACTTGGCGTGGATTCCGTGCCTGTCAATTTTCTGATACCTATTAAAGGGACACCCCTATCTGATAGAGAGCTTCTCGACCCATTTGAAGCGCTCAAGATTATAAGTCTTTTCAGGTTTATACTTCCACATAAGGCGATACGCATTTGCGGCGGCAGGGTTCAGGTGCTCGGTGAATCCGGCGAAATGATTTTTACGGCAGGCGCAGATTCATTGATGACAGGAAACTATCTCACAACAACAGGCAGGACATTTGAAGACGATTTGAGATTTATAAGACAGCATGGATTAAAAGTCGCATAACCCGTATTATTCACATCCATTTTTTTATCTTAAAGTAAATCAGCATTGATAACGCTATGGTTACCATAACAAGCAAGATTAGAGGGTATCCCCAGTGCCACTCAAGTTCCGGCATATATTTGAAATTCATTCCATAAACCCCTGCAAGAAAGGTGAGCGGCATAAATATCGTCGCAATTATGGTCAATACCTTCATTACCGAATTAAGTCTGTTGCTTATGCTCGAAAGGTAAATATCAAGTATGCCCGAAAGCATGTCCCTGAATGTCTCCACAGTATCAATCACCTGAATTGTATGGTCATAAACATCCTTGAGATATATCCTTGTGGCATCCTTTACCATCGGAGATTCACCCCTTTCAAGTGCATTGATTACCTCTCTCAGTGGCCAGACAGATTTCCGAAGAAATATCATCTCCCTTTTCAAATCATGGATTATCTGTAAGGTCTTAGGCGTAGGGTTGTTGACAAGCTCATCTTCAAGAAATTCTATTTTTTCGCCGAGTCTTTCAAGGACTATGAAATAATTGTCAACTACGGAATCCAGCAGGGAGTAAGCAAGATAATCAGCACCCATTCTTCTTATGCGGCTTTTCTCGCTCCTGATTCTCTCCCTTACTGAATTAAAGACATCCCCATCAATCCCTTCCTGAAAAGAGATGACAAAATTCTGACCGAGTATTATGCTCACCTGTTCTGTAACTATGCCGTTGTTTTTGTCATCGTAATAAATCATTTTCAGGACAGTGTAAATATAATCACCGTAATCCTCCATTTTGGGACGCTGGTCTGTATTCAGAATATCTTCCAGCACGAGGGGATGCAGTCCGAAACAGTCACCGAGTTTTTCCAAAATCTCCACTTGATGAATACCGTCAACATTTATCCATGTGACTGTCGGCTTGTCTTTATATTGGATACATTCATCAAGTTTCTTTATCTCTTTTTCCTGAAGATGTGTCCCGTCATAATCTATGATATTAATCCTTGCTTCCCCGGTCTTTTTCTCGCCTATATGAATAAGCGTACCCGGCGGAAGACCGGCTTTCTTTGACCTCTCTTTAATCAGTTTTGGCATGTCCATTTACCCCTTAATGTATATTTTTTATAACTTAACATAAGACAATACATATCTCAATCTTTTCTTTAATCCAAAAGGTGAAAAATACCTTGACAGATTTAAAGAAATTGTTAAACTTTAAATAAATCCTCTAACTCAGCAAAAGGTATAATATTTAGAAATTTCCGGGTACCTAATACGTTTATATATTTACAAACTATTAAATAAGGAGGTTTTAAATGAGAAAATATTTCTTCATCTTTATTCTCATGTCGCTTTTAATAAGCATGCACATCCCTCTCCCATCAGGTGATGCCGCCACCCTGCCGACAGCAATAGAATTCCCTCTCGGCACAACTGTGCAGGGCTCTGTGACCATGAATCCGAATGAAGGGGAAAATTGGTGGAGGATTAAGGTTACGCAGGACGGATGGCTTAAAGTAGTTTTGAGAAGCCACCAGAGCAATGTCTTTACAGAGATCAAACTATTTGCTCCGGCAGACTTGGAATTGCCTCGCGCCAAGTTAGGCACAGGCCGCATGGCAAGCATAGTGAAGAATACATTCACTCCTGCGCTTGTGAAATATCAGGTCGGACCCGGAGATTACTATGTAATGGTCAGGCGTGTAGGCAAGGCAATGAGCTACTCGCTCGCAAGTTTATTTGAACCCGCATCTCTAACAAATGACAGGGAACCCAACGATGATCCTAATAGTGCAATTCCTATGGAGTTAAATACATTCGTAACAGGACATCTCGGATATTACTATAATGACAAGCGGGGCTGGGACACAGATGACTGGTGGAAGATTACTGTCCTTCAGGAAGGAAAGCTGACTGCCACTCTTTCAAGTGCAACAAACGATGTTTCTAATTCTCTTGAGCTTTTTGATCCTGCCGATCTCAGCAAACACCTTGCCTATGGAGGCGTGGTTAAGAATACAGCAACACCTGCAAAGTTTGAATATAAGATTAATCCCGGAATTTATTATCTGAAGATACGCAGAGCAGGCAATGCCTCGTCCTATACACTATCTACAAGTTTCGCTGCTGCTGAATAAAGCTTCTTAATAATTTCATTTTAAAAGAGGGTGCGGTTTTCGCACCCTCTTTTTGTTGTTAAAGTGTATTATAATTTACTATGTGGAATATAAGAATGAGGGCATCAAAAAAAATCAGAAGTCAAGAGTCAGAAGTCAAGAGTCAGAAGTCAGAAATCAGTGAAACACACATTTCAGGAGCAGAAGGGCTATATGACGCATCTGAAATACCAAGAATAAGCAATGATTACATAAAAAGGGCTTTGAACCACTCAAAAGGCAAACCAGATAAGATTGTAATCACCATTGAAGAGATAAAAGAAAAACCCCTGAAATCTCCATTACTGCCGGTCACAACGATTGAATGTGATTCGCCTGCCCAAGCAGAGGATATTATATTCCAGAAACTGACAGAGCTTAACATCAGCAGAAAAACAATTAATTTAGCACTTAAAATCCTGAAATCAGAAAAGACAATGCGGGGAGCGGCTTTGATAACTGCAAAAACAGGCAGGCGTATTGAGCCGGACAGGGAGCGGGGTGTCAGGGTATCAAGACTTGGGATAAAAAAGACTGACAGAAAAAAATTGGGACAGCTTCTCTCAAAACTGCATATAAATAACTCAATTGTCAAAGAGGCATTAATCCTTGCTTCAAAGGTGGCGTCATGCCATGATATTGCTGCTGAAATCTGCATATCCGACGACCCTGACTATACAACAGGTTACATTGCATCAAGGGACTTCGGGTATCTGAGGATACCGAATATAAAAAACTACGGGGAAATGAATGGTGGAAGGGTGTTTTTTATCAGAGAAAATGCCGATGTTACTGCATTAATCAACTTTTTAGAAAAAACACCTGTTGTTATTAAAATTTTGATATAAAGCCAGTCCTCTTTATTGCTAAATTCAGGTATAATTGAAATTGAAATATTTTAAATAGTGCAATTATTTTAAAAAGTATATGGAGGTGATAATAAATGAAAAGCTTTTTAAAAAGCATAACCTTATGTGCAGTACTGGCATTATTACTGCCCGCTGCTGTAAAAGCTGAGATTCAAATCATCGAAACAGACAGCAGCTATGTAATGGGCGACAATGACAGTAAGATTGACGCCCGGCGCATTGCCATACAAGAAGCAAAAAGGAAAGCCCTTGAAATGTCCGGCACCTATGTTGAAAGTCTGACAGAAGTGAAAAACATGGCGCTTACAAAAGACGAAATCAGGGCATACACTGCAGGGGTTGTGGAAACCGAGATTATCTCGGAAGAGATGAAAGGGACAACAGCAAATCCCGAAATCTACATAAAGGCAAAATGCAAAATAGATACAGATGTGCTGATGAAACATATAAACCGTTTCAGAGAGAGTGAGGAGATAAAAGAACAGCTTGCCTCTGCCATGAAAGAAAACGAATCCTTGAAACAGGAGAGGGACAATATCATCAAAAAGCTCTCTGCAGAGCGGGACAAATCAAAGGTTGATGATATACGGAAAAAGCTTGACACAGTTCTTGCAAAAGAAGAGGTAAATGACGAGGTCGGGAAGGTCTGGAGCAGTCTTGCATACAAAATATACAGGAAAGACTTTGTTGAATCAAAAGAAGATATTCAGGCAATGAGCAATAAGGAGATGGATAATGCATCTGCTGTTCTGAAAAAGGCTGTTAAAATCAATCCTGATAATCCGAGGACTCACATGCTGCTTGCCACCATATATCAGAAAAAAGGCGACATTGCAAACGCAGAAAGGGAGATGAGGGAGGCAATAGAGGGCAACCCTTCAAACCCTCTCTTTCATATGAGACTGGCACTCCTGTTGAGAGACAACGGCAGATACACAGAAGCATTAAAGGAATTTAAAATTGTCCATAATTTAAAGCCCCGCTATGCGCCTGTGCTATTCCATACAGGCATGACATACAAAGCCATGAATGACTGCAGGGGAGCTGTTCCTTATCTGAAAAGGTTTATAACAATCAGTCAAAGAAATGAAAATCTGCCTGAAAGGATGAAGACAGATGCCATAAACGCCATGAAGGAATGCAAGGGAGAGCCAAAAGGGGAGCGCATTCAGAAAAGACCGTTTAGAAATAGATGACACATACAATAGCGCTTATAGGCAATCCAATCGCAGGCGGAGGTGCATTAAAGGAAATCAGAAAAGCTGAGGGCATCCTCAAAGACAAAGGATTAGATGTCAGACTCATGCTCACTTCTAAAAAAGGGGATGCTGAATCCTTTGCAAAGTCTATCTCCGAACTCCAAACTCCAAATTCCGAACTTTTAATAATTTCCGCAGGCGGCGACGGTACATGCAACGAAGTGGCAAACGGCTTGATATATTCAGGCATACCAATGGCAATACTTCCGCTTGGCACCACCTCTGTGCTTGCAAAGGAACTAAAAATTCCGGAAAACACTGAAGAGGCGCTGAATATCGCACTGAATGGAAAAATAGAGACAGTGCATCTGGGAAGAATAACTCTTAATTCATCACGCATTACCCGCCATTTCTTGTTGATGGCAGGGGTAGGATTTGACGGCGAGGCAGTTTTCGGTATTAATGAAAAGATTAAAAAATATTCGGGCAAAGGCGCATATATTTTCAGCGGAATCAAAACACTCTTAAAATATAATCCGGAGCCGATAACTATTAACGCCCGCTTCAAGGAAGTTGAAGACATTTATGGTTCAAAGTTCAAAGTCCAGAATAATTCATCGCCCATCACTCATCAGTACGCAAAAGGCGGAGCGGACTCATCACTGAATTTAACCGGCTATACCGCAATTATCGGAAAGGCGTCATGTTACGGCGGAGATTTTAAGATAACCCCTGATGCCGGACTCACAGACCCTTATCTATATGTGTTTCTTACACATAAGAAGGGAAGGATTGACCTTATCAGATATTTATCGGGGATTATAATGAGAAGAAGCCCTCTTGAATTCGAGGACATAAGTTATTTCAGGGCAACAGAGATAGAAATAGAAGGCAGCAGCCATATCCAGATCGACGGAGATTACGCAGGCACTGCACCTGCAAAGATTGATGTGGTGCAAGATGCTCTAAAATTAGTAACCAACAATTAAACTAAAATCGCAACCCTATCTGTCCAATTCCTCGCGTACTATTTTTAAAAGGTCTGTCGGTCGAATGGGTTTCGGTATAAAGTTAAAACCTTCTTCAGGAATTCCCTTTTCGTGTATTACATCAGCAGGGTATCCGCTCACAAATATTACCTTTATATCAGGTTTTGTCTTCCTTATCTCATCATAAACCTCTCTGCCATTTCTCTTCGGCATTATTACATCAAGTATAAGTAACTGTATTCTGTCTTCATTCTCCTTAAACTTCTGGAGCGCTTCATCTCCATCTGTTGCCTCTATAACCTTATAACCGAATCTCTCAAGTGTCTCCTTGGTAAACTTCCTTACATGCCCCTCATCCTCTGCTATAAGCACTGTCTCTGTCCCCTCTATTTTCTCTGCTTCTTCCTCTTTTGTATGAACTGCCTCTTCTTTCATTGCCTCTGTCAATGGTAAATATATCCTGAATGTAGTGCCTTTGCCAAGCTCGCTGTATACATTGATGTAACCATTGTGCTGTTTGATTATGCCGTATGCAATTGATAGCCCAAGCCCTGTCCCCTTGCCTACTTCCTTCGTAGTAAAGAACGGGTCAAATATCTTCCCCTTTGTCATTTTATCCATGCCAATGCCTGTGTCAGTTACCGATATTAACGCATATATGCCTTCCTTCCCGTACCCATGCATTTTTATAAATGCTTCGTCTATCACGATGGGCTTTGTCTGTATCGTCAGAACCCCTCCATCAGGCATCGCATCCCTTGCATTCGTTATAAGGTTCATCAATACCTGCTCTATCTGCCTTGAATCTGCCATTACCGTCATCTCTTCATCCGACAACTCTGTCCTTACCTCTATGTCCTCTCCTATGACCATTGAAATGAACTTTACTGCCTTCTTTACTATATCATTGATGTCTGCCGGCATTGTGTAAATAGGCTGCTTTCTGCCAAATGCAAGAAGACTCCGTGTCAGATTGGCTGCCCTGTCAGTAGAGGCAAGTAAGTCAATGACATATTGTCTTAAGGGGTCGCCTTCTTTTATCTTCATCTGCATGAGACTTCCTATGCTCATTATTGCCTGAAGGATGTTGTTGAATTCATGCGATATGCCACCTGTTAATACACCTACTGCCTCCATTTTCTGAGCATGCAAAAGCTGGGCTTCAAGCTTCTTTCGCTCGGTAATGTCCCTTACTATCCCTATGGCATTCCACTTGCCTCTAAGATTTATCGCTGAAATAGAGAGCTCTATCGGAACCTCCATTGCATTTTTTTTAACTGCCACCAATTCAAGCGGTTTCCCGATGACAGGTCCTTGACCTGTCATCTTAAATTTGCTGAAGCCTTCTCTATAAGCCTTGTGGTAGCGCAGTGGTGCAAGAAATATGTGTAATTCCTTTCCAAGCGCTTCCTGAACCGAATAACCAAATATCTTTTCCGCTGCTTCATTCCAGTAGGAAATTTTCCCTTCATTATCCATAGTAATAATAGCGTCACATGCGGCAGCGCTAATAACCCGGAATTTCTCTTCACTCTCTCTCAGTGCCTTTGTCTTTTCTTCAATCATCTTTTCAAGGTTTTTTGCATACTGTTCTTTTAAAACTGTTTCTATTTCTAATTCGCGCCTGCGCGCTGAAAGACCTCTCCGGAGAAGAAGCAGATCAATACACTTTTCAACCGAAACAACAAGTTCTTCAAGCGATATGGGTTTTTTCAGATAGCTGAAAACACTCAGTTTCAATGCCTCGATGGCAGTCTCATGGTCACCGTGTCCTGTGATAATAATTGATATAAAATCGTCCGTGCTCTCTTTGCACGCCTTCAACATTTCAAGTCCATCCATTTTCGGCATTCTGATGTCTGCAATGACTACATCCACTCTGCAGTTTTTAAAGTAATCCAGTCCTTCGACGCCATCGTAGGCAACTGCAGTTTGATACCCCTCCTTATCCAGTTCATGCTTGATGCGTGCACACAGTTCCTTTTCATCATCCACCACCAGGATACTGTGCTTTAACGTCTTTTTCGCCTCCCGCATCCTCTTCTGCTCAACACGGAAAAGTGCCGTGGAGAGCTCCTTTAA
>PNNP01000046.1 GCA_013824325.1 Thermodesulfovibrio sp. | reverse complement strand
ATGCTGAAGAAAAATGATTGTAAAAGGTCTTTTTATCTGATAAAATTCAATCGAAATATGGATGACGATTGTATCAGGAACTTGAGATGGTTTTATAATCCCGGAGGTGGGCAATGAAAATCAAGATTCTTGGCTGTTCGGGAGCAGAATTCCCGGGCCACAACCCCCCCGGCTTTCTGCTTGATGATAAAATTATGTTTGATGCCGGAAGTCTTACGAATGTTTTGGATAACAAAGCCCAGTCCAGAATTAAAGATATCTTTATTACCCATGCCCACCTCGACCACATAAGAGGCATCTCTTTCCTTGCTGATAATATCATAGTTGAAAAAAGAAAGCAGAGGGTTAATATTATAAGCATACCTTCTGTACTGAAGACAATCAGGAAAAATCTTTTGAACGATTCCTTATGGCCCGATTTTACAATGATACCCGACTATGAAAATGCTGTTTTAAAATATATGGAGCTGAAGGCAGGGAGACTGCTAAAAATCAATGATTACATTATCACTCCTTATAAGGTAAATCATTCGGTTCCGGCAGTGGGATATCTGGTTCAGGACAGCAATAAAAGAAGGTTCTTCTATACAGGGGACACAGGACCAACAGACAGGACATGGAAAGAGATAGGCAATAAACAGATTCATTGTTTGATTATAGAAGTATCCTTCCCCAACAGGCTGAAAGACCTTGCCAGGACAACAGGACATATGACCGCACAGTTACTGAAGAAAGAACTCTCAAAGATTAAATATATGCCGGAAAGGATATTCATAACGCATCCAAAACCCCAGTACCTGCGGACAATCCATGCCGAGATTGGAAAGCTCAAAATCAAAAATATCAGATTGCTGAGGGACGGAGAGACAATCAGGGTATAAATCCTGATTGTTTAAGTGCTGACAGGAGAGAAGAGTCTTTATCAGTTTGTAAAAATTTTGCCACATATTTTGCCAGTATATCAGGTTCAAGATTAACAGTATCCCCGGCCTTTTTAAATCCCATTGTTGTCATCTTTGCTGTATGGGGAATTATTACCACGCTGAAGGCGTCTCTTAAGACATTCACAACTGTCAGGCTTATGCCGTCTATTGCGATAGAGCCCTTTTCAACGAGATACCTCAAAACATTTTCCGGTGACTCTATCTCAAATTTAACGGCATTGCCTGCCGGTGTCTTTGACCTGATTTTACCGACGCCGTCAACATGGCCCGTAACAAAGTGCCCGCCTAATTTCGAGGTCGGTCTCAATGACGGCTCAAGATTGACCCTGTCACCTTTTTTCAGATGTCCGAGATTTGTGCTCTTCATTGTTTCATAGGAAACATCAAAGGATAATATATCCTTTTCAACTGTAACCACTGTCAGACAAATGCCGTTTATGGCAATGCTGTCTCCGATGGCGACGTCTTTTATTATTTCGTCTGCCTTTACATAAAGCTTTACGTTATCGGATTTTTTCTCCAGAGATACTATTTCGCCGAGTTCTATTATCAATCCTGTAAACATATTTTTAATGTATCAGCCTCCCTATCCTCCCGAATCTCGGGAAATTTTTTATACTGTCCCATGACCAGTATAAAATCAATGCCTTGCCCCTTATATCCTTTAAATCAACATAGCCCCAGTATCTGCTGTCATAACTCTGGTCCCTGTTGTCTCCCATTACAAAAACCCTATCCTTGGGAATAAGATAAGGACCGAAGTTATCCCTTGGCTCCAGACGGATTGTATACATTGAATTGTCAATATGTTGAATGTAAGGCTCATCTACAACCTTGCCGTTGACGAATACTTTTTTGTTTTTTGCTTCTACAATATCTCCTTCAACTGCAATAACCCTTTTAATAAAATCCCTGTTCGGGTCTTCCGGATATTTGAAAACTATTATTTCACCTCTTGATGGTTTTCTTATTCCCGGCATCCTGAAAACAGTTGTTTGAGTTAAGGGGATATCAACGGGAGTGCCGTACAGAAATTTATTTACCAACAAATGGTCTCCCACCAGAAGGGTCGGTATCATGGAGCCAGATGGTATTTTAAAAGCCTGAACAACAAATGTCCTGATTAGAAGAGCGAGTATTAATGCAATGCCGATTGCTTTTGTATATTCCCATAACTTTCTCTTTTTCATTTCAGTGGTTTCTTTTTCTCCCATTGTTTATTCTTTGACCTTGAGAACAGACAGGAATGCCTCCTGCGGTATTTCGACTTTCCCGATTTGCTTCATTTTCTTTTTGCCTTCCTTCTGTTTTTCAAGAAGCTTTCTCTTTCTGGTTATATCCCCCCCATAGCATTTAGCAAGGACATTTTTTCTTAAAGCCTTAACATTCTCTCTTGCGATAATCTTTCCGGCAATAGCCGCCTGTATAAATATTTCAAACAACTGCCTTGGTATGACCTGCCTGAGCTTCTCAACAATCTGCCGGCCCTTATAATAAGCATTATCCTTGTGCACAATCAAGGAAAGCGCATCCACCGGTTCGCCGTTCAGCAGTATATCAAGTTTAACGAGTTTCGATTCCCGGTAGCCAATGAATTCATAATCCATGGATGCATAACCCCGCGAAAGCGATTTAAGACTGTCATAAAAGTCCCACAAAATCTCATTCAGCGGCAGTTCATATGCAACCATGATTCTGTCCTTACTTATGTATGTAAATTCTTTCTGGATCCCGCGCTTTGCCTGGCAGAGCTCGAGGATTTGCCCGACATGCTCCTGAGGCACAAAGATAGATACTTTAACAAAAGGCTCTTCTATTTTCATGAAGTTTTCAGGGAGGATGCTTGGATTATCGACTGAAATCTCTTTTTCTTTCATATCGGTTACCCTATATACAACTGTCGGTGCTGTGCTGATGAGGGAAAGTTCAAATTCCCTTTCAAGCCTCTCTTTTACTATTTCCATATGCAGGAGTCCAAGAAATCCGCATCTGAATCCAAATCCGAGGGCAGAGGAAGTTTCGGGTTCGTAACTGAATGAGGAATCGTTTAACCTCAGTTTCTCAAGGGCTATCTTGAGGGCTTCATATTGATGTGTTTCAACAGGATAAAGCCCGCAGAAAACCATGGGTTTTATCTCCTTATATCCGGTAAGAGGTGAGGGGGCAGGATTATTTGCGTCTGTAATCGTATCCCCGATTTTTGTATCACCTATATTTTTAATCCCTGCAATCATGCAACCCACTTCTCCGGAAGACAGTTCAGATATATCAAGCGGTTTGGGAGTCAAAACGCCAACCTTTGCAACTTCATACTCTTTGTTTGTTGCCATGAGTTTTATCCTCATTCCGGGCTTTATTCTTCCTTCAAAAACCCTCACAAGAACAATAACGCCCTGATAATTATCAAACCATGAATCAAAGATTAAAGCTTTTAAAGGTGCATCATCACTTCCGAGCGGCGGTGGTATTTTTTTTACAATTGCCTCAAGAATCTCTTTTATCCCTGTGCCTTCCTTTGCACTTGCAGGTATGGCTTCAGAACAGTCTATGCCTATAATATCTTCTATCTGTTTCTTGACCTTTTCGGACTCAGCGCTCGGCAGGTCTATTTTGTTTATGACAGGGATTATTTCCTGATTGTGTTCAAGTGCAAGATAGGCATTTGCAACAGTCTGCGCCTCTACACCCTGTGTGGCGTCCACAATTAGCAGACTTCCTTCACATGAAGCGAGACTCCTTGATACCTCATATGAGAAATCCACATGGCCCGGTGTATCAATGAGGTTTAATATGTAGGCTTTGCCATCATTTGCTGTATAATTCAGCCTTACTGCATGTGCTTTTATTGTTATGCCCCTCTCTTTTTCAAGGTCCATTGAATCAAGGACCTGTTCTGTCATCTCTCTTGAACTTAAGGCACCTGTAGACTCAAGAAGCCTGTCTGCAAGAGTCGATTTACCATGGTCTATATGAGCGATTATGGAAAAGTTACGGATGTTTTTTGACATTTTTTAGTTTAACACAGAAAATCCGGAGCCCTTTTATTTAACTGTTTTCGGAGTTTTAAAAATAAGAGCTGCTGCCCCGATAACTCCTGCATCATCGCCGAGGGAGGACGGAATAATTTTTACCCTTGCGTAAAGCTCATTAAATGCCCTTTTTGATGCCTCCTGAATCGCAGGCTCAACATAGATATTCCAAGCACCTACAAGCCCTCCTGTAAGAATGACTGCATCGGGACTCAATATGTTTATTATATTAGCTATACCAATTCCTAAATTCTTCCCTGCCTCTCTCAGAACAGCCCGTGCAAGCATGTCTCCGTCAAGAGCTGTCTTATAAATATCCTCAGCAGTAATCTTGTAAAAATTCCCGTTATAAAAATCTTTCAGAATGCTGTTATCACCCTTCTCTAAAGCAGAGACAGCATTTCCTATAATGGCGCGTGCCGATGCATATAGTTCAAGACATCCTATATTTCCGCAGGCACACTGTGCTCCGCCGGAATTTATGCTCATATGCCCAACCTCTGCTGCTACCGGCAGCAATTTATTGTCAATTATTATTCCACCTCCGATGCCGGTGCCCAATGTTAAAACAACAAAATTTTTGTAATCTTTTCCTGTGCCTGCCCACTTCTCCCCATAGGCGGCAGCATTTGCATCGTTTTCTATTACCACACTAGTTTTAAAACTTTTTTCAATCTCTGTTTTTAGGTTAACATCTTTTAGCTTCTGGATATGAGGCGACCACAGAACAATCCCGTTATCACTGTCTATAATCCCTGCAACCGCAAGCCCTATGCCGTAGACCTTTGCTGCATTATCACTGTATAGATTCCCAATAAGTTTATTTAGCGTGGCAAGAGGGTCAGTGCCGGTGTGCTCTTTTATTTTAGTTAAAACTTCTCCGTAACTGTTAATCAAAGCAGCCCTGGTATTGGTTCCGCCCATATCAACAGCTATGCAATATTTTTCCGTCATATAAAACTCTCCTCCATGAGAAATCTTTTTAAAAAAATCTTCAAAGAAATTTTGAATTTTTTATTATAACATAACAAAGTTTTAATTCTGATTTTTAGATTTTGAAACATGGCATTTATGTATATATTTAATGCAACCATGAAATAAATTGTGGTATACTAATCTCCGATTCAAAAACAGCGGAAGCAACTATTTTTAAGGATTCCAAAATTTTTAAGAACGGGGAAGATATGAACAGAAAAGGCATATTATTTGGTGTCACTGTGCTGCTTATAATTTCATTTATAGGAACTGCATATTCCGAAGAACTCCCGTTTGTTACAGCCATAGAGGTTAAGGGATTAAGGAGAATAGAAGAAGGTTCAATAAGGGCAAAGGTTTCCCAAAAGTTAGCAGAACCGCTTTCGCAGGAAAAGACCACCGAGGACATAAAAGCAATATATAAAATGGGCTATTTTGACGATGTCAGAGTCGAGATAGAGCCGTTCGAAGGCGGAATAAAGGTTCTGTATGTGGTTAAGGAAAAACCAACCATAATAAAGGTGGGTTTTCAGGGAAATAAAAAATTTGACGATGCCAGATTAAAAGAGATTATCGCAATAACCCCGGGCTCAATTTCTGATATTACACTGATAAATGATAATGCAGGGAAATTAAGGGCATTCTATGAAGATGAAGGTTACTTTCTTGCGAAGATAGTGCCCGTTGTCGGAAGGGTAGAGGAAGGCGAGGTTAACCTGACATATCAGATAGAAGAAGGGAGCAAAGTAAAAATAAGGCAGATAAAGATAGAGGGCAGCAAGGCGATATCTGAAAAAAAGATTAAGAAAGCAATTAAGACAACGGAAAGGGGATTATTCTCGTTTATTACAGGTGCAGGGTATTACAAGAAGGAAGAAATAAAGTCTGATGTCGAGAAGATAAGAGACCTTTACTATAACAATGGATATATCAAGGCTACTGTCGGAGACCCGAAAGTTCAGTTGATTGATGACAATGAAGGAATGAAGATAACCATACATGTTTTTGAAGGGGAGCAGTTCAAGATTTCTTCTGTTGAGATTGACGGCAATAAAGCATATACCGAAAAGGAATTGCGCGGACTGATAAAGCTTTCGCCAAATACGATTTTTAATAAAGAGATATTAAAAAATGATGTTACCGCAATTACCGAAAAGTATTCCAACAGCGGGTACGCCCTTGTATCTATTTACCCTGACCTTGTCCCTGATGAAGCAAAAAAAGAGACAAAGGTAATTTATAAAATTGATGAAGGTGATAAATACAAGATAGGCAGAATAGAAATCACAGGCAACACAAAAACAAGAGACAAGGTTATAAGAAGGGAAATCAAGCTTGACGAAGGTGATTATTTTGATGCTGCGGCACTGAAGAGGAGCTATGAAAAACTTAATAATCTCCAGTTCTTTGAAACAATAGATATTGCACCCAAGCCGAAACCCGAGGAAAAGCTCGTTGACCTTGACGTGAAAGTGAAGGAGAAGGCTACAGGATTTCTGAGTGTCGGCGGCGGATACAGCTCAATAGACAGATTCATTGCAATGATTGATTTAACACAGGGAAATTTATTCGGCAAGGGACAGTCTATCAAGGCGCGCGCTGAACTGGGTGGCAGAAGCAGATACTACGAATTATCATTCAGGGACCCGTGGTTTATGGACAAGCCTATATCTTTTGGCACCGCTGTTTATAAAACCACAAGGAATTTTGGTAATTTTGAAAGAGAGGCAACAGGTTTTGAAGTTTCTTTTGGAAAGAGTTTCTGGGAATACTGGAGTGCATCGGTTTCGTATGGATTTGAAGCAGTAAATATATTCAATATAAGAGAGGATGCATCACAGTACGTAAAAGACCAGGCCGGCAAAAGCACTACAAGCAGTGTTGGTTTTGCGATAGGCAAGGATACAAGGGATAATTACCTTGACCCTTTGAAGGGCTCCAGAAATGTACTATACCTGACCTTTGCG
The DNA here is from genome assembly GCA_013824325.1 of Thermodesulfovibrio sp. Classification (GTDB taxonomy): domain Bacteria; phylum Nitrospirota; class Thermodesulfovibrionia; order Thermodesulfovibrionales; family Dissulfurispiraceae; genus PNNP01. The sequence goes on along the minus strand of PNNP01000046.1, from coordinate 7,896 downwards.
GGTCTGGGCGGAACCAATGCATTCATTAAAGAACTTTATGATTCAGGATGGTATTTCCCTATGTTTGATGCATCCACAATTCATCTGCGCGGCAGGGTAGCAGCTATAACAGGTTTGTTCGGGAAAAAGATTCCCCTGTATGAACGGTTATATATCGGCGGTATCAATACAGTTCGCGGACTTGGTTATGGTGACGGAGGACCCAAGGATGTTAATAACGAACCAATAGGCGGTGAAAAGGAGATAGTCCTGAATGCTGAATATATATTCCCCATTGTGTCAGAATATAAATTTAAGGGTCTCGTATTCTTTGATTCTGGAAGGGCATATGATAAAGGAGAGGCATTTGGTAACGACCTGAGATATACCTCGGGTGTCGGCGTGAGATGGATTTCACCCATTGGTCCCTTAAGGATTGAGTGGGGACACAATCTTAAGAAAAAACCAGGTGAGGCATCAAGCAAGATTGAATTTACTTTTGGGACATTCTTTTAAAAACCGTAAAGCGTAATCCGTAATGAGCTTAAAAATTTTTTGCTGATTACGCGTTACGCATAACATATTACGATTAGAATTGGAGGATTTGAAATGAAAAGATTTCTATTTATTGGCATCATTGGATTATTTATGCTCACTTTAGTGGTTTCACCGTTATTTGCAGCCGAAAACCTTAAAGTGGGTATTGTTGACCTGTTCAAAGTGCTCAACGAGTCTGAAACAGGCAAGAGGGCAAAAACCGACCTTGAATCACTCATAAAGTCAAAACAGGCAGCCCTTGAAGAAAAAGGGAAAGCCCTTGAAAAACTCAGGGCAGAAATGGAAAAGCAGGCAAGCATACTCTCGCCCGAGGCAAGAAAGGCAAAAGAAGATGAAATGGAACGGCTTAGGAGAGACAGCCAGAGAATGATAGATGATTCAAATGTGGAATTGCAGAAAAAGCAGAGGGACATGGAGGGTGCAATCATAAAAGAAATAATAGAGGTGGTAAATAAAATCGCTCAAGAGGAGAAATATTCTTTGATATTGGAGTATGGTCAGGCAGGAGTTATTTTTTCTGATAAACCCATAGATATCACAGACAAGGCAATAAAGAAATACAATGAGTCAAAGGTGAAACCGAAAAAATAATGTTAGAGCCACTCAGCAAATAAGCCAATGACTTGGATTTTGATTTATGAAACTTAGAGACATTGCAGGTTTAATAAAAGGGCAGATTATCGGTGATGGTGAGGTTGAAATAACAGGTGCTGCAGGTGTTTTCGATGCAAAAGAGGGAGACATAACATATATTTCAAGTGTGAAGTGGCTGAAGGAACTGAAAAACTCAAAGGCATCGGCAATAATAGCAAAAGAGCCTGTTGAGGCATTAGATAAACCACAGATAATCTGCAGAAACCCGCAATATGCCTTTGCAAAACTCCTTTCTTATTTTTATGTAAAGCCGCTTCCATTCAGGGGTATAAGCGAAAAAGCCTTTATCTCAGAGAAGGCTCGCATCAGCCAGGATGTTACCGTATACCCTTTTGCACATATATCTGACGGTGCAGCAGTCGGTTCTAACAGCGTAATTTATTCAGGAGTTTTTATCGGCGAAGACAGCAGTATTGGAGAAGGGTGTGTAATATATCCAAATGTGGTGATAAGGGAAGGGGTTAAAATAGGCAACAGCGTTATAATCCATCCCGGCACAGTTATAGGTTCCGATGGTTTCGGATATGTGTTTGAAGACGGCATGTACCAGAAAATACCCCAGGTCGGAGGAGTTGTCATAGAAGATGATGTCGAAATAGGCGCAAATGTGACTATTGACAGGGCAACTACAGGCAACACAATCATCGGCAGAGGCACAAAAATAGATAATCTTGTCCAGATAGGACATAATGTTCATGTTGGTAAAAATGTTATACTGGTTGCACAGGTAGCAATAGGAGGTAGTTCAAAGATAGGCGATGGTGTTATGCTTGGAGGGCAGGTGGGTGTTGCGGACCATGCCGCTATTGAGGCTGGAACAATGATTGGTGCCAAGTCAGGTGTTATGGGAGAGGTCAGCCGTGGTGTATATTCAGGGGCTCCGATAATGCCGCACAGGGATTGGCTGAAAGCGCAAGCTGTAATTTCAAAACTGCCTGAGTTGAAGAAAAAGATCCATGAACTTGAAGAAAAGATTAAATCAATAATTTTAACTCGGGAGGGAAAATGATAGATATTAAAGAAATTTTATCCTTACTTCCCCACAGATATCCCCTTTTACTGGTTGATAAGGTTATAGAACTCGTGCCGGAAACCAAGGCAGTAGGGATTAAGAATGTTACCATTAATGAGCCTTTTTTTCAGGGACACTTCCCCAATAATCCGGTAATGCCGGGAGTTCTGATAGTTGAAGCAATGGCACAGGTCGCAGGCATACTTGCATTCAAATCAGGTGTTGAAGGGAAATCAGTTTATTTTATGAGCATTGAAAAAGTTAAATTCAGAAAACCGGTTCTGCCTGGTGACCAGATAAGGTTTGAAGTTTCGGTTAGTCACAAAAGGGGAAATGTCTGGAAATTTTCGGGCAATGCCTTTATTGACGGCAAGCTTGTGGCAGAAGCGGAATTTACCGCAATGGTTTCTGATAGAGAATTATAGGAGGATAGATGGCAAGGGAGATACACAAGACGGCTATTGTCAGCACGAAAGCAGAAATTGATGAAGATGTTTTTATAGGTCCCTTTTGTGTCATCAATGATAGCGTTGTAATAAAAAAGGGCTCAAGGCTTATATCCAATGTGGTTGTTGACGTCAATACAGAAATTGGCGAGGAGTGCACGATATATCCATTCGCTTCTATCGGACTTCCGCCGCAGGACCTGAAATACAGAAATGAAAAGACAGGCGTTAAGATTGGCAGAAATAACATCATAAGGGAATACTCAACTATTCACAGGGCATCCGTAGCAGGAGACGGTCTGACAGAGGTTGGAAACTCAAACTTTCTCATGGCATATATACACATAGCCCATGACTGCAAGATAGGCAGTGCAACCGTAATGGCAAATGCAGCCACACTTGCCGGTCATGTCATGGTAGAAGATTTTGCAGTAATAGGCGGCCTGGTTGCAATCCACCAGTTTACACGCATAGGCGCCTACTCAATGGTCGGCGGTTTCAGCGGAATCGGACAGGATATCCCACCTTACACAATGGCATCAGGTGCACGTGCAAAATTGTACGGGCTCAATGTTATCGGACTTAAAAGGCACGGCTTTTCTGACGAGACTATAAATATCCTGAAAAAAGTGTATAAAATTCTTTTCAGAGAAAAGAGGACATTAAAGGACGCATTAAAAAAGATTAAATCAGACTTCCCTGATACAGCAGAAGTTAAAAGGCTCGTAGAGTTCATAGAAAAAAATAAAAGGGGTATATGCAGATAGGTATCATTGCCGGCGCAGGCGAACTCCCCGAAATAATTGCCAAGGATGCAAAGGAACGCGGATATAAAGTAACCACAGTAGCATTTGAGAATCTTGCCTCAGAAGAACTCAACAGACTTTCAGACGAGATAAAATGGCTTAATGTCGGCAAATTTGGTGACCTTATAAATACCTTAAAAGCCTGCAATGTAAAAGAAGCTATAATGGCAGGCAAGGTTCCCAAGTCCCTTCTTTATAAATCAAAGGTAACGCCTGACATGAGGGCAATAAAGCTCCTTTTTTCATTAAAAGATAAAAGCGATGACGCAATCTTAAACGCAATTGCAGGAGAACTTGAAAGGGAAGGCATCCATATTGTGGATACAGCAACATTCAGCCCGCATCTTCTTACGCCTGAAGGGGTTTTAACAAAAACAAAGGTTACAAATGATGAGTGGAAGGATGTAGAATTCGGCTGGAAGATAGCCAAGGAAATAGGCAGGCTGGACATCGGACAGACAGTGGTTGTGAAAGGGCAGGCTGTCATGGCAGTTGAGGCGATAGAAGGAACGGATGAAGCAATACTCAGGGGAGGGAAATGGGCAGGCGAAGGTGCGGTTGTAATCAAGGTTAGCAAGCCCCATCAGGATATGAGGCTTGATGTGCCTGTTATCGGTCTTAATACGCTTAAAACCATGATTAAAGTTAAAGCAAGGGTTCTTGCTATCGAGGCGCAAAAGAGTATAATAATAAACAGGGGAAAAATGATAAAAGAAGCCGAGAGCGCAGGCATTTCGATAGCAGGAGTTAAAATAGCAAAATAGCTGTCTTCTGAAAATGACATACACCTCCATAATAAAAGAAAGCATGATTGCCGTACACAGAAACTGGCAGTTAATTATAATCCAGTTGTTGTTCATGATTCTAAGCTTTGTAAGCTTTTTCCTAATAGTCGGCATACCTGTTGCCATCGCTTTCATAATATTCGGTCTTGACCTGACAGAGCTGTTGAGACTGAAGGATGTGTTCAGCGCTTTTAAGGGGACATCCGAGCTGTTGAGCAAGTATTTCGGCATTGCAGTATTTATAATATTCAGTCTTCTTTTATACATCGCATTCATGACTGTTTTGTGGGTCTTTGCCTTTGGAGCAACTGTCAGCATGCTTGCAAAGACTATACTGGATGAAAGTCAGAGATTCAGTACAAGGGCATTCTTTGCTGAAGGCAAGCGGATGTTCGTTCCTGTATTTGTATTTTCAATCATAATCGGCATCATTTTTTTGTCCCTTACATTTATTCTGGGCATCCTCGGTGATGGTGCCTCAAAGATAATAGAGATAGCAAAGACTCAGGAGGCAACCCTTGCGCTTTTCCTCGGTATCTTTTTCTTTTTAGTTTTACTGTCAGCAGGCGTCCTCCTGATATTCATTGCAATGGCAATAACTTTTTATGGTATGGGCTATATGCTTTTTAATAGATTAAAACCTATTGAGTCTTTGAAAGTAACTGTTAAATACCTTTATTCCAAACCTTCGTCAATGGGTTTTCTTGCTGTTCTAATGCTTGGGTATATACTGATAGGCGCTTTTGTTTTTTTAATTGGTTCTCCGCTTACATTGATACCTTTCATAGGAACAATCCTGTCCCTGCCGTACCAGCTTGTTGCGCAGATTGCGCATGGATATGTCAGTCTTATAATGCTGTCTTCAGTGTTTTATTATTATTACAGAACTGCCTGTTTGCCCCCTCCCCAAGGGTCCATAGCGGATTCCGGTACTTCTCAAAAGATAACCGGTGAGCAAGCTCCAGTTCCTGAGGTGAAGGACGAGACTCAACAAGCCTGATATTGAAGGTCTGTTCAAAAGAAGATTTAATGAATTGTTTCAATTTATCAGGATTGAAGTTTTGTATTAAATCCCGAAGTCCAGCCATATAATCGTGACACGTAATCCGTGACGCGTGACCCGTGTCTTTTGACCTATCACCTATCACGCATAACTCATTAGAGACTTTAAACACTGCAGAAAGCTTTGCAGGGTCAACAGAGAAAGGGATTGAGCCCTGCTGCAAAAAACCGTCCTTCCATCTCTTTTGGGCTGAACCCACAATTTTTCTGTCTTTAAAACTTATCTCACCGTATGATGTTGATTTAAAACACAGAGAGCTTTTAATCAGGGTTTCTTTTGGCTCGTGTTTGATTTTCATTGCTGCTTCAATGCCGAGCATTGCAATCCCTGACATCAGGGCAGAACTTAAAATTTGATATGTTTTCAGGAGTCCATGTGAGAATAAACCATCATTCTTTGAAGAAAAGCTGTATGTAAGTTCGTCTTCATGTAAAATCCCCCTGCCGCCTGTGGGTCTTCTTACAACAGAAATATCATTAGCAGTGCAGTATTGAATATCAATATCCATTATTTTCTGAAAGGCACCTATACTGACAGATGGTTTTCCCCACCCGTAAAATCTCATTGTTGGATATGATTCTCCGCTTCTTACCGCAGTTGCAATGGCTTCATCAAGAGCCATATTATAAGCAGCATCACAAAAGCCCGAATCTATCAGTCGCCATGTAGTCACATCTTCAGGTTTATTTTGTTTCCTCTATCACGATTTTGTGTTTAAGCAGGGATATTTCTTTGATATGTCCTTCAAGAGTCTTTTGCTCTCCGAAAAGATTTTTCAGAAAAATTTTGTTTCCCTCTGGAATCAGGATATCTACATTTTCGAGATAAAGCTCTTCCTTACCGTTTTTATAAATGTATGCATTTGCCTCACACATTAAACTCCTCCTTTATGCGTTCAACCAGTTTTTCTATCAGGTGAGGTAGCGGTTCTTTTACGACACCAATTACCTCGGCATTTTCCTGATTCAAAGGAATCAGGAGTTTTTTTGCAGATGAAGAAATGATCGCGTCCGACATTTTGGGTGTTAGCTCACCAAGCATTCCGTTCGGCATAATTATACTCAGGGGTCCTGTTATTATTTGGACTCTATCCACATTCCATGCTATTGCATTTTCGCCGGTTGCGCCTTTATTTGCCCTTGCCTTCATCATTGCGCTTGTAGCTGTAGAGTTTGTTCCAAGTGCTAATATCTCAATCCTGTCCCCAAATTCTTCCCTCAATGCCTTTGTGATGAGGCTGCCGATTCCACCGCCCTGCCCGTCTATGACAGCTATTTTCTTCATGGATTTAAGTATAGAGATTGGCTGTTAAGGGTGTCAACCGTGTTATAATTTTTGATGCTCGATATAATAAAAATTGCATTTGTTTTTATAGCGATACTCGTATTTCTCAGACTGAAATGGAACATCGGATATGTCCTGCTTCTTGCCTCGGGAATTTTGGCAATCCTTTATCTGATGCCTATCCCCACAATATTGTCAACAATCAAGTCCGCTGTGGTTGAGCCTATCACCATAAAGCTCTTTTTTGCCTTAACATTAATCAGGATTTTAGAGATGGTTTTAAGGGAAAAGCAGGTTCTTGCGAGGATGATGGATGCATCAAGGCACCTTTTAAGAAGGAAAAAGGCAGTAATCATCTCAATGCCGATGCTGATAGGGCTTCTTCCATCCCTTGGAGGCGCTTATTTTTCCGCACCGATGGTTGCTGAATCAACAAAGGGACTTAAAATGACACCAGAGGAAAAAGGATTCATAAACTACTGGTTCAGGCATCCATGGGAATATATGCTGCCATTATACCCTGGAATCCTGCTTGCTTCTGCCGTAACAAACATCGAGCTTAGAAATCTGATGCTGGTTAATACGATATATGCTGTGCTCATTGTAATAACCGGCTTTATATTCAGCATGAGAGGTGTAAAAGGCAGGTATAGAGCAGAAGAGCAGAAGAGCAGAAGCACAGAAGGTAAACTTCAACGCTCACAGGCTTCAGAGTTGTGGAGCTTTTTGCCAGTTATTCTTATCCTGATATTTGTCATAGTGTTTCACATAGAACTGCACTATTCGCTTGCAATTACAATACTGGGGCTGTTTATCTTTTATAAAGTTGACGCTAAAGAGATATTCAGGGCGTTTAAATACGGTTTCACAAAAGATGTTATTCTGCTTATATTCGGCGCCATGTTGTTTAAATTCACAATGGAAAATTCAGGGGCAGTTGTTCATTTAAGCAGTTATTTTTCTGAAAAAGGAATCCCTCTTTTGCCGGTGCTTTTTATACTGCCATTCGTAAGCGGGCTTCTTACAGGGCTGACTGTGGGATTTGTCGGAGGCACATTTCCTCTTATAATAAGTCTCGCCGGAGGTGCTTATTTAAACCAGATAACATTTGCCTTTGCAGCAGGATTTTTAGGAGTATTGCTTTCTCCTGTGCATCTCTGTCTGGTTCTTACAAGGGAATATTTCAAGGCGGACATATGGGGAATTTACAAAAGGATTATTCCAGCAAGCTGCATAATCATGGCAGCAGCGTTAGCGATGTATTTTGTGTTGTAGGAAATTTTTGCGCGTAATTGGAAATGCTCCACCC
>PNNP01000045.1 GCA_013824325.1 Thermodesulfovibrio sp. | reverse complement strand
TCTGTCAAGATGATAGATTCTCTGGATTACGCTCTCACCTTTAGCGCACAGTGCTGCTACTATGAGTGATGCAGATGCCCTTAAATCCGTTGCCATAACAGGAGCACCCTTAAGTTTATCCACACCTTTTATCGTGGCTGTACCGCCTTCAACGCTTATGTCAGCACCCATCCTTCTCAATTCAGCCACATGCATGAACCTGTTTTCAAAGATGGTTTCCTTTATAACGCTTGTGCCTTTTGCTATGGTCATCATAGCCATAAACTGTGCCTGCATGTCTGTGGGGAACCCCGGATAGGGCATTGTCTTTATGTCTATTGCAACGGGTCTTTTGGGGCCTTTTACCCTCAATCCTTTTACTGTCTCTTCAAAAACAATGCCTGCATCTTTTAATTTCATTGTTACTGCATCAAGGTGTGCAGGTCTGCAGTTCTTGAGTATGAAATCTCCGGCGCAGGCACCTGCAATTGTCATGAAAGTGCCTGTCTCTATCCTGTCAGGTATTATTTCATAATTCTTTATCGGTGTTAGTTCTTCAACCCCTTCTATTTCTATTACACTTTCACCAGCTCCGCTTATTTTAGCGCCCATTGAAATAAGACAATTTGCAAGGTCTACCACCTCCGGTTCCATTGCTGCATTTTCAATGCGGGTTGTGCCTTTTGCAAGTGCTGCTGCCATCATGATGTTTTCAGTGCCTGTCACTGTCGGTATATCAAAATAAATGGATGCCCCTTTTAAGCGGGCTGCTTTAGCAATTACATAGCCTGATTCAAGCTTGATTTTTGCGCCCATTTTCTCAAGCCCCATCAGGTGAAGGTTTACGGGCCTTGCGCCTATAGCGCATCCTCCAGGCAGCGAAACCCTTGCCATTCCAAACCTTCCAACAAGCGGCCCGAGCACAAGGACGGATGCACGCATTGTTTTTACCATCTCATAGGGTGCTTCAAAATTATTAATTGTGGAACTGTCAATTACTGCAGAGCCCTTTCTGCACGCAAAATTGATGCCCATGCCGGAGAGGAGCCTTCCCATCGTTACAACATCTTTTAAATCAGGGATTCTTGAAATGGTGTTTTTACCTGAAGATAGAATTGATGCTGTCATAATGGGAAGCGCAGCGTTTTTCGCCCCGCTTATCTCTATTTCACCTTTGAGGGGGTTACCCCCTTTTATAAGCAGTTTATCCACGGCAACTATCTTAACATATTTTAAAAGAGTTATAATTAAACATGATTACCATTGATGAATTGATACAGAAGGTTCTCTCATACAGACCGAAGGCAAATGTCGAAAGAATTACAAAGGCATACATTTTTTCCAGCGAGGCACATTGCAGTCAGAGACGGGTAGAAGGCTCACCGTATATCCATCACCCTCTCGCTGTTGCTGATATTCTGGCTGATATGAAGCTTGACGGTGCTACCATTGCAGCAGGGCTGCTTCATGACACTATTGAAGACACAGGGACGCAGGAAAAAGATATAAGGGAGATATTCGGTCCTGAAATAGCATTCCTTGTGGATGCAGTAACAAAGCTAAGCAAGGTTGAGTTCAAGACAAAGGAAGATGCTCAGGCAGAGAACTTCAGGAAGATGCTTCTTGCAATGTCAAAGGATGTGAGGGTCATTCTTATAAAATTTGCAGACAGGCTGCACAATATGAGGACAATCGAACACCTTCCAGAGGAAAAACGCAGGAGAATTGCGGAGGAGACGGTTGATATATACGCACCCCTTGCCAACAGGCTCGGTATAGGATGGCTGAGAGTAGAGTTTGAAGACCTATCATTTAAGACGCTGATGCCCGAACTTTTTGATGAGCTTGAGAGAAAGGTTGCAAAGCGCAGGGAGGAGCAGGAGAAATATATAGAAGAAGTCAAAGAGGCAATCATTGAGAGACTTACACTTTCGGGAATACCAGTAAAGATTAAAGGCAGGATAAAGCACTTTTACAGCATATACCAGAAGATGGTCAAGCAGAAGGTGCCTTTTGAACAGGTGTATGATGTTTTGGGGCTCAGGATTATAACAGATACGGCTACTCATTGTTACGACATCTTGGGGATTATCCATTCCCTCTGGCCTCTGGTTTCCGGAAGATTTAAGGATTTTATAAGCCTTCCTAAATCCAATCTATATCAATCCCTTCATACTACCGTAATCGGTCCTGCAGGAGACAGGGTAGAGTTTCAAATCAGGACGGAAGAGATGGATGAATTAGCAGAGGAAGGCATTGCTGCGCACTGGAGATACAAGGAAAAGGAAAATGTAGACAGCAAAAATGCGCGTTTTATGGCATGGCTGAGGGATCTCGTTAAGGAAATCCCGGATGCAAAGGAATTCTTTGAAGCAGTGAAGGGCGAAGTGATTCCTGATACAGTTTATGTCTTTACGCCAAAAGGCGATATTAAGGAACTTCCTGTTGGCTCCACGCCCATTGACTTTGCATACAGCATCCATACACAGGTGGGTCATAAATGTGTCGGGGCAAAGATAAACGGCAGGATAGTCCCTCTGAGATACAAATTAAACAGCGGTGATGTTGTTGAAATCATAACTTCCCCATCTCAGGGTCCAAGTAAGGACTGGCTGAAATTTATTGTAACTCAAAGGGCAAAGAACAGGATAAGGCAATACATAAGGGTTGAGGAAAGAAGCAAGGGGATAGAACTCGGCACAAAACTGCTCGAAGATGAAGTAAGAAGACACGGTCTTCCTTTTGCTATCCTTAAATCAGAAAAGATGGAAGAGACTTTAAAAACCATAAGTGTCCAGTCTCTTGAGGACCTTTATGTCCTTGTAGGTTATGGAAAAATCTCAGCCCATCAGATTGTCAATAAGTTTATGCCTGAAAAGAAAGAGGAAGAGGAAGCTGGTCTGCCGAAGCCTTTAAAGGCACCGAAGGTCAGCAAGAGTGTTATAAGCATAAAAGGAATAGATGACGTACTTTATCATATCGGGAAATGCTGCATGCCTGTTCCGGGTGACAGTATTGTAGGATTCATAACAAGGGGCAAAGGGGTTACAATTCACAGAAGGGAATGTTATAATCTGGAAAAGCTTGCAGTAGATAATGAAAGATGGATAGAAGTTGACTGGAGTCATGACGGCGATGTTACATCCCAGACAAAATTATATGTGGAGAGTCTCGACAGGCCCGGAATCCTTGCAAGTCTGAGTGCCCTCATATCTTCTGTAAATGTAAATATCAGTTCTATAAAGGCGAATTCTACTCATGATAAACACGCAATGATTGAGTTAACACTTGAGGTAAAAAACAAGGACCAGCTCATCAATCTTATAAACAAGATTTCACAGATGGATGGAATTCTGGATGTGAGAAGGTAGGTGCATCAAGTTTCGGCACTTGAATGAATAAAATTTTTTCTTGACAAATACTGCTCTTCTTGGTATTTTTTATATCAAACATTGGACTAAATAAAATCTATAAAAGAAAGGAGGGATTTTAAATGACAAAGGCAGAACTTATTGACAAAATTGCATCAGGTGCTGGTCTTACAAAGGCAGATGCGGGTAAGGCACTCGATGCTACTCTCGATGCAATTAGAGTGGCACTCAAGAAAGGCCAGAAAGTTACCCTTGTGGGGTTTGGTACATTCTTAGTAGCAAAAAGAAAGGCAAGAAAGGCCGCAATCCGAGGACAGGCGCTGAGATAAAGATTCCTGCTGCAAAGGTTCCGAAGTTCACATCAGGAAAGACATTAAAAGATGCAGTGAAATAAATAGTAATATTTTTCTAACTTGCGAGGTGACCGGATTCCGGTCACCTCTTTTTTTGTTTTCTCAAGTATAATTAAATAAAAAGGGTTTATAAGGGGGAATTATGCTTGCGGAATTCAGTATTGTCCCAGTAGGTACGGGCAGCAGCATAGGTGACCGTCTGGCTGCTGTCCTGAATATTGTTGATAAAAGCGGGTTGCCGTACAGGCTTAATCCGATGGGCACTGTCATTGAAGGTGAATGGGAAGAGACTATCGGGCTTATAAAAAAATGCCGTGATGAGCTTCTAAAAAAAGAGGAAAGGGTACTTATATCCATTACCATTGATGACAGGAAAGGTAAGCCCAACAGAATTGTGGAGAAGGTGGCTTCCATTGAGATGCGGCTTGGCAGGGCATTGAAAAAGTAATAGCTGCTGCCCGATTGATGGTTAAGTAATACCGAATTGAGTATAGGCATCATGGTTTAAAGTGCATTTAGTGCCTGTTCGGGCAAATAATTTACAGAAGAAGGTGAAATGAAGGAAATATCTTTGCTTGTATTCAGCCTGTTGATGATACTGCTAAGCGCTGAGGTTTTTACAAACAGCGTTGAATCCCTCGGCAGAAAGCTTTCCCTGTCACAGGCTGTTGTAGGCAGCATCCTTGCAGCAGTCGGAACTGCCATGCCTGAGACCGTGCTCCCCCTCGTGGCGATTCTGATGTACGGAGGTGATGCTGCAAAGAATATCGGCGTCGGCGCAATCCTCGGCGCGCCATTTATGCTCTCAACTATCGCATTTTTCTTAATCAGTGTGTCGGTTTTTATCGGTTTTTTGAGAAAGAAAAGGAGATTTGCATTGCATGTCGAGATACACAGCGTAAGAAAAGACCTTGTTTTCTTTATCATTATGTACGGTGCTGCAATAGTGTTGCCCTTGTTTTTACAAAAAGGACGTATTTATATAGCAGCAGGACTTTTTATCGGGTACTGTATATATACATATATGACGTTTAAGGGAGAAAGCGCTGATATTATGCACGGCGACGAACTTTATCTGAAGCGTCTGATTCGCGGATGCATTAATTTTATTGCAGGGCGCTCTACTGTTGCAGGCAGGCAATCACAGCTTGCGAGCAGCTCGCCTCAGGCGAAGGCAGTAGGCCTGCCTCTGATATTCTTTCAGGTATTTGGCGCTCTTGTCTTAATGGTTGGCAGTGCCAATGTTTTTATTGGCAGTCTTGAAAAGATTTCCTGCTCATTGGGAGTGAACCCGATGCTCTTTGCCCTTTTGATTGCACCTGTTGCAACAGAATTACCCGAGATATTCAACAGTGTTTCATGGACACTAAAAGGCAGGGACACGCTTGCACTCGGAAATGTTACCGGCGCAATGGTTTTTCAGTCAACATTTCCTGTGTCTTTAGGTCTTATATTCACAGACTGGAGCATTTCAGGATTTGCGCTGCTTTCTGCAGGTTTAGCCCTGCTGTCATCGTTTATCGTTATTGCTGATATGCATATAAGAAAAAGGCTGTCTCCTTTTACGTTCCTTGCAGGCGGTTTCTTCTATGCTGTATATATAACTTTTGTTTTAACCGGTTGAATAATTGCTGAAAGTCGTGTAGTTTTTAAATGTATTTACATTTATGGCAAAGATGACAAGTAATTTTAAATCAGGCTCATGCGGTGTTGGCTTTGTATGCAGCATAAACGGTATTAAGAATCACGAGATTGTCAGGCTCGGATTAGAAGCCGTTAAAAATCTCACCCACAGAGGCGCTGTTGGTGCTGACGGCAAAACAGGCGACGGCGCAGGCATCTTGATACAGATGCCTGAAAAGTTTTTTTCAAAAAAAATTGACGAGCTTGGTTATAAAATTTCAAGCATCAATAATTTAGCTGTCGGTTTTTTCTTTCTTTATGATAATTGCGAATCGGATATCAAGAATATTCTGGAGAAATACGGATTTAAAACAATAGGCTGGAGAGATGTTCCCGTAAATGATGATGCACTCGGAAAATCAGCCCTTTCAACAAAACCAAGGATAATACAGCTTTTAATAGACACAGAAGGGGTTGAGCGCAATGAGAGAGAAATCAGGCTTTATCTGACAAGAAGGGCTATTGAAAAGGCACATGTCGGCAAAACATATGTTAATTCCCTGTCTTCAAAAACCGTAGTATATAAAGGCCTTCTTGTTGCTCCTCAGCTTGACAGGTTTTATCCTGATTTGCTTGATGAGGATTTTGCTTCGGCTTTTTGCATGTTTCATCAGAGGTTCTCGACAAATACGCTGCCTGACTGGACGCTTGCACAGCCTTTCAGGATTCTTGCACATAACGGAGAGATAAACACCATTCAGGGTAACAGGAACTGGATTGGCTCACTTGAGCATGAGATATTTCACGGGATATTCAAAAATGACAATGATTTAATAAGACCGTTGCTGTCTTCTGAAGAGAGCGACTCTGCCTCTCTGGACAGGATAATAGAGCTTCTTGTGCTGTCAGGTTTTTCTTTAGAGCATGCAGTCAATATGTGCGTGCCGCCTGCGTGGGAATGCTGTGATTTTTCAACTGATGGGAGCCGCAGTGATGCACAGGCATTTTTTGAATTTCAGTCCCTTCTGATGAAGCCGTGGGATGGCCCTGCTGCCATAACTTTCACTGACGGCGATACAATAGGCGCACATCTTGACAGGAACGGACTTAGACCTTTGAGGTATATTCTGACAGAAGACGGCATTCTTGTTTCCGGCTCGGAAATAGGCATGGTAAAACTCGAGGGAAAGACAATAAAAGAAAAGGGAAGGCTGGGACCCGGAGATATAATCTCTGTAAATACAAAAAAGGGAAAGGTTAAATTTACAGAAGAGATAATAAAAGAGATTTCAGGAAAGGCAATTTATAAGGACTGTATAAACAGGCATCTTGTCAGACTGAAAAGGAGTGATGTTAAACCAACGCAGCTTCATTTAGAGATAAAGAAAAGGCAGATTGCATTTGGCTACACATCAGAGGAGATAAATACTTCTTTAAAGGAGATGGCAGAAAAAGCATCCGAACTCACTTATTCAATGGGTGATGACACTCCGCTTCCGCCTCTTTCAGAAAAGCCCCAGCTTCTTTTCAGATACTTTAAGCAGAGATTCTCTCAGGTAACAAATCCTCCCATAGACCCGATAAGGGAGAAGCTTGTCATGTCTGTAAAGATGAATCTTGGATATAAGAGAAACTTCCTCCACGAAACCCCTGAACATGCAAAGCGGCTGCATATAGAATCTCCCATACTTGATGAACACGATATAAACGAGATAGAAAAACAGAAAAATTTTAATGTAAAGAGAATACCGATAACTTTTCCCAAAGCCGTTTCAGGCAGGGAAATATCTTTACTTTCAGATGCAGTCAGAAAACTTCAGGAGAAAGTAGTTGAAGCTGTAAAAAACGGCGTTGAAATAATAATACTCTCGGATAACGATATTTCGAAAGACAATGCTGCAATACCATCCCTGCTTGCTGTAGCAGCATCTTTCAATGCTCTTCAGAGGGGAAAGCTTGTCAATAGGGCAAGTTTTATAGTAGAGACAGGTGAGGCAAGGGACATTCATCATATTGCCTGTCTTATAGGTTACGGTGCAGGTGCGGTCTGCCCTTATCTTGCATTTCAGACCATTCAGGAAATGTGTGGCAGGGGAGAATTTAATGTTCCTTATAAAACAGCTTCGGCTAATTACAAGAAAGCCCTTGATGACGGGCTTCTCAAGGTAATCGCAAGACTCGGCATCTCAACAATTAATTCGTATCACAATGCACGCTTATTTGATACGGTCTGTCTTAACGAGGATTTTGTCAATGAATATTTTCATGGAACACCTGTTATTATCGAGTCTGACAGCATTCACGAGATAGAAGAATCTGTTTTGAAGCGACATGATTCCGGTTTCAGCACTAAAGAGCCGGTGCTCGATTATGGAGGTGATTTAAGATACAGAAAGGAAGGGCAGTGGCATGCATGGTCGCCTTCATGTGTTGTAGCCTTAAACAGATTCATTAAAAGTGGAGATTACAGAGACTATAAAGAATTTTCTAAAATAGCTAATGAACGCCCGGTTTTTATAAGAAGCCTGCTCACTTACAAAAAAGGAAATCCGATATCCATTGATGATGTAGAACCTGAAGAGAATATTCTCAAAAGATTCTTATCAGGAGCCATGTCTGTTGGCGCACTTTCTCCTGAAGCTCATGAGACAATTGCGGAAGCGTGTAACAGGCTGGGCATCAGAAGCAACAGCGGTGAAGGCGGGGAAGACACTGCAAGACTATGGAGTATAAAGAACAGCGCCATAAAGCAGATAGCATCGGGCAGATTCGGGGTAACGCCGGCTTACATAGCATCAGCGCAGGAGCTTGAGATAAAGATTGCACAGGGTGCAAAGCCGGGAGAAGGCGGGCATCTGCCGGCACATAAGGTTACAGAATACATAGCGATGCTGAGGCACTGCGCCCCGGATATGATTCTTATATCACCGCCTCCGCATCATGATATTTATTCCATAGAGGATATCGCCCAGTTGATAAATGACCTTAAGCAGGCAAACCCGTATGCACATGTGTGTGTAAAGCTTGTTGCAGAGACAGGGGTCGGCATTGTTGCAGCCGGCGTTGCAAAGGCATATGCAGACATTGTCCAGATAAGCGGATGCGATGGAGGCACAGGCGCATCACCTGTCAGCTCGATAAAGAATGCAGGCAGTTATTGGGAAATCGGGCTTGCAGAAACACAGAGAATCCTGATTGAAAACGGTTTGAGGGAAAAGGTAAGGGTAAGGGTTGACGGCGGTCTCAAAACAGGCAGGGATATTATAATTGCTGCCCTGCTGGGCGCTGAGGAGTTCGGTTTTGGAACTGCTGTTATGATTGCAATAGGTTGTGTGATGGCAAGACAGTGCCATTTGAACACCTGTCCTACCGGCATTGCAACTCAGGATGAAAGGCTGAGGCGCAGGTATAGGGGCAGGGTTGAAGGTGTTACGGCTTACTTCAGGGCTGTTGCACATGAGGTCAGGGAAATCATGGCTGAAATGGGTTTTCGCAGTCTTGATGAGATTATAGGCAGAACAGATTTGATAGATGTGGTTACATGTGATAATTATGCCGGTACAAGGAGAATTAAACTAAATAAGCTTCTTGACGGCTTGTCAGAAAGCAGTCAGAGAAGATGTGCATCTGAAAGAAACAATAATCCTGCTTCATCAATAAACGACAGGATTCTGAAAGATTTGCTGTTTTATATTGAAAAAGCCGAACCCGTCAGAAGAGAGTATGAAATCAAAAATACTGACAGGAGCATACCGCTGAAGCTCAATTATCATATAGCGCTCAGATATAAGGACGAGGGACTGCCTGATGACACCATACAATTGACATTCAGGGGGACAGCAGGCCAGAGCTTCGGCGCATTCAATCATAGGGGTCTGTCAATTACGTTAATAGGCGATGCCAATGATTATGTCGGGAAAGGAATGTACGGCGGAAGAATAATCATAGCGCCCTCTGATATCAATGAATCTCATAAACATGTGATAGTAGGAAACACTGTTCTTTACGGTGCAATCGGCGGTGAGTTTTATGCTGCGGGGAAAGCCGGAGAAAGATTTGCAGTAAGAAACAGTGGTGCAACAGCAGTAGTTGAAGGAACAGGTCAGCATCTCTGCGAGTATATGACGAGAGGCACTGTAGTAGTGCTCGGCAGGGTGGGCTACAATGTGGGCGCAGGCATGACAGGAGGGATAATCTACATATTTGACGAGGATGACAAGCTCAAGACAAAGCTCAATAATTCATATGTAGCAGCCTATGATTTGGAGGATGCTCAGGACATTCAGAGATTGAAATCGCTTATTGAAGACCATTACAGATACACTGAAAGCAAAAGGGCAGGGGAGATTTTAAGAGATTTGGAAAACATGCTAAAACATTTTAAAAAGGTAATCCATGTTCAGCATTAACCCTGATTATTCACACATTGCTAAAAATTTATGAATTATTAGGGTTAACCCTTTCCCCATGTTGTAATAAAGTCGTTATAGGTTGTATAGAATGCATCAGAGAATGCCGTATTAATATCATTACCTTTTGCAAGTGAGTAAAGAAAATCCTTGACATTTGAAGGACTATATTTTTCTATCAGGTATGAAACCGCTGAATAACTTTCCCAATAGGCGATTCCCACCCTTCCTCCGCCAAGCCATGAGAATGACCTTTCGAGAAGATTAAGCGGTACCACCTGACCGATTCTCTTTGGATATTTTTTAGAGAAATATTCTGCCAGTCCTTCATTAACCCACAAAGGGCAGACAGGTGTAATCGAGTGCACAACAGCATGCGTGTATTCATGAAACAGCACTTTTTTCAATATCTCTTCATTACCCTCTACACCTTTTACAGGAACGCGGATTTTCCCGTCATATAAACCTCCTGCCCATTCAGGAGCCTGTGTTGTATCATGAAAAGCCTTTGTTGTATAAAGAATGACGGTAACGGGTTGAGATGGGAAATAGCTTAATTCACTGCCTACATGTTTATATGCATCCTCCAGTATTCCGATGACCATTCTGCTTATACCGCTATGTTCATAGCCGTCAAACATAACTTTAAAGTGCATCGTGCTTTCGCCGATGAAACTCTGCTGTGTGCTTTTCTCTCTCATTAACCTGTCATGAATGGCAAGAAGCTCCGGCTCTTTTTTTATTGCAAGACACTTTTCTATATTTAAAAGGCTTTTATCAAGGTCGTCCTTTTTGTAATATGCAAAGGCGAGGGCTTTTCGTGTAAGAAGTTCGTTGTCTGTATGTTTTAAAGTCTCTTGTTTTAACGCCTCTTCAAGAAAGGTTATTCCATTATCATAATCAGTGAGCTTGATATATAAAATTCCAATGTCGGCAAGCACAGTTTTGTCACTTTCTGAAAGCTTTTTGAGGTATTTGATTGCACCGTCATAATCTCCCTCTTTCACTTTTTCTGCAGCCTTTAATTCAGTTTCACTCGTTCCCTTCGCAGCCTGTTTATGTTCGTGATAGTCGAGCAGGGGTGTCGGCAAATCCTGCAATTCAAAAAGATTTTCCTGCCTCTGTCCTAAGTTCTGGCTATGCTGCAATTCAGAAGTTTCGCTGATTTTCTGTTCAGGCGTTCCTGTTTTGACCGGCATATCAAAGTAGCCGGTTATATACAGATAGCCTGATACAATGGTGAGAAATAACAAGATGCTGAAAACCACTGCTCTCAAAATACCATTACTCCCTTCCGGTTTCAGTATTTCCCTGCATGAATCCGGGGAAAGAACGCCGGAACTTTATTTTTATAAAGTTTATAATCTTCTCCAAAACGTTTCAGGAGTTCTTTTTCTTCAAGAGGAATAACAACGGCATTAATTATTAGAAAATCCAGTATGGTGATAGCACCCACAGCTACAGCTTCAGTAAAGAGAAAAATTCCTGCAAAAATTATGGCATGTGCTAAATAGATCGGGTTTCTGACCACTGAAAAAGCACCTTTTGTCACAAGCTCTCCTTTTGTTTTAGCAGTAATCTCAGGTATGCCGATAATTCTGCGGATGCCGAGGAGCTGGCCTGTCCAGATATGAAGCAATGTCCCTGCAATTAATAAAACTATACCTGCAATATTTAAAACTACTGGCAAAGCAAGTTTATACTGCAATATGAAAGCCCTGTTATGATAGATGATATGTCCGAACGGCAGCCATGCAATCACAGGCATTAAGTAAGTCAGATAGCCGAGTTTGTTGAAAAATTTTGTGGCAAAGTGCACAGGAATCCAGAAGAGCGGTATGACAGGCCAGAACATAATTGTAATAAGTGCGATAATATCTGTCACAATCTAATCCCCAATGAAACACCGCAGGTCTTCTGCAAGGAAAAACTCTCGTTTGCGCAGATTTGTTTTTACTTTAATCTGCCTTCAACGACTGCCCAGTTTATATTTTTAAAGAATGCCTCGATATAATCAGCCCTCTTGAGTCCGTAATCGAGCATAAAGGCATGTTCAAAAACATCCATTATCAGGATTGGATTGCATCCTGCCGGATGTGAGACATCATGCTCGTTTATCCAGAAGTTAATGAGGTTGCCGTTTGCAATGTCCTGATAAAGGACAACCCATCCGATTCCCCTCATTGTCCCTGTTGCTTTAAAGTCTTTTTCCCATAATTCATAACTGCTGAAATCTCCTGCAAGTTTCGCTGCAAGCTTTCCGCTTTTGTTGATTCCGCCTTTTCCGCCTAAGTTTTCAAAATAATACTCATGAAGCCTCATGCCGTTAAACTCCCATCCGAGTCTCCTTTTGAGTTCAGCGAATTCAGGGATTGCTGTTTTGCCATCCTTCAACATTCCGTTTAAAGTATCAAGCACTTTATTGGTGTTGGTAACATATCCCTGATACAGGGTGAAATGGTTCTTAATGAGGGCTTCACTGAAACCTTCCATCCCGATAAGTTTTGAATAATCCTTTGCAGTGTATGACATAAAATTACCTCCGTAATGATTTTTTATCTGTTCTGACAATAATACTTGTGCCTGTATCTTTTATTTCTGAAACTATCACCACGCCTTTTTTGGGTCCATGATATGGCTTGTCTGTTCCGAATTTTGTGATAAGCAGATAATATCCTCCGGATGTCCCGACCATCAAAAAGGTAAGCACAACAATCAAAATCCCGATTGTTTGCGCCTTACTGTAAAACTGCCTATATATTTTTATGAAAGAAATTTTAATTATGAGAAGGACTATTATGGTCATGGCAAAGACGCCGTGAAATATTGCACGCGTTGAAAGCTCTGCCTTTGTGCTTATAATAAAGTCGATGCACAAATAGGATATGAAAACAAAGATTAAAAAATAGATGATACCGTTTGCCTTGTGTATGCTTTTCAGTTTTTCGATATTATATCTTTTTTCTTTTCTTCCCAATATCTCAAACATGGTAAACATAGCAATCATTGACAGAATGAGTATGATGATTGAAAGAATGGACTTAAAAAAGAACATTGGCATTCAAATCTCCTTTTTAATTTCAATTCTACTAAAACCAAACCAGCTTTGCAACTTTAGCTTTTTTTAACAGGCATCTGTTAGAGAAGCAGTTTTCCGCTTTCAGCAAGGTCTTCAAGAGCTTTCCTGCCAAGTATTCTGAGTTTGCGCCCCTGCATCTTGATTAGTCCCTGACTGCTTATTTTGCCGAGAATCCTTGACAATGTTTCAGGGATAGTGCCCAGAAGGCTTGCCAGTTGTCCCTTGGTAATGTCCAGTTCCAGTTCATTCTTTCCGCCTTGACGTTCACTTAGATAAAGGAGATATGCCGCCAGCCTTCCCGGCACCTCTTTCAGGGATAACTCTTCTATAAGATGTGCAAAGTGGCGCAGACGCCTTGAAAGCTCTGACAGCATATTCATTGCAAGCGAAGGGTCTTTTTTTATCAGCTTCAGAAAAGCCGCTCTCGGAAAGAAAAAAAGACGGCTTTTTGCAAGTGTTTCAGCATTGGCCGGAAAACGCCCGCCTCCAAACACGGGCACTTCACCAAATGATTCACCGTGTCCAAAAATATGGAGAATCTGCTCCTTGCCTTCATGTGAGACTTTGAATATCTTGACCTGTCCGGTAATCACCACAAAAAAACCCGATGCCTCTTCATCTTCCGAAAAAATGGTCTGCCCTCGCTCGAATGTCTGGTCTATTAGAATATTGACCACTTCATCAAGCTGTTCTCTTGACAGTCCGTGAAAAAGCGGAATTTTAGAGACAAGTTCAATAATTCCCAAGATTTCCCCCTTCTTTTAAATAACAGTTTTTTAAATCTAAGTCAAAGTTTATTTTTTTGATTTAAGTCAAGGACTAACAGAAAATCCTTCTTTAAAATAGACTTAGCAGGAGAAATTTTAGACCGGAGGTATGAAATGAAAAATATCAGGAAGATTATTGAGATTGATGGGGAGCTTTGCAATGGCTGCGGGCAATGCGTGCCATCGTGTGCCGAGGGAGCTCTTCAAATAGTAGATGGCAAGGCGCGTTTAACTTCTGAGATTTATTGTGATGGTCTTGGAGCATGTCTCGGCGAATGCCCGCAGGGTGCTTTAAGGGTTATTGAAAGGGAAGCAGAGGGATTTGACGAAAAAGCAGTTGAAGCAAACAGGTCTGTTTTTCAGCCAAAGACTGTATCTGCCCTTACACACTGGCCTGTTCAAATAAAACTGATACCGCCGACAGCTCCGTTTCTGAGAGGAGCGCATTTGCTTGTGGCAGCAGATTGTACTGCTTTCGCATACCCGGTTTTTCACAGCGAGCTGCTTAAAGGCAAAGTGCTCATGATTGGCTGTCCAAAATTTGACAATGTGCAGGAATATGTTTATAAGTTTGCAGAGATTTTTAAAAATGCTGGCATAAAAAGCGTTACAGTTGTGGATATGGAAGTGCCCTGCTGCTCTAAGCTGCCTCTTATAGTCAGGAAGGGAATGGAAATCTCAGGCAGGGATATTCTGATAGAGGAAGTGGTTATAAGTACTCAGGGCAGACTGCTCAAACGGGTGCAATACGCAGCATAAATAGGGGATAGATGAATAAGGTTGGTTAAATGGTGCGAGAGGGGGGAGTTGAACCCCCATGGTTGCCCACTGGATCCTAAGTCCAGCGCGTCTGCCAGTTCCGCCACTCTCGCATGATTGATTTTAAATGATTATTCAGTATGAGGTCAAACATTGCCAGCGTATTCTCAATAAGTTTAAAATAATGATGAAGACGTTCAGATACATGTGAGACAGAAATAAGTTATAGAAAAAACGGGCATTTTGATATAAAATAAAACAGATGGATTTTTAGGAGGTGATTTAAATGAAAGCTGGTATGGCTGTTAAATTAGAGAGAGCGGAAAAAGATATATTGGGGAAAATGGTTGAAGCAGGACTTTTCCAGAGCAAAAATGAAGCAGCAAGGGCTGCGATTATCAAGTATGCTTTAGACCTTGGAATTTTCAGTCC
Organism: Thermodesulfovibrio sp.; assembly: GCA_013824325.1. Lineage (GTDB taxonomy): Bacteria > Nitrospirota > Thermodesulfovibrionia > Thermodesulfovibrionales > Dissulfurispiraceae > PNNP01. The sequence goes on along the minus strand of PNNP01000045.1, from coordinate 175 downwards.
AAATACACTATGGAACAGAATCATTAGACATAAAAGAAGGAAGGTTACCCCGGCGCAGTTGAAGAAAGATATTGAGGCTGTTGAGGATGAAATATAGGGTATTCCTTGACACCAATGTCTTTTTAAGCCCTCTTTTTCTCTAATAAATATCCTGATACATATTTGTGAATGATGC
>PNNP01000044.1 GCA_013824325.1 Thermodesulfovibrio sp. | reverse complement strand
GAATAAAAAAGCCACAAAGGCTTTCTTAGACCTGCTGGTCTCGTTTAAGCCTTCATGGCTCTAATATTCTGGGTTCTACATTAGCAGACAAAATAAATGTTTGTCAAGACAAGCGTATTGAAAACAAAAAGATTGGGATATGTCACGATTCAATGACTACAAATGTTATAATTTGATAGAATAAAATATATTTGAAATGCATGATTGCATTTTCTAAAAGACAAGAAACCATCCCCTATTTAAACTTTCAAAGTTTTTAGGAGAATACATTGAAGGACGAATACAAGACAAAGAAACAGCTTATAGCGGAGGAGGCGTTACAGAAAAATAGCAGTCTTCTGAAAGCACTGAGTCATGCACAATCCCAGTTTATTGCAAATATTGATACACATGTTTTATTTGATGAGCTGCTGAATCAACTCATCACTCTAACGCAAAGCGAATATGGCTATATTGGAGAGGTTCTGTATAGTTCTGAAGGCAAACCATATGTGAAAACTAATGCCATCACAAATATCGCGTGGAATGAGGAAACCCGGAAGCTTTATGAGAAATTTGCTTCTCAGGGCATGGAATTACACAATCTTAAAAACCTTATCGGCGCAGTGTTGATAACCGGCAAACCGGTTATTTCTAACAACCCATCTACAGACCCTCGCAGAGGAGGGCTTCCGGAAGGACATCCTCCGCTTAATGCGTTTCTGGGAATGCCTCTTTATAAGAGCGGAAAGTTAATAGGTACGGTTGGTATTGCAAACCGTCCAAATGGCTATGATGAAGACTTGATAGAGTTTTTGCAGCCGTTTCTTATTACCTGTGCAAATATCATAGAAGCACACAGAATAGACCAACAGCGCAAGTTGTCAGAAAAAGAGATGACAAAACTCTCAATGGCTATTGAGCAAGCTTCAGATTGGGTTGTTATAACCGATTCAAAAGGAAATATAGAGTATGCAAATAAAGCTGTTGAAGAAATAACAGGATATAAAAGGGATGAACTAATAGGTCAAAATCCCAGAATATTCAAGTCAGGCAAACACGATGAGCAGTTCTATAAAAAGATGTGGGACACCATACTTTCAGGGCTTCCTTACCGTATAATAATCACAAATAGAAAAAAGAATGGTGAGCTTTTTGAAATTTACCACACCATAACACCGCTTAAAAACAAAAAAGGTGAAATAACACATTTTGTTTCAACAGCAAAGGACATGACCCAGCAAAAGCTCATGGAAGAGAAAATCAACTATCTTGCATATTACGATACCCTCACTAACCTGCCCAATAGAAGCCTCTTTAATGACAGGGTAAAGCAGGCAGTAGCAAGGGCTGAGTATAACAAAAAACTGATTGCAGTATTACTCGTTGATATTGACAGGTTTACCTTCATAAACGATACATTCGGTGCAGATGTCGGCGATGAGGTATTGAAAGAAGTCGGCAAAAGACTCTCTAACTCTGTCCGTGAAGGAGATACTGTTGCACGCCTTGGAAGTGATGAATTTGGAATTTCACTTATAGATATCGCTCAATCTTCTGATATTGTTCTGATTCTGAAAAATATCATGAAGAACATCCGTCAGCCAATAAAGATTGTCAGAGAGGACCTGATAATAACTGCTTGCATCGGAATCTCAATTTATCCCGCTGATGCAAAAGACAGCCCCACCCTTGTCAAAAATGCAGAGATAGCTCTGACAAAAGTGAGAGGCATGCAAATGAACAACTATCAGTTTTATACGTCGGATATGAATGTAAGGGCATCAGAATTTCTCCTTATGGAAAAAAATCTGTTCGATGCCCTTAAAAACGGGGAGTTTATAATTTACTATCAGCCATATTTTGACATCAATACTGGAGAAATAACAGGTATGGAAGCCCTTTTAAGATGGAACAGTCCTGCACTCGGATTACTGCCTCCGTCAAGATTTATCCCTCCACTTGAAGAAACAGGAATGATTATAGATGTTGGCGAATGGATTTTAAAAACAGTATGCAGTCAAATAAAAGATTGGCAGAATAAAGGATATTCGGTAGTGCCTGTCTCAGTAAATCTATCTCCTGTTCAATTTAGTCAGAGGGATCTTGAAGATGTTTTAGAGAGGCATATCAAGGAATCAGGAATTAATCCGAAGTTTATCACATTTGAGATAACTGAAAGCGCCTTTATGCAGGATATTGAATTTACAAAATCAGTTCTTGAAAAGCTTAAGAAAATAGGAATCTCTGTATCCATAGATGATTTTGGTACCGGCTATTCATCTTTGAGTTATCTGAAGAGATTTCCGGTTGATAATCTGAAAATAGATATATCATTTATAAGGGACATAGCAACAGACCCGGACAGTGCCTCAATTGTAACAGCTATCATATCAATGGCACATGGTCTGGGCATAAAAACAATTGCTGAAGGCGTTGAAACTGAAGAACAGTGGAAAATCTTACGTATTCTGAGGTGTGACATCATGCAGGGTTTCTACCGCAGCAGACCGCTGCCTGCAGAGGATGTTGAGAAAATGTTAAACAAATAACAATTAAGCTCACTTATCAGTTATAATTTCTTTCATGAAAGCACTAATTCAAAGGGTTCCCTCAGCATCAGTAAAAATAGACAATAATATCGTAGGCAATATCGGGAAAGGCATATTGCTTTTTCTAAGTATTGAAAAGGGCGACGGGGCAAAGGATGTAGAGTATCTTGTAAATAAAACAATAAACCTCAGGATATTTGAAGACCAGAATGGAAAGATGAATCTCTCTATAAAAAATATTAACGGGAGCATCCTTGTTATTTCTCAATTCACACTCTCTGCTGATTGCAAAAAGGGCAATCGTCCGTCCTTTGACAATGCTGAATCACCTGATAAGGCAGAGGAGCTTTATAAAATATTTATTCAGAAACTCTGGGATTCAGGCATTTCCGTTTCTACGGGTCAATTCGGTGCATACATGAAGATAAACCTTGTCAATGAGGGACCTGTAACATTTCTTATAGATTCAAGAAGATAAGATGAACACAATTTTAACGCTATTCACTGACTTTGCTCGTAAAGCCGGTATCACCGACAATGCCTTTATTGTGGGCGGTGCGGTAAGGGATATCCTGATGAATAAAGAAATAAAGGATATGGATATAGCAATAATGGGCGATGCTTTGAAGATTGCCAGAAGGTTTGCAAAAGATATTGATGGTTCATTTGTGCTTTTGGATGAGGATTTCGAAATTGCACGGGTTGTAAAGGATAATCAGTTTATTGACATTTGCAGAATGAGGGGCAGCACAATTTATGATGACCTTGCTGACCGTGATATAACAGCAAACGCCATGGCAATGCCGCTCCACCCATTCACCTATTCACTCATTCACTCATTTACTCATCTACCCGAAATCATTGACCCTTTTAACGGCAGGGATGATTTAAAACATGGGATTATCAGAATGGTATCAGAGGAGAACCTTATAAAAGACCCCTTGAGACTGCTCAGAGTATTCCGTTTTGCTACAAGTCTGGATTTTAAAATAGAAAATCAGACATTATTTGCTGTAAAAAATCTTGCACCGCTTATAAAATCTGTTGCAGTAGAACGAATCACAGAAGAATTGAAACACATACTTAAAGCCAAATCTTCATATGAAACAATCAAATCAATGCATGAAAACAACTTGCTGATTCAAATATTCCCTGAGATAAGCAGCATATCATCTGAAATATTAAACAGCATACTTCAATCTTATGAATATGTCGAGCATATCTTAAATAATCTTCTGCTTTATTTTCCGGAAGATGCCGGCTATATCTCGAATTATTTTGCAGACAGCCACAGGATTATATGCCTGAAACTCTCCGTTCTTTTTTCAACTGACGACATGGCAGAAAAAATTGCAGTGAGATTGAAAATGTCCAATAAAGAAATAGAATTCATCCATAATATTCTGGCAAACCATCATCATATAAAGATGCTTGACAACACTGATAAAATCACCTTAATCAAACTGATACGTGAATTCATGGATAATTTATATCCACTGATGATATTTAACATAGCCATGGGGCTTATCTGCCAGTTAAAAGAGCATCAAGTTCTGTCATCCTGCAGAGAACTTCTCAAAATTTACCATGATGAAATTATTCCAAGAATGAGTATTATGCCTCTTATAACAGGCGATGACCTGATACGAGAATTTCATTTAAAACCTTCTCCTCTGTTTAAAGAGATTCTTGACACCATAGAGTCAATGACTTTAGAAGGTAAGCTGTATTCAAGGGAGGATGCTATAAAGGAAACAGAGAAAATTTTAAAACTCAGGTCAGTAATGTGATAATATTAAGGAAGGCACTCTTAAAGAGTTGTTGAGGAGGTGTGAAATGCCTGAGCTCAGACTAAACTTAATTACAAGGGAATGGGTGATTATTGCAAAGGAAAAAGGGAAAAAGCCTGAAGATTTTGTAATAACAAAGGAAAGGAAAAAGCATCCTGAATTTCTGGAATCATGTCCTTTCTGCCCAGGGAATGAAGCCAAAACACCTGACGAAACTTACAGAATCGGTGACGGGAATGGCTGGAGAATAAGGGTTGTCCCTAATAGATTTGCAGTGCTCACAAAAGAGGGGGAACGAATAAGGGTAAACACGGGCTTGAAGAAAAGCGTCAACGGAGTCGGAATACATGAAGTCATTATAGAAACGCCTTTTCATAATCTCACAACAGCAACCATACCTGTAGAACAGCTCAAAGATGTAATGCAGACTTACATAGACCGTTTTATCGAAATATACAAAGACAGGAGAATAGAGCATGTAATCATATTTAAAAATAGCGGTCCATCTTCAGGCACTACCATAGAACATTCACACTCACAGATAGTCGGAACACCAATAACGCCGCTGCAGATAAGGAGCAGGATTGAAAACTTTATGAGATATTTTGATGATACAGGGGAATGTCTGGCATGCAACACGATTGAAGATGAAATACATGACGGTGCAAGGATTCTGCTTAATACCGAACACTTTGTATCATTTGTCCCCTATGCTGCACTGTCTGCATTTCATATATGGATATTTCCCAAGAGACATTCCGGTTCCATTGCGGACATAAGGTCAGAAGAAATATGGGACCTTGCAGTACACCTCAAATCAACGATGTCAAAATTAAACTATGGTCTGGAACATCCTGATTTCAATTATGTACTAAGGTCAGGAAAGCCCAGTCAGGTGCACTCGGAATTCATTCACTGGTATCTCAGCATAGTCCCGCGTGTGGCGATGGCTTCAGGATTTGAGCTCGGCTCGGGTATGTATATAAATCCGCTGGTGCCTGAATGGAGCGCTGAGTTTATGAGAAATGTAAAAATACCGCAATATGCTGAATAATTTCTTCAGTGAACTGTAATGAAGATAGCATTAATACAATTAAACATTGCATGGGAATCAAGAAAACTTAATTACGAAAAGGCAGAGTTTTTTACAAAAAAAGCTGCTGAACAAAATTGCGATATTATTGTTTTCCCGGAAATGTTTAATACCGGCTTTTCCATGAATCTTTCCATCATTGCGGATGAAGGTATCGGTGAAACCACTTCTGTTTTGTCAGAGTTATCAAAAAAATACAATATCAATTTAATTGCCGGCTTCCCGATAAAAGCCCCTGTGGAAGAAAAAGGCAGAAACATGGCTGTCGTATATGACAGGAAAGGCATGCTTATTGCGACCTATACCAAAATGCACCTGTTTTCTCCTGCAGGAGAAGATGAGTATTACATTGCCGGTGACAATACAGTTATTTTCTCAATTGACGGCATGCCTGTAAGCATATTCATCTGCTATGATTTGAGATTTCCGGAAATATTCAGAAGTGTAGCAGAAGATGTTCAGGCGATATTTGTTATTGCCAACTGGCCTGCCGAGAGGAAAGAACACTGGGAGACTTTGCTCAAAGCACGTGCAATTGAAAATCAATGTTTTGCAATCGGGGTAAACCGCACCGGTACTGATGGCAACGGCATTAGCTATTCTGGTGCATCACATATCTTTGACCCGCTGGGCAACGATATATGTTTCGGCAGTGAAACTGATGAATTCGTGGTATGCGAGTTCAACCCTTCAGAAGTCGAGAATATCCGTTTCAAATTCCCTTTTCTTAAGGATATAAAGGATACGAAATAGTTAAAGTTATCATTTTTTACCAACTGGAAGTGGGTTATAATAAACGGGCTGTTCTGTTGACAACCGGACCGCTATGTGAGATATTTTATCAAAGGAGGTAAGTTATGAAAAGGTTGGCTGTATTTACTTTAATCCTGATGTTAGTAATAGGTATCGCTTATGCGAAAGAGTACGAGGTAAAGAAGAAGGCAGGGGAATATAATGTTACTGTAAAAATCGATAAAAATCCACCTGTTGTCGGTGACAATATCATGACTGTGGAAATCAAAGATTCTTCCGGGAAAAACATTACCGATGCGAAGGTGGCAGTGGATTATTCCATGCCTGCAATGCCGGGGATGCCTGCAATGAACTACAAGACCAATGCGGAATTGAAAGGAAATGTTTACAAGGCGAAGATGAACCTTTCTATGTCAGGCGCCTGGAATATTGCGATAAAAATAAACCGCAGCGGCAAAACAACGACTGCAAAATTCAATGTGGACGCAAGGTAAAAAAACAGGATTTAAGATACAGGATTCGGGATTCAGGCACAGAAGATTGCCGTCATGCACTGTATTTTGTATCCCATATCCTGTATCCATTATTCTGCTCACCGCATTTTTTTTGCTGAATACAGTTTCTGTTTTCGCTGGGGACCTTAATTTGCAAGCTCTTATAGACGAGGCATTGAAAAACAACCCTGAAATTCGTGCATCAGAAGCGAGGGCATCTGCCTCAAGATATAAAATACCACAGGCTGAAAGCCTTCCGGACCCTATGTTTATGTTCGGTTATCAGAATGAAGGGCTGAAGAAATATAACTATGGCAAATCGTCTGACGCACAATGGATGTTCTCTGCATCTCAGATGTTCCCGTTTCCTGGAAAGCTGTCGTTAAAAGGCGAAATGACTTCTAAAGATGCCGAAAGTCTTACAGCGTCTCATAATTCCATAAAACTTAAAATCACAGTAAGAATTAAAGAGCTTTACTATGACCTTTTTTTTGCCCATAAAAATAGCGAACTTATTAAAGAAAGAGCTTTATTATTTTCAAGGGTTGAAGACGCAGCCATTGCGCGGTATCAATCAGGTAAAGGTTCCCAGCAAGAGGTGCTGATGGCTCAAACAGAAAAGTATATGCTCATTGAAAAGGAAGAAATGCTGAAACAGAAAATACAGTCTATAGAGGCGATGCTCAATACTGCCGTCGGCAGGGATGTTAACTCCCTTCTTGGCAGGCCGGAAACCCCTATCCCTGTTGTTTACAATCGCAATATGAATGAACTGCTTAAAATCTCATTGGAAAATTCTCCTGAAATAAAAGTTAGAGAAAAAATGGTTGCCTCTGCAGAAGTAAGGGTCAAAATGGCTGAAAAAGAATATTACCCAGATTTCACCCTTGCTGCAAGCCTTTTTGAAAGAAGGGGTGATTTTGAAGACATGTGGAGCCTTACAACTACAATTAATATACCCTTATTCTACAGGACAAAACAGAAGCAGGCTGTTTATGAGGCTGTATCCTCGCTGTCCGAGGCAAGGAATGAGCTTCAGTCAATAAAGTTAATGATATCATCGGCAGTAAGGGATAATTACTCTATGCTTAAAACAGCAGAAAGGCTCATGGAATTATATAAGAACGGATTGATACCCAAGACATATCAGGATATTGAATTAGCCTTTGCCGGATTTGTAACAGGCAAGGTCGAGGCTCTAACTGTTATAGCAAAACTTAAATCACTTATTGATCTTGAAATTCTATGCTGGGGACAGTTTGTGGAAAGGGAAAAGGCGATAGCAAGACTCGAAGCAATAACAGGGATGAGGGTTAGCGAAAAATGAAGAAAAAGAATCTGATAATTATTTCAGCATTGATTTTAATATCAGGGCTTAGCTTTTATTTTCTGCAAACAGGTCCGGGAATGACGCAAAAGACCTCCGGCGAAAAATCCGGGCAGGAATCATCCGTAAAGCCACAACCTGCTGCTGAACACGAGGGACATACTGCTGATAGGGCGCAGCCGCAAGGGAAAATAGAAGTATCGGAGGAGCAAAAAGAAGCGCCGACAGTCGAAATTTCACCAGAAAAGCAGCAGTTAATTGGCGTAAGAACAGCCGAAGTATCCGCAAAGCATCTTAAAAAAATTATCAGGACAGTTGGACGTATTGAATATGATGAAACAAAACTCGCTACCGTCAATACCAAAATTGAGGGCTGGATAGAAAAGCTCTATGTGGACTATACAGGAAGGTATGTTAAAAAAGGAGAGCCCCTTGTTGAGATTTACAGCCCCGACCTTATTGCAGCGCAGCAGGAACTCTTAAATCTTATTAAGTGGAGGTCAAAGTCCGAAATCGGAAATTCAAAATCGGAAATTGAAAAAATGCTTTCAAAGGATGCTGAAACAATTATTGAGGCTGCAAAACAGAGGTTGAGATTCTGGGATATATCGGACGCACAGATTCAAAAAATAGAGGAATCGGGAAAACCCGTCAGAACCCTGACAATATACAGTCCGGTCAACGGCTATGTAGTACAAAAAACAGCTCTGCAGGGGATGCGCATTATGCCCGGCGAAAAGCTTTTTGATGTCGCAGATTTATCTTCGGTCTGGGTAATTTCCGACATATATGAGTATGAATTGTCTTTAATCAGCACGGGGCAACAGGCGGTTATCAGCCTGAGTTATTTCCCGGCTAAGGAATTCTCTGCAAAGATTGAGTATGTTTACCCGACTCTTTCAGGTGAGACGAGAACAGCTAAAGTTAGATTCTCGATACCCAATCCTGGAGGTCAGCTTAGACCGCAGATGTTTACGAATGTTGAAATAAAGATTGATCTCGGCAAGAGGCTTGCCGTGCCCAGAGAAGCCGTGATTGATACAGGCACAAGAAAGATAGTCTATGTGGATAAAGGAGATGGTTATTTTGAGCCGCGGGAGGTTTTGACAGGACTCAGGGCTGAAGAATTAATCGAGATTTTAAAAGGACTTAAACCCGGAGAGAAAGTTGCATCTTCAGCAAATTTCCTTATTGATTCCGAGGCACAACTGAAAGGCGTAACACCTCTTCACAAACACTGATGATTCCCGGAATAATAGAATACAGCGCACGCAACAAATTTATTGTTTTTTTGCTCGTGATATTCCTTTGTTTATGGGGATACTGGGCGTTAAAAAAGACACCACTCGATGCAATACCCGATTTGAGCGATACACAGGTAATAATCTACACCGAATGGCCCGGAAGAAGCCCTGACCTTATAGAAGACCAGATTACTTATCCCATATCATCAACTCTCCTCGCTGCACCGAAAGTTCAGGTTGTCCGCGGTTTCTCATATCTCGGAAGCTCGTTTATCTACGTCATATTCGAAGAAGGAACAAATATCTACTGGGCACGGAGCAGGGTGCTGGAATATATTCAGTCAGTAAAAAATAAACTTCCCGCTGATGTCAACCCTGTCCTCGGTCCGGATGCAACGAGTGTCGGCTGGGGATTCTCTTATGCCGTGGTTGATGAGACAGGCCGGAATGACCTTGCAAGGCTTCGCTCCATTCAGGACTATAACTTAAAGCTTGCCATAGAAAGCGTCCCCGGCGTTTCTCAGGTTGCAAGCATCGGCGGTTTTGTTAAACAGTATCAGGTAACAATAGAGCCAAACAGGCTTCTGGCGTATAACCTTCCCATAACAAAAGTGATGGAGGCAATCAGGAAAAGTAACAGAGATGTAGAAGGGGGAGTTTTGGAATTCTCGGGCGTTGAGTATATGGTCAGGGGAAGAGGTTACATTAAAGACCTGAAAGAACTCGAAAATATCTCTGTAGGCACAAATGGAGCCGGAACACCCATTTTTTTAAAAGACATAGCAAATATACAGCTTGGACCTGAAAGAAGGAGAGGGATTGCTGAACTCGACGGCAAGGGTGAGGTTGCTGGAGGCATTGTTGTTGTAAGATTCGGAGAAAATGTCCTTAATGTAATAGAAAGGGTTAAAGAAAAGATAAAAAACGATATCGAGCCGAGCCTTCCAACAGGGGTGAAGATAATCACGACCTATGACAGGGCTGACCTGATAAACCGCTCCATAGACACCCTTAAAGAAGAAATTTTAAAACTTTCTATAGCTGTAAGTGTTGTCTGTATAGCCTTTCTATTCCATCTTCCCAGTGCCCTTGTAGTTATCCTTACGCTTCCTGTTGCAATAATTATGTCCTTCATATGTATGTTTTACCTGAACGTGACCTCAAATATAATGAGCTTGAGCGGCATTGCCATCGCAATCGGTGCGATGGTGGATGCTTCGATAATAATGGTGGAAAATGCACATAAAAAACTGGAAGAGTGGGAATCTCACGGCAGACAGGGAAACAGGGTAAATGTCATCATTGATGCAGCAAAAGAAGTAGGTCCCACCCTGTTCTTTTCACTCCTTGTGATAACCGTCGGATTTCTTCCTGTGTTCACCCTTCAGGCGCAGGCCGGAAGGCTCTTCAAGCCGTTGGCATACACAAAAACCTTTGCCATGTTATTTGCCTCCTTTCTGGCTGTAACCCTTACACCTGTACTCATGACATTATTTATCAGAGGCAGGATCAGACCCGAGGAGAAAAATCCGATAAGTATAATCCTGCATAAAATATATGAGCCGGTTGCCAGACTTGCCATTAAATTCAGAAAGATTGTCATTATCATTGCAGTAATAGTCATGGCGCTGACCGCCTATCCTTTTATCAAGCTCGGCTCCGAGTTCATGCCGCCTTTATATGAAGGGACACTCTTCTACATGCCTGTGACCGTCCCTGCAGCGTCTGTTTCAGAAGTTTCAAGATTACTTAATATGCAGGACAAACTGATAAAACAGGTTCCCGAAGTATCGCAGGTTTTTGGAAAGGCAGGCCGTGCCGAAACAGCAACGGACCCGGCGCCGCTCGAGATGTTTGAGACTGTTATTAATCTCAAGCCGGAATCACAATGGCGCCCGGGAATGACTGTTGAAAAACTTAAAGACGAATTAAACGATGCACTGTCAATTCCTGGAGTTGCTAATTCCTTTACCATGCCCATAAAAGCGCGCATTGACATGCTCTCAACCGGTATAAGGACGCCTGTTGGAGTCAAGGTTATGGGACCCAATCTCGACGGGATAGAAAAAATAGGTCTGGAAATCGAAAAAGCCATCAAAGACGTTCCCGGTACAAGAAGCGTGTATTCGGAAAGGGTAACCACAGGTTATTTTCTGGACTTCACGGTTAAACGTGAAGAAGCTGCACGTTACGGTTTGTCGGTTGATGATGTGCAGGAGGTTATACAGTCAGCCATCGGGGGTATGAACCTGACCACCACAATTGAAGGCAGAGAACGCTATCCTGTGAATGTAAGATATTCAAGAGAATTAAGAAACGATATTGATAACCTCAAGCGTATACCTGTGCCTGTAATGACGGGCAATACCAGACCATCAGGCGGCATGTCCTCAAATCCTGTTTCCTCATTCACATCCGGAGGTGTTATACAGGTACCGCTCGGTGAGTTGACCGATATAAAAATAGTTAAGGGTCCAACAGTCATAAAAAGCGAGGAAGGACTTCTTGCTTCATACGTCTATGTAGATTTTTCAGGCAGGGATGTCGGAGGTTATGTTGAAGAAGCGAAAAGCAAAGTGGCTTCATTGAAAATCCCTGAAGGTTACCGTCTCCAGTGGAGCGGTGAATACGAACACCTTGTGAAAACACACGAAAGATTGAAACTGGTCATACCCCTTACAGTACTGATTATATTCGTGCTGATATATTTCAACACCAAATCTGTTACAAAAACAATGATTGTTCTCCTCGCTGTCCCGTTTTCACTTGTGGGCTCATTCTGGCTTCTTTATTTGCTTAATTACAATATGAGCATTGCGGTATGGGTTGGCATAATCGCCCTTGCAGGGCTTGATGCCGAGACAGGCGTTGTAATGCTGCTGTATCTTGACCTTGCATATAAAAAATGGAAGGACGACGGGAAATTAAATAATCTTAACGACCTTAAGGAAGCTATTATGTTCGGAGCAGTTAAAAGAATACGTCCTAAAATAATGACTGTCAGTGTTATTCTTGCAGGTCTTGTGCCTATTATGTTCAGCCATGGAACAGGAGCAGATGTGATGAAACGTATTGCAGCGCCGATGGTAGGAGGTGTCATCACATCGGCAATCCTTGAGTTGATAATCTACCCCGCTATATATATGCTGTGGAAAGGCAGAGAGTTCAGAAAATGAAATCTGTTAAAATATTTTTAATCTTTTCCGCCTTAACATTACTGTTATTTCTACCTCTCGGTTATAATGCAAACGCACAGGAAGATATTTTTGAAAAATTTGATAAGGTAACAATATATTTTTTCTGGGGCGACGGCTGTCCGCACTGTGAAAATGAAAAAAGGTTTCTTGAGGAACTGAAAAAGAAATATCCAAAAATCGAAGTCAAAGAATATGAGGTATGGTACAACCGGGAAAATGCAAAACTTTTTATACAGATAATAAATGCATACGGGACTAAACCTTCAGGCGTACCGACCACGTTTATCGGCAACGAGATTTTTGTCGGTTTTACAAAAGAGATTGCCAGAGAGATTGAAGATAAGCTTCAAAACTGCCTCCAGCGCGGATGCATTGATCCCATTGAAAAAACCATACCGCCTGAACAGCGAAAAGAGCAGACAACCATTACGCTCCCGTTTTTTGGAAAAATTAACGTCTCTAAAATTTCACTGCCTGTCTTTACAATAATCATTGCAGGGCTGGACAGCTTTAATCCCTGTGCTTTTTTTGTCCTCTTCTTTCTTTTAAGCCTGTTAATCCATGCGCATTCAAGAAAAAGAATGTTGTTAATAGGCGGGGTATTCGTCTTTTTTTCCGGGTTTATTTACTTTTTATTCATGGCTGCATGGCTGAACCTCTTTCTGCTTCTCGGTCATCTTGTAATAATAACAAGGATTGCCGGAGCAATTGCCTTAATAATCGCTGCAATAAATATTAAAGACTTCTTCTTTTTCCAGAAGGGAATTTCCCTGTCTATCCCTGAAAGAGCAAAGCCGAAACTTTTTGAGAGGATGAGAAATCTGTTGAAATCACCGTCATCAGCATCCATGATAACAGGGACAATAGTTCTGGCAGTGGCTGCAAACACTTACGAGCTGCTCTGCACAGCAGGTTTTCCGATGGTATTTACAAGGGTTCTGACATTAAATAATCTTTCAACGCTGCAATACTATCTCTATTTAATTCTGTATAACATTGTTTATGTCATACCTTTGATAGTTATAGTGTTAATCTTTACGATAACACTGGGAACAAAGAAGCTTACAGAATGGCAGGGGCGGATATTGAAACTCATCTCAGGGTTGATGATGTTTTTACTCGGATTGATTTTAGTGGTAAAGCCTGCCCTTCTGAACAATGTATTCATTGCTGTAGGTGTTTTAGCAATATCACTTATTCTTGCTGGAATAATAATCCTTTTGACCCGAAAGTATTACAGCACATGATTTAAGATATGCTATAAGAACAGATTACAGTCTTCTTCTGCAGACCTTTTAAGAAACAGGCTGCAGTTCTTACAATGAATTTTGCTGCAGACCTTTGATATGCCCTGATGACACAATGCAAAGTCATATTTCAGGGGGTCTTCTGAATCGAACCGCTTCAGTGCCTCTGTTATCTCAACAGCCATCTTCCAGTCCTGAGATGCCCTTTTTGTAAAACCGAGGCACCTGCCTATCCTCGCAATATGCGTATCCAGAGGAATCACAAGCTTATTCTTCGGAATACCATGCCAGATTCCAAAATCAATATCCCTGTCTCTTATCATCCATCTTAAGAATAGGTTCATCCGTTTGCATGCGCTGCCTTTTTCAGGAGAAGGGAAAAATTGAATGAAACCATACGGCTTGATGTCTTTTCTGTAAACCGGTGAAATATTTGTGTTCAGAATGGTTTTGACCAGCTCTGCCAGACCATTTCCTGTATTAGAATCTTCATGCCTGTAATGCAATTTAAAAACAGATTCAATACTGCCGAATTTTTTGAGTATTTTATGTAAAGCATAAAAGAGGGCGATTATATCATCACTCTTGTTAAATCTATACTTTACTCCTGAAAACAGACTTCGGTGTTTACTGAGATTAAAACTTAAAAGAAAATCATAGGGGCTTTTACCCATTTTAGAAAGGAGTGCATTAACTACAGGCTTGAATAAGTCCACCCTGCCGTAAGCAAAGCAGGATGCGATAAATCCGGCTGTTTCAATATCGTCACGCTTTTTATATTTGTGAGGGAATTCTATCGGGTCACGAACAATTCTATTTTTAAAATCATATTCTTTATAAAATTTATCGAGGATGGATTTCAACAATTTCCACTTTATTATCAGCCCTTCTTTATACTTACTTCTTTATACTTACTTCTTTATACCTTTCTTTAAGTTCTTTCGCAAGGGCTTCAAAATCACCAACCCATTTGCTTTTTGTCCTTATTACAATCTTTCTGAATCCCTCCTGCACACCCTCGTATGATGTCAAAATGCTCTGCAAGCCGAAACCGTGTTTCCTGATTATGTCAGCAACATCTCTAATTGAACCCGGCACGTCTTCAATAGTTAAATATATTCTGTGTCCGCCTCTTCTTATCCCTGTTATATCAACCAAAACACGGTATATATCTTTATCGGTTATTATTCCTACAAGCTTGTTGTTATCAACAACCGGCAGGCATCCAATGTTTCTATCATGCATTATCATTGCAGCCTCTTCAACAGGGGTATCGGGAGAAGTTGTAATAACTTTGGTTTTCATAACATCTTTAATCTTCGCCTTGTCAAGCAGGTAATGCAGCTCATATACATCAAGCGTTGTAGCTTTGGAAGGAGAGTACTCCTTTATATCCCTGTCTGATATTATTCCCTTTACTTCATCGCCCTTTACAACGGGAATATGCCTTATTTTCTTCTCTTTCATTAATCTTA
>PNNP01000043.1 GCA_013824325.1 Thermodesulfovibrio sp. | reverse complement strand
TCGCCTCCCTATCGCACTTTCACGCTAACGATCTCATTCCCGTTTGCATCTACTACGTGTATGCCGCATGCCATACACGGGTCAAATGAATGAATGGTCCTCTGTATCTCAATCGGCTTAGTGGGGTCTGCTATCGGAGTCCCGATTAATGCCTCTTCATCCGGCCCTCTCTGACCTTTAGCATCCCTTGGAGAAGCATTGATTCCTCCAGGAACTACACATTGATAATTTGCAACTTTCCCGTCCCTGATTACAATCCAGTGGCACAGAGCACCGCGCGGGGCTTCATGATAGCCGTACCCTTTAGCCTCCTTAGGCCATGTAGACGGATCCCATTTATCTGTATTGGCGATGCGCAGGTCACCTTTCTTTATGTTCGCAGCAAGCTCGCCTATGAATTCAGGCAGTTTCTCTGCGGTAATCAATGTCTCGATACCTCTTGCAGCGGTACGGCCGAGGGTTGAGAATAATGCCTCAGGACCCACGCCCAGTTTGCTGAGCACAAGACCTACGACCTCTTTCACCCTCTTGTGTCCTGCTGCATAAGCAACAAGCATTCTGGCAAGAGGACCAACCTCAACAGGAGCGCCGTCGTATCTTATTGCCTTAACAAAAGTATACTTCTTCGCTGTATCGAGGTGCTCATATGGAGGCTTGGGACCTGTATAATTCACATTGGTTTCGCCGTCCCACGGATGCAATGGCTTGTCATCTCCGGCACTGTATTTGTACCAGGAGCGTGATACCTCTTCTGTCATCTTTTTGTGGTCAACAGCTATAACCTTGCTTAAATCTTTTTTCTTTATATATCCTCTCGGCAGCCAGCATTTGTCGGTGTTGCTTTCGCCGTCAAGCTGGAATTCACCGTATGAGAGGTAATTGCCTACACCGCCGCCAATTGCAGCCCAATCCTTATAGAAGGATGCAATTGCAAGGAGGTCAGGAATGTATACTTTTTCTACAAATTCCTTTGCCTTTTGTGCAAGGCCAAGCATCATTGCAATGCTGCCGGCATTGATGGCATTCTGGCTGTT
The DNA here is from genome assembly GCA_013824325.1 of Thermodesulfovibrio sp. Taxonomy (GTDB): domain Bacteria; phylum Nitrospirota; class Thermodesulfovibrionia; order Thermodesulfovibrionales; family Dissulfurispiraceae; genus PNNP01. The sequence continues at coordinate 14,319 of PNNP01000043.1, read as the reverse complement.
GGGGTCAATAGGCATGGACATGCCGCCAACAAGGTATGTCTGCGGATGCGGGTTCTTTGCACCGAGGAGAGCCTGAATCTTTATGACATCTCTCTGCCAGTCAAGTGCCTCAAGATAATGGGCAACTGCCATAAGATTTGCCTCTGGCGGGAGCTTGTAAGCTTTGTGTCCCCAGTATCCATTTGCGAAAATACCAAGCTGTCCGCTCTCTGCAAATGCCTTCAGTTTTCCTGCAATAGCCTTGAAATAGCTTGCGGAAGCATTGTTCGGCCAGTCTGATATGGATGAGGCAAGAGCCGCTGTTTTGGCAGGATCCGCCTTCAGGGCGCTTACAATATCTACCCAGTCAAGTGCGTGCAGGTGATAAAAATGAATAACGTGGTCCTGAACATACTGGATAGCATTAATAATGTTTCTTATAATCCTTGCATTGTCAGGAATTACTATGCCTAAAGCGTTTTCTACAGCCCTCACGGAGCTGGTGGAGTGAACCGTCGTTCAGACCCCTCATATACGGGACAGGAATGTCCAGACATCCCTCGGGTCCCTGTCTTTCAATATTAATTCAAGGCCTCTAAACATGGTACCCGATACCCAGGCGTCTACTATCTTTCCGCCTTCAACCTGGGCTTCGATTCTCATGTGACCTTCTATTCTTGTCATGGGATCAACTACTATCTTTGCCATGCTTCATCCTCCCTTTCTTATATTTTATTCTTTACCGCTATCTGATTTGCCCTTAGATGCTGCTCTTATGGCTGCATGTGCTGCAACGCCTGCTGCAGCAGCTACTGCTATACCAAGGCCAATCTTGTCAGCGCTTGACTGAACGCCGACGCCAGGTATACCCTCAAGCCTTCTGTAAAATGGATATGCAGCATCCCAGTTATTCGGTGTAGCACAAGCAATACATGGATGCCCTGCCTGTACCGGCCAGCTTACGCCTTCATTCCATCTAATTGTCGGGCAATTATGGTAAGCCATTGGACCCTTACAACCCATCTCATAAAGACACCAGCCGATCCTGTGTCCTTCATCGCCCCATTTCCTGACAAACTGTCCAGCATCGAAATGCGGACGTCTTTCGCAGTTGTTGTGTATCAGTTTGCCAAATGCAAAAAGCGGACGCCCGAGGCTGTCAAGGGCAGGCAGTGAACCGAATGTAAGGAAATGAACTATCGTTGCAGTAAAGTTCTCAACATTCATGGGGCAGCCTGGAATATTAACTACTGTACCTCCGACTGCTTCCCTTATTCCAACTGCTCCTGTCGGGTTAGGGCTGGCTGCAGGAAGACCGCCAAAACATGCGCAGTTGCCGACAGCAATATTTGCCATGGCATTTCCTGCAACTTCTTTGGCAATGTCAATAGCTGATCTGCCGCCGACGCAGCAGTAAATACCGCCATCTTTCAGAGGAACTGCACCTTCAAAAACCGCAATATATTTACCTTTTAGATTCTTTACTACGTCTTTGAGTGATTTTTCTGCTGCGTGACCGGATGGAGCCATTATTGTTTCATGATAATCGAGAGAAATAACGTCCAGCACAATCTGACCAATAGTTGGCTTTGTCGCCCTTAATACAGATTCAGAGTCGCCTGTACATTCAGAAAGGTGAATCCATACAACAGATGGTCTCTGCTTCTTCTCGAGGGCTTCTGCTATCTTGGGAACAAATGAAGAAGATAAACCCAGGGTTGCTGCAGTGGCTGTGCAGAACTTCAAAAAGTCCCTGCGCGAAACCCCTCGTCGAATGAGACTTTCATAAAAACTGTCTCTTCCCATATAATACCTCCCGTTTATGAGTTTTTGAAAATTACAAAAGTTTAGAATAAAACAATATTCTTGTCAAGACTTTTTTATAGTACTATAACCATAAATAATTTAGTGTATAGCGGATAGTGTGTAAGTAATAAGAAATTATCAAGATTTTTTTAATCTTTCCCTTAGAATATATGCCTGACCAAGGGATATACAAGCGTCATTGCACGGTACATTTTCATTGATATATACTCTCAGTCCAGAGGATTCAAGCTGATTCTGCGTTCCTTCAAGTATATACGCATTTTGAAAGACGCCGCCGCTTAATGCGACCTCGTTTATTCCGTATCTGTTTTTTATAACGCTTATAACCTTATTTATTATACTTATAATTGTATTGTGAAACCGGTGCGAAATCAAGCTGCTATTCTCTTTTCTCTTGATATCTTCGATTAACTGCAAAATCGCAGTCGAAAAATCCACTATAATCGGCTCACCTTCTAAAATTTCAAAAGGATATGCATCTGCCTTTTCAAATCCCCTGCCGTCGTATAACATGCTTTCAAGGGCTATGGCTGCTTCGCCCTCATAAGTATTAACATCGCATATGCCTGCAATGGCTGATACTGCATCAAAAAGCCTGCCCGCACCTGACGAAAGCGGAGAAAATTGTCTGTTTTCAATGAGTTTTAAAATATTTTCGATCCTGCCCCTACCGTATTTCCCGACAAAACCTATTAAATCAAGAGAGTCCCAAATAAGTTTCGGGTTATGCGCTGTGTGTAAAGAATCTGCAACATAACTTATCGCTGTCCTCCAGCATTCCTTTATAGCCATTTCACCGCCGGGCAGCGGAATATATTTAAATCTTGCTGCTCTCTCAAATCCGTCAATATCACATATGAGAAACTCGCTGCCCCACAGATTGCCGTCGGTGCCGTAGCCTGTTCCGTCAAAGGCAACTCCGATAACCTTATTATTCAGCCCATTTTCAGCCATCACAGATGCAATATGTGCGTAGTGATGCTGAATGCCGTAACTTTTGACATCCGACTCCTTGCTGTGCCTCAAAGCCCACTGTGTGGATAAATAGTTTGGATGCAGGTCATAAGCAACAGCAGCAGGATTTGCCCTGTAAACCTGTTTCATATTGTTAAGACTTTCTTCAAAAAACTGCAGAGTCTCATAATTTTCCATATCTCCGATATGCTGGCTAACGATAGCAGAGTCGCCCTTTGTGATAGCAAATGTATTCTTAATTTCTGCGCCGCAGCCCAGCACATCATGACCCTCTTCTTTAAGGCTGATTGCTTCAGGCACATAGCCTCTTGAACGGCGTACAAAAATGGTCTTTGAGTTATGAATCTTAACTACTGAATCATCTACCCTCATAAAAATATCCCTGTTGTGAAAAAGAAATGCGTCGGCTATGCCGGAAAGCCTTGATAATGCATCATCGTTATCCACAACTATCGGCTCCTCTGAAAGATTACCGCTTGTCATAACAAGGGCACTGAAGTGATACCTGCCCGCTGCCTTATGCTCTTTGTCAACATGGAATAAGAGATAATGCAAAGGAGTATAAGGCAACATAAATCCGAGGTATTTATTCTTTGGCGCAATTGCATCAGGAAGAGTCAATCCAATCTTTTTTTTCAGAAGCACTATAGGCCTGCGTCTATCCTCTAATACTTCAGCTTCCTTTTCTGAAATCTCACAGAATTGTCTGATAGTTTCAACATCAGGAGACATAATTGCAAACGGCTTATTCCTCCGTTGTTTTCTTTCTCGTAAATTTTCAACCGATTCTCTGTTTTCAGCATCACAGCAGATATGAAAACCACCAAGCCCTTTAACAGCGATGATAGCACCCTGTTTGATAAAGTCTATTGCAGCATCAAGCGGATTTTGTTTCTCTTTTACTCTGAACTCTGAACTCTGAACTCTGAACTCTAAACCAGGACCGCATACAGGGCATGCATTTGGCTGGGCATGAAATCTGCGATTTGAAGGGTCATTGTACTCGTCCATGCAGAGAGGACACATTGTGAATACTGACATAGTCGTGTTGGGTCTGTCATACGGAACTTTTTTTGTAATTGTATACCGCGGCCCGCAGTTTGTGCAGTTAATGAATGGATAGAGATAGCGCCTGTCAGAAGGGTCAAACAATTCATTCAGACAGTCACTGCATACCGTGTTATCCGGAGAGACATGTGTAAAACTGCCTTCGTCAATACTGTGAATGATTGTGAAATCCTTATATCCGTTTGCCGGTAATTCTCTGACATCAATTGAATCTATTTTTGCCAGAGACGGACACTTATCATGAAGCGATTTGATAAATTCATCGGGGTTTTCACCTTCAATTTCGATTACTACGCCATGGGATGTATTTGTAACATAGCCCCTGAAATTGAAGCTTTTTGCAAGGTTATAGACAAAGGGCCTGAAACCAACACCCTGAACAATTCCTTTTACAAGTATATGAAAACGTCTCATTATACAACTCTCTTAACAAATACCTCTTTTGCAAGTTCAGGGTCTATCGCTATCATTGTTTCATCTATCTGCAATACGATGGAAGGTTTTTTCTGCACCAGTTTTATTACCGTGCCGGCTATGATGCCTATGGAGCTTAAACGGCTTATCCTTGCAGCCTCGGACGGGGTTATGAACACTATCCTGCCTGTCTGTCCAACTTCAAAATCCGTAAGTCTGACCACTACAGGTTGAACATTTAGCCGGTATTTTTTGCAGCACTCTCCTCTCGGAATCGGCTTGCCATGAGGGCATGTGGGAGGGTGTCCCAGAAATGTGCATACACTGTCTGTCAGTTCTTCGCTCAATATGTGTTCCATCTTGCAGGCATCTTCATCTATAATCTCTTTTGAAAGGTCAAATACATCGGTAAAAAGTCTCTCTGCAAGCCTGTACCTTCTTATAAGACCTTTTGCAAGACCTTTGCCTGTATCAGTAAGTCTTATCTCATTGTTCCGGACAACAGATAGCCCTTCTTCATTCAGAATATTAATCAATGATTCAACATCGTGGTCGTCAGAAGAGAGTCTGAATCTTTTCAGGTCGTGATGTTCTTCTTCGCTCAATATCCACAAAAGCTCCAGTGCCTCGTCAATCCTTTCTCTCTCCATCAGACCTCCTGAAATGGTAACGGCAAAGACATCACCCTCTGAAAACTTTTTCTGTGTATCGGACAGGGCCCGTATTTCATTAGCCTGTCAATATGTGCCTTTGTTGCGTAACCCTTATGCCTGTCAAAACAATATTCAGGATATACGGAGTGATACTTAACCATTAACCTGTCCCTTGTTACCTTTGCAATTATTGACGCGGCAGCAATTGATGCGCTTTTTGCATCACCTTTTATAATGGGCATCTGTTTTATTTTTATTGACGGTATGTAAAGGGCGTCTATGAGGATGACATCCGGTGTGTGCTTCATCTGCACGATAGCGTTATGCATGGCAAGTTTGGTAGCCCTGAGTATATTAATCTTATCAATCACCTCTGCATCAACTGTGCCTATTCCGACATCCCTGGCAACAAGCATTATCTCATTGAAAAGCTCTTCCCTTTCTCTTTCGGATATTTTTTTTGAATCCCTTACGCCCGGTATCCTGAAATCACTATTCAGAATTACTGCTGCTGCTACAACAGGGCCAGCCAGCGGACCCCTGCCGGCTTCATCAACCCCTGCAATTACACCAAATCCATCTTTCCGTATGGACTCGTCATACTCATAGAGGTCCATATAACATCCCTTTAGTCCCCGGCAACTGTCTTCTTCATTTCCCTTTCTTTTTCTTTCACCTTTGCGTGCTTTCCTTTTTTGCCTCTCAGATAATAGAGTTTTGCCCTTTTGACATCACCCCTTTTCAGAACTTCGATCCTGTCAATAGAAGGGGAATGAACAGGGAATATTCTTTCAACGCCGACGCCAAAGGATATTTTTCTTACAATGAATGTCTCGTTTGCTCCCCTTCCCTTTCGTGCAATCACTATACCTTCAAAAAGCTGGAGCCTCTCCTTGTCTCCTTCAACAACCTTAACATATATTCTGACTGTATCTCCAACTCTGAATTCAGAAATTTTTCTTTTTTGTCTTTCTTCGATTGCCTGTATCATGTTCATCTTTTCCTCCGGCTCCTTTATTTTTATATTCATCCGAGCAAAGCTCTTTTAAAATTTCCTTATCCTCTTCATTCAATCTGACACTTTTAAGAAGGTCAGGTCTTCTCAGAAGTGTCCTTTTTAATGCTTCCCTTCTCCTCCACTTTGCTATCTCTGCATGGTTGCCTGAAAGCAGAATATCCGGAACCTTTATGCCCCTGAAATCAGGAGGCCTCGTATAATGAGAATAATCAAGAATTCCCCATGTACATGTAAATGACTCTTCTTTTGCTGACTCTTCATCTCCCAGAACACCGGGCATCAGTCTTGCGACACTATCTATTATAACTAAAGCAGCAAGTTCTCCACCAGTCATAACATAATCTCCTATGGAAAGCTCTTCATCAACAAGACATTCCCTGACTCTTTCGTCAACGCCTTCATATCTGCCGCAAATAAACAGTATCCTCCTCTTTTCTCTTGAAAGCTGCTCAGCCATGTCCTGATTAAAAGTTCTGCCCTGCGGGCTTAAAAGTATTTTAAACCTTTCCACTCCATCAGCCGTTATCTCCTGCATTGCATTGTATACCGGCTCTATCTTCATGACCATGCCGGAGCCGCCTCCATACGGGTAATCATCAACAGTCCTGTGTTTATCAGATGCAAAGTCTCTCAGATTGTAAATCCTCACATCTAACAACTTCTTCTGTATTGCCCTCTTGAGTATGCTTTCGCCAAGATAGGCGTGAAATATACCCGGAAAGATTGTGATTATATCAAAACCAATGCTCATAATATCCTCTAATAAAAATAAGGGGCGTTTATCCAAAACGCCCCTTTATAAAATTATTTATCAGATTATTCTTATTCCAATATTTCAATGACGCAGCGCTTGCCAATCTTTGTGCCTGCAGCGCCGATTATTGTCCTCATTGCACGGGCAGTTTTACCCTGCTTTCCTATAACCTTTCCAAGATCGCTCTGTGATACCCTCAACTCGTAGACAGTCGTTTTCTCTCCTTGAACCTCGGCTACCTTCACCTCCTCAGGCATATCAACCAGTGCCTTTGCCATAGCCTCAATTAATGTCCTCATCTTGCCACCTCCATAGGATTTTGAATTTAGGGGTTAGAATTCAGGATTCAGAAAAACATCTTTACATCCTGCATCCCTTGTCCTGATTATTACATTCCAGCTTTTTGCAAGAGCTTTTTAACAGTAACTGTGGGTTGTGCTCCACGTCCTATCCAGTATTTTGCCCGCTCAACATTTACCTTTATGTCAGATGGTTCTACCTTGGGGTCATAGGTTCCTAAAATCTCAATAAATGGGCCGTCCCTTCTCGCCCTTGTGTCTGCAACTATAATCCTGTAAAAAGGTTTCTTATGGGCACCCAGTCTCGTAAGTCTAATCTTTACCAAACAATCACCTCCAAATCGGATTCTAAACAATTTGAATTTTAATACATTCAATATGAATAATTCAATCAAAAAGGCATCTTCGGCAGTCTGAATCCTTTTTTGCCTTTAAACATCTTCATCATCTTTTTCATCTCTAAAAACTGTTTGATAAGCCTGTTCACATCAGTCACTGTCGTGCCGCTTCCCATGGCTATCCTCTTTCTTCTGCTGCCGTTAAGTATATTATGATTTCTTTTTTCCTCACGGGTCATGGAGCTGATAATGGCTTCCACCTTTATAAATTCTTTATCGTCAACCTTTATGTCCTTCATTGCCCTGTTCATGCCTGGTATCATGCTCATCAGATTCTCAAGGGATCCCATGCTACGGAGTTTTTTAAGCTGGTCTTTTAAATCATCAAATGTAAAGCTCTCTTCCAGAATCCTTTCACGAAGCTTTTCTGCCTCTTTCTGGTCAAATGTCTCCTGCGCCTGTTCTATCAATGTGAGGACATCGCCCATTCCCAGTATCCTTCTGACAATCCTGTCAGGATGAAAGGGCTCAAGCATGTCTATTTTTTCGCCTATGCCTATAAACTTTATCGGCTTTTCAGTAACGTGCCTGATGGAAAGGGCAGCGCCGCCCCTTGCATCACCATCCATCTTTGTCAGAATAATTCCGTCAATGCCTATTTTTTCATTGAAGCTTTTTGCCATGTTTACCGCATCCTGCCCGGTCATGGCATCTGCAACAAGCAAAATCTCTCTGGGATTGACTCTTGCTTTAATCTGTTTAAGCTCGTTCATAAGCTCTTCGTCAATATGCAGTCTTCCTGCTGTATCAAGGATTACAACATCCCTGCCGTCAAGCCTTGACCTTTTTAAAGCATCATCACAAAGAGCCACAGAGTCCTTGACATCCTTTGAACTGAAAACAGGGATGTCTATCTGCTTGCCGAGAGTTGCGAGCTGGTCAATCGCAGCAGGCCTTTTCAGGTCGGCAGCAACGAGCATGGGCCTTCTGCCCTCTTTTTTAAAAAACCTTGCAAGCTTGGCTGAAGTGGTAGTCTTGCCCGAACCATGAAGCCCAATCATCATTATTACCGTGGGAGGATTTGGTGCAAGCTGTATTCTTGTGTTTGTAGTGCCGAGAAGCGTACACAGCTCTTCATACACTATTTTTATCACCTGCTGGGCAGGCGAAAGACTCTCCAGAACCTCTTTGCCGACCGCCCTTTCCCTGACATGCTGTATGAAGTCTTTTACGACCTTAAAATTCACATCAGCTTCAAGAAGGGCAAGTCTTACTTCTTTTAAGGCAGCGTCAACATCCTCTTCTTTTAAAAGCCCCCTGCCCTTTAACTTTTTAAATATTGATTCGAGTTTTTCAGTCAGACTCTCAAACATTTATATTTTCCTCCGGCTTGATTCAACTTATAATAATGCCTCTATCTCTTTTGAGATGATTTTTTTGAAATCTGAAGATATACCCATATGTTTGTTCCTGACATTGCCATTCCTATCAATGATAAATGCTGTGGGAATGCTGAATACACCGTATTTTTTACTTACCCTGCCGTCATCCATCAAGGTAGGATATGATATGTTGTATTCCTTAACAAAAGTTTTTACAGAGTGTATTGAATTTGACCCTTCGTCAATTGATATAGCAATCACATAAAATCCTTTATCTTTATATTTCTCAAAAACTGATTGTATATCAGGTGCAGACATCTGACAGGGCAGGCACCATGTAGTAAAAAACTCAATCATGACTACCTTATCCCTGTAATCCTCAAGACTTACTTTTTTCCCTTCAAGGTCAGAAAGGGTAAAAGAAGGTGCTGGCTTGTTGATTCCCAGAAGTGCTGAATCCTCAGGTGCTTTAAAGCATGAAAGAGAGAGGCTAACAAGGGTAATTATCAGAATTAAACAGCAGAACCTCTTTATGGAAATTGACAGGTTCTGCTGTTTAAATGCCATGATAAAATAAGTGCACTATCAGCGGGCAGAATTATGCCCCTAAAAGCGCATCAATTTTGGATTTCAGACTGCTTTTTGGAACAGCGCCTACAAGCTGGTCAACCTTCTGTCCGTCCTTGAAAAAGATAACTGTAGGTATGCCCATGATTTTATACCTGCTCGCTACATCGGAATTTTCATCGGTATTTAATTTCCCGACTTTAACCTTGCCTATGTATTCTTTTGCCAGCTCTTCAATTGAAGGTGCAATCATTCTGCAGGGACCGCACCATGCTGCCCAGAAATCAATCATAACCACACCCTTAGACTGTATAACCTCTTTCTCCCAATTAGCGCCCGTAAGCTCCACCATCCCTTCTGCCATGCAAACCTCCTTTATTCATACCGAAAAAACTAATTATAAAATTATAATTTTTAGATAAATCTTTTGTCAATTTGAGGGCAATAAAGCTGTAAAAAACGCACCATGCCAACAGGCCCTAATTTTATTCCTGCAGTTTCAAGTTACAAACCTGAAGCCGCATGGAAGCACAAATGATAAATCTAACGAGTCCTGGCAAGACGGAAACCGTAGCGGTAGAGCCGGTACAGACATCCAACTCTCCTATATTTTAAAAGGATTAACAATAGTCAGTTTATTGTCAATAATCTGTCCATCCTGCATATCCTCTGTATACAGCACCGAACAGTTATTTTCCAATGCAGAAGCTATTATCAGACTGTCCCAATATGAGTACTGAAAGTCTTTCTTTATTCGGAGAGATTTCTTAATTGTGCTTTCGTCCACGCTTGAAAATCTTAAGGATTCCAAAAAATTATCAACCAAAGCGCTTATGTCTTCTGATTCCAAAAGGCTTTTTGAGAAACAAACGCTTATGAACTCGCTCATAACCTGAGAACTGATGTAAACATCCTTACCTGAAAAGATTACCCCTCTGGCTTTTACTTTTCTATCTTCTTCGGCGCTTATGAAATATACGAGGACATTTGTATCTACGAAGATTTTATCGGGCATGTATTTCTTCTCTGTTGAACTTGTAGTCTGCAGGGAGTTTTACATTGTATCTTTTAAAAATGCTTTCCAATATCTTTTTTCTTTCTTTTTGAGTTCTTACAACGGTAATCTTTTCTCCTTTAAATGTTTTTTTAATCTTCTCAAGCTCCTCGTCTTTTTCTATTTCTATAATAACTTTCATATCGCCTCCTCTTATATTTTAGAGTATAACAAAAAATCCCCTTGAAAGGGGATTTTAAAAACAGCAAAAGATAAAAGTGAAAAAACCAAAGTATAAAACTACGGAGTCCTGACCAGACGGAAACCGTAGCCGTAGCTCCGAGTCGAAGGCTCAAACCAGAAACGGGAAGTCGCGCGAAAGTTCCTCGGTATGATGTACCAAGAACCGCCGCGGAGCACACGATACTGCCCACTATTTGGTCCCTGCGGGTTGTTCCTCGGACTATTCTTGTAATAGTTCTCATCATACCTGTCCTGCACCCATTCCCATACATTGCCAGACATGTCATATATGCCAAGTCCATTCGGCTTCTTCTGTCCTACAGGATGTGTTTTGCTTCCTGAGTTATCTCCATACCATGCATATTCTCCAAGTTCATATTCATTGCTTGTGCCTGCCCACTTCTCTTTCTTTCCTCTGCTCCTTGCTGCATATTCCCATTCTGCCTCTGTTGGTAATCTGTATCTCTTCCCTGTCCTTGAGTTCAGTTTCTGTATGAATTTCTGTGCATCATTATAGCTTACACTTTCAACAGGGCAGTTATCTCCGCAGTCTTTAAACGATGATGGATTGTTCTCCATTCTTTCTTTCCATTGTCCCTGTGTTACTTCATATTTTCCTATATAAAAATCATCTACACATACTTTATGAACGGGCTTGTCATCGTGATGAAAGGGCTTTCCATTTTTACGTAGTTTTTCTTGTTCAAGTATCTCAAAACCTTCTTCTTTAGATACAAAATAAACTTCTTTTGAGTCTACATCACCATTTGAGTCTCCCATCTGATAACATCCGCCTTTGACAAAGATAAATTCCATGCCTGTTGTGGGGTCTTTGAATACACCCCCCTCTGTGTCCCCCCTTGCCAAGGGGGGACACAGAGGGGTCAGGTCTTTTGCCCATTGCAATTTTCTTTTGCTCGGTTTTCTTCTGTTCAAGCTTCTTTTGTTCAATGCGTGCCTGCTCCTGCTCATAGTATGTTATTCTCTCATCTGCCTTTTGACGCATCCTGTCATCTTCCTGCGAATATGGATTGTCTTCTGTATAGGCATTTAAAAACTTCTTCCATGCCTGTTCTTTCAAGTTTGAGGATACATCTCTCTTTTCAAAACTCAATGCATCACTATAGGCAGCTTTCATCTTTTTCAACTGGGTTCCCCATGCGGTTTTGGTTCTTTCTTCTTTTTCTGCTTTCTTTTTTAATTCCTCAAGTGAAAAATCTGTCTTTGTTGGTTCGGATGGCAATTGAACTTCAGGCTGTGTTTCTACCGGACGTGTTACAGTTGGAGCAACAGTTGCCTTTGCCAGTTGAAATACAAAATCCCCTCCTTCATGCCCTGAATTCTTTATGTTGTTGTATTCAGGCACCTGGTCTGATTTGCCTGCAACCATCTCCTTTATGCGTCCGTGAAAGAGTTCCTCTGCTGTAAATAAACTCCTGTCTGCTTCCTTTAATGCCTTTAAAAAAGCAGAGGCAAATACAGAGTGTCCGCCTCCGCCTTCATCTGCTACAGGCTCGTTGCCTCCGCTCGCCATCAGCGTCCTTGAAGGTCTCTCTGCCATCTTTCTTACAAATTCTTCCCTGCCGCCTTTCCCTGAAAGCTCTGCTGAGGCGCTCCTTGTCAATGTCCCTGAATAACAACTGTCTGATACAATTAATATATGCCTTGATAAAATGCGCTTTATGTTTGATGTTATGTCGTCTGCAATAATCCAGTCAGTAGGATTATCTTTCTGTGCATCAACAGGCAGCCAGTATGCCTTATCAGCTATCTTGTCATATTCGCCGTGACCTGCATAATAAATCAATAAATTATCATTCTCGCCAAGCTGCTTTCTGAAATCATTGATACTGTTGAGTATCTCTTTTCTCGTTGCATTAAGCAGAAGCTTTGTATCAAAACCGTATTGGCTTTTCAGCAGTTTTTCTACTGCAGTTGCATCTGCTACTGCTGTCTTTAATTTTGGGAGGTTTTTATAGTTGTTGTTTCCGATGATGAGGGCATGATATTTTGAGGCTGTTGTTGAGGTGGAATCTTTAGCTTTCTTTGGTTTTACAACAGTGCTTCTTTCTGCGGCATGGACATACCTAAGAAAAGCTTTACAATCAATTTGCAACTAACATAAAATAGCTTTTGTGAAATATGTGATAATCGGCAACGGTGTTGCAGGAACCACTGCAGCATTGCATATAAGAAAACTCGATAGCAGTTCGGAAATATGGATTATCTCTGAAGAGACATATCCATTTTACAGCAGGATACGCCTGATTGATTTTATTGCAGATGAAGCAAGCGAAAAGGATATCACTATATTCAAAGATGAATGGTATGAAAAAAACAGAATCACTCTGATTCTGAACACGCATGCAACAGGAATAGACCCTGCCTCAAAGACAATAACCCTTTCAAGCAGCCAGAAAATATCGTACGACAAGCTGTTGATTGCAACCGGCAGCTCTCCATTCATTCCTTCAATAAAGGGCTCAAATAAAAAAGGTGTTTTTACCTTAAGAACGCTAAGTGACGCTAAGAGAATAAAAGATTATTCAACTAACATATACGATGTAATTGTTCTCGGCGGCGGCGTGCTCGGTATGGAGGTTGGAAATGCACTCAGAAAAACAGGGAAAATTGTCTCTATCGTTGAGTTTGCTCCACGGTTACTCCCAAGACAGATGGATGCTGAAGGTTCGGAAATACTAAAAAAGAAACTGCAGGATATGGGATTTAAATTCTTTCTTGATGCTAAAGCCAAAGAAATCACAGGTGAGGATATGGCAGAAGGACTGCTGCTTGAAGACGGAAGGCATATAAAAGGAAATATGATTGTTATATCAGCGGGCATAAGACCTGATGCCTCGCTTTTACATGATATCGGTATAAAAACCGCAAATGGTGTTCCTGTCAATGACCGCATGGAGACAGAAATACCCGACATATATGCAGCTGGTGATTTAATAGAGCACCGCGGAATTTTTTATGGGATATGGCAGGCAGCAGAAAAACAGGGAGAGGTTGCAGGGATAGACATGGCAGGCGGTAGTGCAGCCTATACAGGCACACTGCCTTCAAATATTCTCAAGGTAGCCGATATCGACCTTCTCTCAGCAGGCGAGATAGATGTTGACTGCAAACTAGAATTCGTTGTTACAAAGGATGAAACAAACGGCATTTATAAAAAGCTCGTTTTTCAAGACGGCTGCATTGTGGGATGTATCCTGTGCGGCGATACAAAAGCAAAAAAACAGGTTCTTAATGCAATACAGGAGAAAAAGAATAAAAGCGAGCTTGACTCTCTCATGAATGAATTGAGTTTGAAATAGTATAATATTAAATATGGATATATTTATAAGAATTGCAGAAAAAAGAATAGAAGAGGCAATGCATGAGGGAGAATTTGAAAATCTCCAGAACGCCGGCAAGCCGTTTGTTTTTGAGGATGAGACATGGATTCCCGAAGACCTCAGGATTGCCTACAAGGTCTTAAAAAATGCCGGCTGTACACCGCCTGAACTTGAGGCAAGGAAAGAAATCATCGGTCTGAAAGAATTAATAAATACCCTTGATGATGATAAGGAGCGAATGAAAAAAATCAGGGAATTGAATTTCAAGATTATGAGGTTCAATATGATGAGAAAAAGACCGCTCTGCCTTGAAGCTTTCCCTGACTACGAGATGCGGTTTTTCGAAAAAACGATAGATTAAGTATTTTTCAAATGCCTTTTAAAAACGGTGTGCGTTCGAAAAAATTCGAATAGATTTCGCCCAAAATTTGTAGGGTGGGCGGAATTCCCCCCAAACCCCCCTT
>PNNP01000042.1 GCA_013824325.1 Thermodesulfovibrio sp. | reverse complement strand
GAAAATCCTGTTTAACTTTTATTATCTTGCTATTCTTCTTTCTGCAAGCTGTATCCTTATGGCTGCCCTTTCAAGCGACGCAGTAGCCCGTGCAAAATCATACTCTTCAGCCTTCTTGAGCCTCTCTTCTGCACGTTTCATTGCAGTCTTTGCCCTTTCAACATCAATACCTTCAGCACGCTCCGCACTGTCGGCAAGTACTATCACCTTATCGGCAGATACCTCGGCATAGCCCGAATTAACGAATACATAAAAGGTCTCATTGCCCTTTTTATAGGTGAGCATGCCTATTTTTAGCATCGTGACAAAAGGCACGTGCCCTGCAAGCACACCAAAATCACCTTCTGCCCCTGATGCAGATACTTCATCTGTCTCTTCACTGAGAATCTGACCATAAGGTGTTACAACATCCAATCTTAATTTATTTTCCATATATCTCCACTCCTAAGGCTGTATGCTTATTGTCTGCTCCAGCCGAGTTTCCTTGCCTTCTCCTCTACCTCTTCAATCGGTCCAATCATCCAGAAAGCCTGCTCAGGCACATCATCATACTGACCGTCTGCTATTGCCTTGAATCCCTTTATGCTATCCTCGAGTTTTACATATTTGCCAGGCGTTCCTGTAAATGTTTCTGCAACAGAGAATGGCTGGCTCAGGAATCTCTGAATCTTTCTTGCCCTTGCCACGATAAGCTTATCATCTTCTGAAAGCTCTTCAATACCGAGGATTGCAATAATGTCCTGAAGTTCTTTATATTTCTGCAATATTGACTGAACCTTCCTTGCAACGGCATAGTGTTCTTCTCCTAAAATCTTGGGGTCAAGGATTCTCGATGTAGAATCGAGAGGGTCAACAGCCGGATAAATACCAAGCTCTGCAATCTGCCTTGAAAGAACGACTGTTCCGTCAAGATGTGCAAATGCTGTTGCAACTGCAGGGTCAGTGAGGTCGTCTGCAGGAACGTAAATCGCCTGCATTGAGGTAATAGAGCCTTTGTTTGTTGTTGTAATTCTTTCCTGAAGTGCACCCATATCAGTACCGAGTGTCGGCTGGTAACCGACTGCTGACGGCATTCTTCCAAGGAGTGCCGAAACCTCAGCGCCTGCAAGGGTATATCTGAATATATTGTCAATAAACATCAAGACGTCCTGTCCTTGATCCCTGAAGTACTCGGCTGCTGTAAGGGCGGTAAGACCGACTCTTGCCCTTGCACCTGGCGGTTCATTCATCTGACCATAAATAAGAGCAACATTGGGGAGAACGCCTGAATGCTTCATTTCAAGGTAAAGGTCATTGCCTTCTCTTGTTCTCTCGCCGACGCCTGCAAAGACAGAGACACCGCCATGCACCATGGCAATATTGTGAATCATCTCCATAATAATGACTGTCTTTCCAACTCCTGCGCCTCCGAACATCCCCATCTTTCCACCTCTAACGAACGGGACAAGAAGGTCAAAGACTTTAACGCCTGTTTCAAACTGTTGCGTGGTGGCAACCTGTTCAATAAATTCAGGTGCAGGTCTGTGAATTGGCAATTTCACATCTGACAGTACCGGGCCCATCTCGTCAACAGGCTCACCGATAACATTTATAATCCTTCCGAGAACCGCTTTGCCAACCGGCACTGCAATCGGCAGTCCTGTATCAACTGCCTTCATGCCTCTTACAAGTCCGTCTGTCGTGCTCATGGCAATAGTCCTTACTTTACCGTCACCGAGCTGTATTGCTGTTTCAAGGGTAAGGCGAATCGGCGGCATTCCTTTTGAAGGGTCTCCCGGCTCTTCTATCGTAATAGCATTGAGAATTGCCGGTACCTCTTTTTCAAATTCAACATCCACTACCGCGCCGATGACCTGGGCTACTTTTCCTACATTCATTTTTTATAACCTCCTCAATCTTTATCTTTAACGCTTTATGTTAAATTGTATTTGTTATTGTTTAAGGGCTTCGACACCGCCGACAATATCCATAAGCTCCTTCGTAATACCTGCCTGCCTGACCTTGTTTGCCTGGAGAGTCACTTTGACAATCAGGTCTTCGCAGTTCTTTGAGGCATTCTCCATAGCTGCCATTCTTGCCGCCTCTTCGGCTGACTGTGATTCAAGAAGTGCCCTGTATATCTGTATCTCTATGTGCTTTGGAAGGAGTCTGTCAAATAAAAGCTCACGGGAAGGCTCATACAAAAAAGGAGCAAAAGGACCTGCCTCTGCTGCAGATGCCCCCTCTTCCGGCTCTAACCCGCCTATCGGCAGGAGCCTTACCACACTGACTTTCTGCTGAATGATTGATTTAAATTCATTGTATAAAAGGGCAATCTCGTCAAATGTTTCATTGGTGTAATTTTCTGTGAGGTCATTTGCGATTTCCTGGACATTCGCATAATTCAATTTCCCGGAAAGTCCAATCCATATCTTCCTCGGCGAGATATCTCTTCTACGGAAATAATCACGCGCCTTTCTTCCTATCACGCTTACACCCACTTCAAGACCTTCCTTTTTTAGCGCAGCAATTTGCTGAGATGCAGCCCTAAGGAGGTTTGAATTAAATGCTCCGCAAAGCCCCTTATCAGAAGTCATCACAACCACCTCTACCTTTTTCCTCGTTCTTCTTGTTAAAAGAGGGTGGAGTCCGCCGCTGCCTTCGACTGCCCTTGCAAGGTCAGACAAAACAGCATCCATCTTGATGGCATAGGGTCTGAAATTGAGCATTCTATCCTGAACTTTCCTCAACTTGGCAGCCGCCACCATCTTCATGGCAGAGGTAATCTTCTTTGTTCCCTTGATAGCCTTTAATCTTTTTCTAATATCCCTTAACGTTGGCATTTATTTTCTCCTATCTTAGTCAATATCATGCCTGAAAGGTCTTTTTAAATTCAGTAATAGCCTCGGTCATCTTAGCCCTGAGGGCATCATCTAATACTTTCTTTTCCCTTACCTCTGTCCTCAGGTCTTGTTTCTTTGCCTGTATATATTTCATAAATCCTTCTTCAAAGGATTTTATTGCCTCAACAGGAACATCATCGAGGAAGCCCTGAGTGCCTGCAAATATCAGGATTACCTGATCTTCAAAAGGCATCGGTACGTACTGGTCCTGCTTCAGAAGCTCAACCATTCTCTTTCCTCTTTCAAGCTGTGCACGGGTTGCTTTATCAAGGTCAGCTGCGAACTGGGCAAATGCTGCAAGCTCCCTGTACTGCGCGAGGTCGAGCCTGAGCATACCTGCAACCTGTTTCATTGCCTTTGTCTGCGCTGCGCCACCGACACGGCTGACGGAAAGACCGACGTTAATAGCTGGCCTTACACCTGCGTAAAAGAGCTCCGGCTCAAGATATATCTGACCGTCTGTAATAGAGATAACGTTTGTTGGAATATATCCTGAAACGTCGCCTGCCTGTGTTTCGATAACAGGGAGTGCTGTGAGTGAGCCTCCGCCTTCTGCATCTGAAAGCTTTGCCGCTCTTTCAAGGAGCCTTGAATGGAGATAGAAGACGTCACCGGGATACGCCTCACGTGCCGGCGGGCGTCTTAATATAAGAGATACCTGCCTATATGCATGTGCCTGTTTTGTAAGGTCGTCATAACAGATAAGGGCATGCTTGCCGTTGTCTCTGAAGTATTCACCTATAGCACAACCGACATAAGGTGCTATATATTGCATTGCAGCAGGTTCACTTGCTGTTGCTGCAATAATGATTGTATGGTCCATTGCACCAAAATCCTGCAAGGTCTTAACAGCCTGGACAATAGAAGAACGCCTCTGTCCAATAGCAACATAAATACAGACTACATCGCCGCCCTTTTGATTAATGATGGTGTCAAGAAGAATGGCAGTCTTTCCTGTCTGACGGTCGCCAATAATCAGCTCTCTCTGACCCCTGCCTATCGGTATCATTGCATCTACTGATTTGATACCTGTCTGGAGCGGCTGATTAACAGGCTGTCTTTTGATGATACTCGGAGCGACGACATCAACCTTTTTTGTTGATGTGGCGGCTAAGGAACCCTTGCCATCTATTGGCTGACCGATTGCATTCAGGACCCTGCCTATCATTGAGTCACCGACCTGTGTCTCCATAACCCTACCGGTTCTTTTGACAAGATCACCTTCCTTGATGAGCTTGTCTTCGCCGAAGAGAATGGCTCCAATATTATCCTCTTCAAGGTTGAGCGCCATCCCGAAAATGCCGTTCGGGAATTCAAGCATCTCTAAAGCCATGCAATTGTCGAGACCGTATATCCTTGCAACACCGTCGCCAACATAGGTTACAACCCCGACCTCACTGACATCAACACGTTTCTCAAAATCGGTTATCTGCTTTTTAAGCTGCTCACTTATCTCCTCAACTTTTAATTCCATTTTATCACCCCTTTATAAGCTTATCTCTTAAAAGCCCTAATTGGCCTTTTATACTGCTGTCATACATGGTGCTCCCGACCTGTATCCTGACACCGCCTAAAAGAGAAGGGTCAAGTACAACTTCGAAATCAACGTCCCTCCCGGTAATCTGTTTCAGGGATTTCATCAATTGCTCTTCATAGCCCTTGCTTATCTGCACAGGAGAGGTAACCACTGCCTTTACCCTTTTCTGCATCTCAAGATAAAGCGCTATAATGGCTTTAAGGATTCCTCCAAGTGCACTTATGACCATCGTCTCTGACAGATACTCAAGAAATTTAGCTGCGCCTGCAGATATCTTCAGCCTGCCAGAAATAAAGGCAATAATCTTTTTCTTTTCATCCAGACTGAACATGGGGCTGAGCAAAAGGTTTTTAAAATTCCTGTCCTTTTCCATAAGGCTGGCAATGGCAGTAAATTGTTCAATTGCCTGAGGAACATCCTTAATGTCGACTGCCTTTAAAAACTGCTTAGCGTATTTCTTTACACCTCTGACCGTTTTCAATTTCTACCCTCTAAAAGCTTTATTGATTCCTGCAGGAGCTTATCCTGCTCCTGTGTTGTTATTTTCTTTTTAATCTTTTCCTCTGCGAGGTTCATGGCAGCTTCAACTGCCTCTGCCTTGATAGCCTCCCTTGCCATTTTAACCTCATGCTCGATATTTGCCCTTGCCTGCTCTAATATCTTTACCATGAGCCTTTCGCCATCCTGTATCAGTCTGTCCCTTTCTGCCTCTCCTGAAGTCTTTGATAGGGATATAATCTCTTCTACCTCTTTATCCTTGAGCTTGAGTCTCTCCTCAACTTCAGCAAGCGCCTTTTTTGCAAGCTCCTTTGCTTCCTGAGCCTCTTTTATGCTCTTCTCTATCAGTTCCTTCCTCTGACGCAGGAAGTTTTTGAGCGGCTTGCCTGCAAATTTAACAAGGAGAAATACAAGAATGGAAAAATTAACGATCTTCCACACCCAGTCCATTGCAGAAAGCCCTTTATGCTCTTCGCCTCCTGCTGCAAAGACAAATACCGGATATAGTAAACTCAAAATTAAAATGAACCAGAAAACTTGAGATTTAATATTTTTCTTCATACATTCACCAGCTTTCTTACTATTTCATCAGAGAACCTTTCAATGTCTGCCCGCAAGGTTGCCCTTGCCTTTTCAGCCTCGGTCTGGAGCTCTTTTCTTGCTTTCTCAATCATCTCCACAGCCTCTGCTTCAGCCTTGGACAGTGCTTCCTTCTGCTTTGAAAGACCTGCCTCCTTCAGGACATTTGCCATTTGCTTTGCCTTAGTCCGTGCACCCGCAAGTTCAGCATTCATCTTTGCAATGGATTCTTCTTTTTTGGCTTCCATCTCCTTTACTTCATCGAGGGCACCTTTTGTAGCGGCTTCTCTTTCCTTAAAAACTTTCTTGAGAGGTTGAAAAAGAATTGCATTTAAAACAAATAGCAGAACAAAAAAATTTACAACGAGGACAAAATACCATTGATTAAACTCTAACATGTCTTCACCCTGCCTCCGCTCCAAAATCTTATTGGGGATTTCCGGGAGCTGTTAATTTTAAATTGAGGTCGTTAAAAACATCGGAGAACACATTACCACACGCATATTTTTTTGTCAAGGATTTAAGTGATAATAATTTTTTATAAGTTATTTTTATAAATTTATAGCTTGCCGTCTATCCTTTCTTCTTAACTTCTTGCTTCTGACTTTTTATTCCATATCCCTGTGGATTATGCCCGGCTTAAGCCCGTGTCTATTGCTTATATGTCTTGAAATCTCTTCGACAATAGCAGGTGACCTGTGCCTTCCTCCTGTGCATCCTATTCCTATGATGAGATAAAAGCGGCCTTCCTTTATATAATGAGGTATCAGAAAATCCAGCAGAGAGGTTATGCGGGATAAAAACTCTCCGGCATTTTCATTCCTTAGAACAAAATCAGCCACAACAGAATCCAGTCCTTTCAGGGGTTTAAGCTCGGGAATAAAGTAAGGATTCGGCAGGAACCTTACATCAAACAACAAGTCAAGGTTCTGCGGCACTCCGAATTTATAACCGAATGATATGAGGGATATGTTCAATTTCTGTGTTGAATCAATGTTTCCGTAAGTGGAAAATATCAAATGCCTTAAATGGTGCGGCGTATAATTTGATGTGTCTATTATCTTATCTGCAGAATCCCTTAAAACCGTCAGGTGCTTCTTCTCTTCATCAATGGCATTTTCAATGCTAATCTCACCCTGAATGGATAGCATCGGGTGAGGACGCCTTGTCTCCTTAAACCGTCTAACCATGACATCTTTTTCTGCCTCAAGAAACAGAATCTCAATTTTGTATTGTCTTTTTAGCGCTGATAAAATCTGATATGCATTGGAAAGGAATGTTTTTTCTCTTATGTCTATTCCGATACCTATTTTTTTTATCTCTGGTTCGGCAATGATTGTGGTGAGGAACGGCTCTAAAAGGGCAACCGGCAGATTATCTATGCAAAAATAACCAATATCCTCGAATGCCCTCAAAGCAACAGTTTTGCCAGCACCTGAAAGACCGCTGACAATAACTACTTCTATCCTGTATTTATCATCTACTCCAGTCATCAAGATAAAACTGCTATCGCCTTGTGTATATTGGCTATTTTAACGGCTCTATCAATCCATAATTTCCGTCAGTACGGCGATAGACAACATTAATATCACCGGAAACCTGATTGGCAAAAACAAAAAAATCTTTAGATAGAATATCCATCTGGTCAACTGCCTCTTCAGGACTCATCGGCTTCATATCAAATTTTTTGTATTTTATTATCCTGCCACTTTTTACTGCTTCCTCTGTAAAAGAAGTATCCGCAATTTTTTTGTCAGACTTTCTATCAGACTTTCTAAAGGACTGCAGCTTACCCTTGTATTTAATAACCTGTTTTCCGAGTTTCTCAACTACATCATCTATGGCAGAATATATCTCTCCTGTTACTCCTTCAGCCTGTATTAAAACACCGTTCACTTTCAGGAGCACCTCCGCCTTATGCCTGTATTTCTCGATGCTCAGTGTTACAACTGCTTCTGTGATATTTGATATATACTTTTGAAATTTTCCGATTTTTTCTTCAGCATAACTCCTCAATGCAGGTGTTATCTCGAGATGACGGCCGTTGACAATAATGTTCATGTTGCCCCTCCTCTTTCTGTTAGTCATATTTCTTTCTCATGTTTTGCGGAGGAATCTTTAATTCCTCCCGGTATTTTGCGACTGTCCTCCTTGCTATATTAACGTTTTGTTCCCGCAGTTTATCTGCAATTGTATTATCGCTTAAAGGCTTTTTATGGTCTTCCTCGCTTATAATTTTTCTAATCGAATCCTTTACAATAGTAGAAGACACCTCGCCTCCTTCAGACTGAAGTGCGCTACTGAAAAAGAATCTGAAACTGAAAACGCCGTGACTGCAGGCAAGGAACTTGTTGGAAGTTACCCTGCTTATGGTGCTCTCGTGCATAAGTATATCAGAGGCAATATCCTTGAGGTTCAAAGGCTTCAGATATTGCATGCCCTTTTCGAAGAATTCAATCTGGAATTTTAGTATGCTATCAGAGACTTTATATATGGTCCTGTTTCTCTGGTCAAGACTCTTGATTAATTCCGTTGCCTGCCTCAGCTTTTCCTTTAAAAAACCCCTCTCTTCTTTTGTAAGCATTTCTTTCTTAAAAAGGAGCTTTCTGTAATTGCTGTTCAAGCCCAGTCTCGGCATACCCTCATCATTGAGGATTATCTGGTATCCTCCGTCTATTTTATTTATATAAACATCGGGCGCTATATAATTAACCTCCTCGCCCGATATGCTTATGGCAGGTCTCGGTTCAAGACCTTCAATTATTCTTACAGCAGTAATTACATCTTCCTGAGAAACATTATGCTGTTTTGCGATATTGCTGTATCTTTTTTTCTGGAGGTCTTCCATATTATTAATGACGATTTTTTCAACGAGGGTTCCGCCAAGATTGAGGGAACTTAACTGCAAGAGCAGGCACTCCTGCAGATTTCTTGCTCCCACGCCGGGAGGGTCAAAACTCTGAACTAATTCTATGGCTGCCTTGACAGTTTCAATGCTTACTTCCGATGCTGCTGCCAGCTCCTCATCTGTTGCCCTGAGATAGCCATGCTCATCAATATTGCCGATTACGGTTTCAGCTACTTTCCTTACATCATCAGCAGAATTGCTCAGCCGCAGCTGCCATAATAGATGGTCAGACAAACCAGGCTTTTTTGAATAAAAGATGTCATAAGAAGGCTTCTCTTCCGTTCCGGGGGTGAAATATCCAAGGTCCCTGCCGTCGCTGCTTCTTTCCTCAAAATATTCATCAACACTGAACTTTACAAAATCTTCTGCAGACAACTCTGCGTTTTCATTATAATCCGGTGTAACTGTTTCCTCTTCTTTAGGATAGACTTCTATTTCGGCTTCTTCAGAAATCTCTTCAAGAAAGGGATTCTCTGTTAGTTCCTGATTTATTACCTGGGCAAGCTCAAGCTGCGGCATCTGCAGAAGCTTAATCGCCTGCTGGAGCTGCGGTGTCAGGATAAGCTTTTGAGTAAGCCTTAAGTCTAATCTGCTCTCAAGAGCCATTATAGTCTAAATTCCTCCCCTAAATAAGCCTCTTTGACAGATATGTTATTTACCAGTTCTTCAGGAGTGCCTTCAGCTAAAACAGTTCCGTTATTTATTATATATGCCCTGTCCGTAATGGATAATGTGTCCCTGACATTATGGTCTGTCACCAGAATGCCAAGCTCTTTTGACCTTAAATAAGACATCATCTTTTTCAGTTCGATTATTGCTATAGGGTCAATACCTGCAAAGGGCTCGTCAAACAACATGAAAGTCGGTTTTAATGCAATAGCCCTCGCAATTTCTGTACGCCTTCTTTCACCGCCTGATAACCTGTAACTATCCCTGTCAGCAAACTCTGTTAGATTGAACTCTTCAAGAAGCCTTTCAACTTCTTCATCTATGGTCAGACCGGTGCCCTGTATAACACCCTTTTTTTCTCCATTGGCATGAGAATCTCTGATTTCCAGAACAGCCCTCAGATTCTGTCTTACGGTCAATTTTCTGAATATAGACGGCTCCTGTGGAAGATATCCAATCCCCCTTCTCGCCCTTTGATACATTGGGAGTCCTCCGATACTTTCACCGTCAAGCATAATACTGCCCTGTTCAGGACTGATAATTCCGACAACCATATAAAAAGTAGTAGTCTTGCCGGCGCCGTTGGGACCGAGAAGCCCTACTATTTCGCCTGTTCTGACAGAGATGCTTACATCCTTCACCACGTATCTCTTGTCATAAGACTTGGAGAGACTTTCAACTTTAAGGGTATGATTGTTCATAAAATTTTGAAAAAAACCAAAGCAAACAGATTGCGATTTTTACTTTTGTTCTTTGGTTTGTATTCTCTCTTTATTGATTAAAAAAACCTTGCTGTTTTCAACTATTGAACGGTCGTCTTTCATAAAATATATCATTTTCGTGCCTATTACAACATTTTCGCCCTCTGATGCCCTCGGCTCGCCTGTGAATATGATATGCTCCTCGGGTTCGACAAAATAAGTTGCAAATTTAGACGTTACAATCCGCTCTTTTTTAATGAGTTTGACATTCCCCTCGGCATCTATCTTTTTGATATTACTGCTGCCTTTTTCATCTGCATAATAGACAAGCATTTTATCCGAAAAAAGTGTCATCTCACCTTTTTTTGCCACAACAGAGCCCTCGAAAAGGGCGGTCTTTGCTTTGTTATCCGCTGTAAGAAGCTCTGAGGTGATAACAGTCGGCACTTTAGCCTTCTGCTCTTCGGTCTTCTTCTCCTCAGCAAAAGATAATTCAGTAAACAGTGAACAGTGAACAGTGAACAGCAGAAGCAAAGCAAAAAATAATGACTTTCCTTTCAGACTGCCGACTGCTGACTGCTGACTGCTGACTTTATTTTTATTTTCCATAAAAAATCGCCTTCACATTCTTATTTAATATTGCCTTATCGCCCGTTGCAGTCAGATTGTCCCCTTCTGCAAAAAATTTCCTTCCGACAATCTCAACCCTTGTATCAGAGAAAATCTCGTTCTTTGACGAATCCCAGAACAATTTGGTAGCTATAATGTCATAATCTTTTGTAGACGCCTTTATATTCCCCATTATATCCAGATTTCTACTGCTCATATCATACATGCCACCGTCAGATTTAAGGGTAAGCTCTTTCTCTGGAAACACTATTTCCATATTGGTAAGTTTTACATCCTTTTCATTTATAAAGAAAGCCCTTTGGGCATTAACTATCAATTTGACCATGCCGTCTTTTCTCTGCGTAATGCTTGCATTATCCATGTAAGAGCCGCCTTCAAGGCGCAATTTGGGTTTTATATCCTTTTCCTGATTCAGATAAAATACAAGCACCGCAAGAAGGCATATTGAGGAAAATAAGAACAACACCTTTTTTCTCATATAAAAATATTACCACACCGGAAGAGCGTTGTAAAGGCAAATTACATGCCAAGATGAATTGCAAGCATGAATTATCCCTCGGCTTGCCGGTTAGGGCAATGTAGTGAACAAGTACAAACACTTGACAGTGGGGATGATATTTGATAGGATTTTGTTCATGGAGCCGGGGTAACTATAAGCAAAGAATCTGGCAATTCCGCCAGAATGAAAATATCAGCACCCAGTGCTATTATTATCCCATATTCTGGAGCAAAATGGCACCAGGTGCAATTGTGAACAAGTTAGGTGCAATTGCGGGCAGGGAAAGGGGAGAGCAAGAGAAGGATAATAGAACAGCCGTCCCCCTTTATTTTTAGTATTAGAAAAGCCCATATAATAAGCAAAGAAAGGAGATTCCAAAATGAAACTAATCATCAAAAGAGATCAAAAGGCACAGACTGGGTTACTCGGAGGACACAAAGGAATGACATTCCTTTTATCTTGCCGTGTCGAACTAACAACAGAAGAAAAAGATCTCGTAACCAAATACAAGGCAGAGTATCACCCGCTTACGTTCACAACAGACCGAGAAGGTAATAAAATACCGAAGGATACAATCAGTAGGCTAATGCAGGGCGTCACCGAAGAAATGAAGGACATAACTATTCTGCTTAACAATGAAGAGGTCATAAAGGATGCATGCAAGAATTTTAAAACACTTTTAGACGTAATGGCTACCTTCGGCGGCGAGGAGGTAGTTGAATACTAATTAGGTAACAATTATCAGTGAATGAATGGAGGTGCTAAAATGGCAAAGATAAAAGTGAAATGTCCTAATGGGCATGAAATGTATATGGAGGATTATGAAAAAAAGGCTTGCCCAAAATGTGGAAAAGTAGTCATAGGACCGAAAGCAAAGTAGCGAATAGCTGAGTTAATAAATTTGAGGGTAAAGGTGAGAGTATTAGGAGACCCATTTAAACTGTTTGGAAGGCTTTTGGTAGCCGGGTTTAAAGTTATGGGATATACTCTTACTTTTATTGTGCAAGTTGTGTGGTACTTATTCCACAGGCAAACACATGATATTGGACTTGCCTTTGGAGACTACGGAAGAAGTATTACCAATACGATTGGCGATGTTTTTAGCGATTAAAATTATTAAAGGTGTTCACCAATGCAGGGTTTAGTAGTTCTGATTATAGTAATTCTTGTAATTGTTCTGGTTTTACAAATATTAGGGTTCATATTGCAAATTACTTTTGCTTCTTTGCCAGCATGGGGTGTTGCTGTTCCATTGATACTTTTAAGCCAATATTTATTTCGTGCTCATCGTGTTGAAAAACTTAACTCATATGAAACACTTTCAAAAATGATGATAGTGAGGGTAGACGAGAATTCTAATAAGCTAAATTGGTCTTTAGGGGAATCACAAGTTGAACCGTACATCAATAACAATGCAGCAATATCAGTTTTCCTGAGCATTGTCATAGGCGTAGTATCACTTGTAATAATATTACCTATACTTTATCAAAACGGAGCTTTTAAGGGATTGCAATTTTTTGATGATAAGATTTCATCACAAACCGGCCTAATATGGGGCTATATCTTATCTGGGATTATTATCATGATAACTTTAGGAATATCCAAACCTAAAAAAAGTTTTGAGAAATCACTAAAGGAAAGGGCAAATTATTTAACAAATAAGGTAAATACACAATTAGAAAGAATTGATGAATTGAGATCATTAGAAAGCTCCATTAAATCGATTGCGTCTAAATTAAAAGCATCTTTTCCAACAGATTATCAAACAGAAATTCAAAAGTATATTGATGCTAATAAGGTAAAAATTTTATTAGATTCTGCTGTATTAAATAATTTAATTGCAAGGAATATTAAGCAGGCCCAAGAAGATAAATCACATTTAGAAAAAACACTAAAACTTTACAATACTGCAGAAGGGTTTTACAAAGAAGTCTCATATAAAGTAATAATGACTGGTAGCATGCCTTTCGTGACAATTTTAGAAGATATTTACGGGCGCTTAAATTCAGAAAATCTGAAATCTCTTCTCTCAATGAGAAAATGGAAAGAATATGTTGATGTAGTAAACACTATAATAGAAGTGCTAAAAGATTTGCACGAGCAATCTGCACAATATCAAGGTGAAGGACGCGAAAAAGAAACAGCAACCTATACGGAAGAGACAGATAAAGAAAAGGCATGTAAAATTTTAAATATTCCAATTACTGCAACTAATGATCATATTAAAAGAGCATGGAAAGCACTATCGTTTATTTGGCATCCAGATGGGAAACAACTAGATGATACAAAGTTTAAAGAGATAAGTTGGGCGTATGATGTCCTAAAAAGGGAGCGAAATATTACATGAATAGAAATAACATTGATGATAAGAAAAAGTCTGTTAGCCATTTAACCAAAACTGGAATTACAACCTTGAAATCTCGTATTGCAGAACTTGATAAGAAACTTGAAATTGTATCAAGTAAAAAAATTGAGCCATACAAATTCAGTGGAGTTGTTTATCTTGTGATAGATTGTTCAACAAGCATGGCAGAAGATGATAAAATGAATCAGGCAAAGAAAGGAGCTTCTGGCTTTGCTGACGAGGTTATAAGGAAAGGATATTCTGTTGGGCTTATTAAATTTGCATCACATGCTGAGCAACTTCTTGAACCGCAGAATAAACTCATAGAGTTTAATGAAATCATTGAAAGAATTACGGCTAATGGTTCAACTAATATGACAGACGCTATTCGCATGGCAACGAATGAATTGAAAGGTAGTATTGGGACCAAGTTGATGTGCATCGTGACAGATGGAATGCCTGATGATAAAACATCTGCTCTTGAGGCAATTAATGAAGCTAAAACAAAAGGGGTTGGCATTATGGCCATTGGAACTGACGATGCGGATAAAGAGTTTCTTGAAAGAATAGCGACACAGAAAGAGCTTTCTTTTAAGGTCTCAAGAGAGAAATTTGAAAAAAGTATTATTTCGATGGCTAAGATGTTGCCTGAAAAATAACTACAACTACACTATGAATTTTAGGAGGGAATAAGATTCTTAATTGTATGCCCGCAACTGCAACTAACACGTTGCAAAAGACTTACGTCCAAACCCTTCGGGCTTCTTTTGCAACGGGAACGTTATGTGCCACGCAACGTTAAGAAAGAACTCACCTTTGAGGTAAAATTATGAACAACATCGACAAACATATTGGCTACCTTTTTTCCGCTGAGCTACAGTTTCGATTGGCTTCCGCTGTTCGATTAGCAACAACTTTTCAAAACCAACCTCTTGACCTCCCCATTGAATGGACACACGGGAAGCATCGTATATATTATCGCGAAATCGCGCTACGAGAAGATCAGGCAAATTTTGCAGCTTCATGTCTACATCAGAGTGCAACCTTTTTAATGGCAGTTGCTATGAAAGACGCAATCAAAGCTGTTATCAATGATCCTTATAACTGCGCTGATAGCGACATTCGTTCTGCTTACCAGATTTCGAGATTAATTCGGAATGCATTCGCTCATGCTCCCTTACAGCCTACTTGGTCAATTGACCCACCGTGTCGTAATAAGATTTTCAGAGTTAAAGACATTATTATACTTGACACTTCAAACCTGCAGGATAAACCGTTCGACTGGCGTCACTACGGCGGTCCCCTTGCGTTGTTTCGATTATGCCAGTTCGTCCGACATGAAATACTAAAAGACCCAAAGAAACGACGGAAGGTGATTCCCCTACCTCAACAGTTTATTTATCAACAAGGTGATCTATTGTTGAAAAAAGTGGACAAAATTCCTGATGATTCAAAAAAGATTAAATGAGTTCAATGCGCGGTGCATAACAGGCGACATTTTGCTTGGCGATTTTGAAAATGGAGTAACACATTGAATGGACTTCAAATACCTGATTGTGATGAATTCCTCAGAGGCGTGAATGCATATGAAAGAAATGAGCAAAGAGGATATGTTTATTTTCAAGCATTAAATCATATCCGTCAAAATTGGGGTAATTCAGAAAAAATGGCACAAGGCATTGGACTACTGCTTCAAAGTTGGCATCAAGGTTTTTATAGATTTGGGGATTTTGACCGCAATATATTAATCGAATGTATCGAAAAAGATATTGAAATAATTAATAAATTCAGAGACAGGGATATTAGTAGTCTGTCAAACAGTGATGAAACTGAAATAAAAGAGCTTTTCAATCAATTTCTTGATGCGTTGCGTGGTGGCAATCGCAGGAGTCCTGTTGCAGTGGCAAAATCCTTAAATCTTCTGGCGCCGAAATTCCTCCCACTTTGGGATAGTGATATAGCACTTGCATATGGTTATGTTTGGGGTGGTATTCTGACTGAATTTACAGACGCTGATTATATTTCCTTCTGTTGGAAAATGAAAGAGATGGCGGAAAGGATACAACACTGCCTATCCAATCCAGATGATAGGTCACTTCTTAAAAGAATTGATGAATACAATTATTCAAAATACACTAAAGGCTGGATATAATAGGTAGATGGAAGTTCAAACCTTCAAAATTCATTTAAAGGGAA
>PNNP01000041.1 GCA_013824325.1 Thermodesulfovibrio sp. | reverse complement strand
TTAAGGAAGCTAAAAAATATTTAAGGATAATACTTTTAGAGGACGGAGAAATCGTTCATAATGCTTTCTTTGATAGAAACT
This sequence comes from Thermodesulfovibrio sp., assembly GCA_013824325.1. Lineage (GTDB taxonomy): Bacteria > Nitrospirota > Thermodesulfovibrionia > Thermodesulfovibrionales > Dissulfurispiraceae > PNNP01. The sequence continues at coordinate 15,821 of PNNP01000041.1, read as the reverse complement.
TTAAGGAGGGAGAAAAATGAAAATCCGGTATTTCTCAGATACAGATACAGCGTTGATTGAGTTTTCAAACGTCCCTGTTGTTGAGACAAAAGAAATATCAGAAAACCTTTACATTGATTTGGATGAAAAGGGCAATCTTGTAAGTATGACCATTGAACATGCGAAAGAAAAAGCAGGAATTTCAGAAGTATCTTTTTTGCAAATGGAAAAGATAAGTGCATAAGAGAGAATAAAAAGGGACAGCGACCATTAAAAAAGAAAAAATATGCAAGTGCTTAACATTTCACTTTATGGGATCACGGGAAACTGCCCTGCCTCCCCATGATTTCCGGCGTTGAAGCATGAATAAAATTTTCAAAGCCTATCAATAACCATAATATGATATAATATTTATATAAGCTTCATTCACCCACAGGGGGCGATAGGACTCGACGGGGGTTATGAGGCTCAGGTCGCATGCCGTGGCTCCATCACCACGTAAAAAGGTGGAAAAAAACACAAACGCCAACAACGAATTGGCACTTGCTGCTTAACCAATAGCGGCAACGCTGCTCTAAAGATGCCTGTGCTTTAGAAACAGCGTCATATAGCAGGCTGCCATCAGATGAAGCCCTTAATTCTGATGGGAGATTTAAGGGATAGGGTATCAGAGGGCCTGCCGGCCGGCAAGCTGGTATCCGAAGACTAAATAGGCAGGATAAGCATGTAGAAGCTTGAGAGTAGTGCTTTCGGACGCGGGTTCAATTCCCGCCGCCTCCACCAAAAGAATTCTTTTCATACCAAGATGTTAGCCATTCTAATTTTACATAATAACCGCCACCGGAGCGTCTCCAAAAAAGTAGTGTTTTTATTATTGCATACCATTAAAGAATATCGTATAATAATACTAATCTGGGTGAAGGGAGGGTATGAAATGGTAAAGACTTCAATAACGATTCCTGATGATGTTTACAAAGAAGCTAAGAAGCAATCAAACAATTTTAGCCTGTTAGTATCAGAAGCACTTAAAGAATACTTGAGAATGAAAACGGTTGAAAAAGCCAAAGCCTCATTTGGCAAATGGGAAAAGAGAGATAAAGCAAGCATTGACATTGTGAAGGAGTTAAGGAAAGAGGAAGGCAGGAAATATGCAAACAGTTCTAATTGATACTGATATAGCTATTGACTATCTAAGAGGCGTTCAGGATGTAAAAAATCTGATATTGCCTCTATGGGACAGCAACACAGCATATTTAAGCATTCTCTCTGTTTATGAACTCTATGCAGGAATAAAAGACAACGAGAGAGGGGATACAGAGAACTTTATAAAGGCTTGTATAATAGAGCCTGTAACGGTTGAGATTGCTAAAAAGGCAGGTGAACTTTACAGGAAATTCAGAGGACAAGGCATAACTCTAACCGCTCTTGATTGTCTTATCAATGCGACTGCAATTATCAGAGGACACAGGATAGCCACAAGGAATAAAGACCACTATCCAAATAAAGAGATACTTCTAACCAGATTTCAGGTAAAAGGGGCATAAATAGTACACAGACACCTCTTTTTGCCTCAAAATATCATACCATTGTTACAAAAGTTATCCCGCTCCCGCCTTCATAAGGAGTTCCGCTTCTGAACTGTTTTGCAAGTGGATGCCTGTCAAGGTGTTCACGCACAGCTTTTGATAATATGCCTGCCCCTATGCCGTGAATAATTGTAACTTCTGTAATGCCTTCAAGGGATGCCTGATTAAGAAATGATTCAAGCAAAGAGAGGGCCTCATCAACCCTCAATCCAACAAGATTTAACCTTGATGAAACCGATTTGTCCTGCCTGTTGATTTTTGCAGAATCTGTGCTTACCTCAATAACTTTTCCTCTTTTAAAAAATATATCCGTTACAGGCACCTCGACATCTATATTCCCTGCTTTTACTTTTATGCGATTATGCCTCTGATTGACTTCAATGACACGTGCATCATATCCGAGAGATTTCACAAATACAACATCTCCATCTGTTATTTCATCAATTGACAGAGCGCCGGCAGCATCTTTAGTTAAATTCTCAAGCTCTTTATTGACCTCTTTATGTCTGCGTTCAACCTCTTTTATGACCTCTCTGACCTTTTCTCTGCCTTTTTTCTTTATCTCATCAAGGAGGGAGTGCATTTCTCTCTTTATATTAAAAATAATATCAGAAGCCTCTTGATACGCTTTTGCAAGCAGCTCTTTCTGACTGCTTTCTGTCTCGAACAGCATCATTTCAAGTTTCCTGTTTTTTTCTTCTATTTCCAATTTCTGTTTCTGTAATTCATTGAGTGCATTTTCATATTGCGCTCTTTTTTCATTCAGGTCTGCTATGAGATTATCAAGCTCTACTTTTATTCCGCCTAACAAACTTTTTGCAGAATCAATAACGGAATCTGATATGCCGTATCTCCTTGCTATCTCAAGGGCATATGACTGCCCTGGTTCTCCTAACCTCAACCGATATAAAGGTGTAAGTGTCTTATGGTCAAATTCCATTGAGGCATTGAACATACCTTCGGCTCTGTGCACAAAACCTTTTATAGTAGTCAGGTGTGTAGTAGCAAAAACCAAAGCACTGCTCTTTCTTATCTCTTTTAAAACAGCACATGCAAGGGCAGCCCCTTCATCGGGGTCTGTACCTGTCCCGAGCTCGTCAATCAGAACAACTGTTTTTGAATCAGCCCTCTTCAGAATTTCAGAGATATTTGAGATGTGCGCTGAGAATGTGGAAAGGTTGTTCTCTATTGATTGCTCATCGCCTATATCAATAAGCAGATTATTGGCAAGCGAGAAACTCGATGAAGAGTCAGCCGGCACCGGAATGCCTGATAAAGCCATAATCAGGAGCAGACCGATGGTCTTAATTGCGATAGTCTTTCCACCTGCATTAGAACCTGTTATTATCATCACGGTATTATTTCCGCCAAGATTGATGTCAAGCGGAACCACCTGCTGTGTACTGCCCATTTTCTGGAATGCAAGCATAAGGAGGGGATGTCTTGCCTTCACAAGATTTATTGTATCCGAATTATTTATTTGAGGCGATTCCATCTGCATCATATCAGCAAACCGTGCAATGCATTTCAAGACATCGAGATGGACAATGGTTTTATATTCAGCATCAATCTCATCAACCACATCCCTTATTTTTGAACAGATATTTCTGAGGATGCGTATCTCCTCGGCCTTTTGTTCGGCGACAAGATTTTCGAGTTCATTGGAAAGATTTATGATAGTTAAAGGTTCGATAAATGCTGTCTCGCCTGATTTTGAGACATCATGCACAATGCCTGATACATGCCCCCTTGATATCCATCCTGACCGGGATAACCCACCTGCCGGACCTCTGTGTGATAAAATCATCCTGAAGAAATGCAGACAGCCTCTCATCCCTTACCATGGCTTCGAGTTTCTTTCTTATCCTGCCTTCAAGTGAGCGTATCTGACGTCTCAACTGAGAGAGCACTAGTGAAGCAGTGTCAAGAATATTGCCCTCCCTGTCAATTGTCCTTTCGAGAATCTTTAAAATATCTTGATGCCCTGTCAAACAAGCTGTAAGTTCTTTTAAAAAAGGAAGGTCGTCTCTTTCTTTAATCTGTAAAGATATTGCAAATGCAATGGTTAAAACAGGAATAAAATCTGAAAGCTCTCTGGAATCAAGGACAGCCCCTTCAGGCCTTATCTTTAAAAGCAGCTGTGTTATATCAGGAAAAAGTGATAATGCGAGAGGGCTGCCCTCTTGAGACATTGTCCGTATTTCATTAATCTGGCCAAATCTTTCTTCGATATCCTCCCTCTTGTTCAGAGGGAGGATTCCCAGTACAGATTTCCTTGATGCATCGCTACTGGCAAGGTCTGATATTATTCCGAGGAGTTTATTAAACTCAAGCAGCTCAAGAGAGTTTTCTGTTATCATTGAATAGTTATTTCAAACCCTTAAAGACCGATTCCCTCCATTACCCTTTTTTTCTGTTTTTCGATTGCTTTCTGTCCGTGTTCGAGGGTCTTTATAATCTCCTTTTTGGCGCTGTCTGAAAGTTCAACTCCCTTGTCAATAATATCCGACACCCTGTCTTTCACATCACCTGCAAACTCGTTCACCTTATCTATTGTATCTTCAACCAGATCTACTGCATCTCTTTTTACGCGCTTTGCAGCCTTTGAGATATCCCTTCTCGTCTGCCGTCCTGATTTGGGTGCATAAAGAAACGCTATACATGCGCCAATCAGACCCCCTACTAAAAAAGCCCCTGCAACCTTTACAGAATAGTCTTTCATAATTTCCTCTCCTTAATTTTTTATTTATATTCTAAATTTAGCAGGAAAATATATCAGAGTCAAATTTGACACCTTGACATTTCCATCAATAGTTCAGATAGTATATAAGCATTCAGGCGCGTGATAGCTTAATAGGGAATCCCGTGAGGGTTTTAATCTAACCTGATTCGGGAGCGGTCCCGCCGCTGTAACCGGGGACAAAAGCCGATTGTGCCACTGTTTGTCCGCCTCTGGCGGACGGATGGGAAGGCTGGCAATTAGGATGAACCGGGAGCCAGAAGACCTGCCTGAAAAAATTTATGATTTCAGATTTTTGATTGGTGATTAAATTCTGATTTTCAAAATCTAAAATCATAATTACAAAAAGCCTTCTCGTGGAAAAAGGCGGGGATGAAGCGAAACAGGGTGCAATCCTCAAGAAAAAAATTCTTGAGGATTTTTTATTTTGAGGTGCAGATGATTACATTTATTTTCGGCGGTGCAAGAAGCGGCAAGAGCAGGATTGCACTAAGTAAAGCTTCCGGGATGTCGGGCAGAAGGGCATATATCGCTACTGCCCAGGCGCTTGACGATGAGATGAAAGAGAGGATAGAAAGGCATAAAAAAGAGCGGCCTGGAGATTGGATGACATTTGAAGAGCCGATAAATATCTCTTCATTGGTTAAAGACATCCATCCTGAATATGACATTATCCTTATTGACTGTCTGACATTATGGCTGTCAAATATTATGCATACAACTTCTGATATGGAGAAAGAGATTAAGAACCTGATTCACACATTACGCATCACTCATCATTCATTACGTATTTATATTGTTTCTAATGAAGTCGGACAGGGCATTGTCCCTGATAATGAACTATCAAGGCGGTTCAGGGAAATGGCAGGAGAGCTGAATCAGAAGATTGCAGAAATAGCGGATGAAGTGTTCCTTGTGACTGCAGGGATTCCGTTAAAAATAAAAGGAGATTAGAATGGATTTGCTGAACAGCACCCTAAAAAACATCAAAGAGATTAACGAGGAGTTCTACATCGCTGCCCAGAAACACATTGACAATCTTACAAAGCCAATCGGAAGCCTTGGAAGACTTGAAGAATTTGCGAGAAGGCTCGTTGCAATCACAGAAAACAAAAATCCTGTGCTGGACAAAAAAGTCATCTTCACATTTGCAGGTGACCATGGAGTAACTGATGAAGGCGTTTCAGCCTATCCCAGAGAGGTCACCAGACAGATGGTATTCAACCTTTTAAAAGGTGGGGCGGGGATAAACGTACTTGCAAGACATGCTGGCGCAGAGGTTGTTATTGTGGATATCGGCGTTGATTACGACTTTGCTGATACTGACAGACTAATGAAATTCAAGGTGGTGAGGGGTACAAGAAACTTTACAAAAGAGCCTGCTATGACAAGGCAGGATGCAATAAGGTGTATAGACGTAGGGATTGACCTTGCAAACGGTTATACGAAAAAGGGTTATAAGATTTTCGGCACAGGCGAAATGGGTATCGGCAATACAACCCCTTCAAGCGCTATTGCATCTGTATTGACAGGACGGCCTGTCTCAGAGGTTACAGGCAAGGGTACGGGGATATCAGATGAATCATTGAAAAATAAGATTAAGATTATTGAGGATGGAATAAAATTGAACAACCCGAACCCTGATGACCCTATTGATGTCCTCTCAAAGGTCGGAGGTGCAGAGATTGGCGGAATCGCAGGCATCGTGCTCGGTGCTGCAGCGAATAGAATACCGGTAGTGATTGACGGGTTTATCTCTACAGCAGGCGCGCTCATCGCCTATTGTATAGAGCCAAAGACAGGGGATTACATATTTGCCGCACACAACTCTGTTGAAACAGGTCATAAGGCAATGCTTGATAAAATGGGATTAAGCCCGATACTTGATTTGAACTTGAGACTCGGAGAAGGCACAGGCGCTGCACTCGCCATGCTGCTGATAGAGGCAGGCTTGAAGATATACAAAGAAATGGCAACCTTTGGAGAAGCAGGGGTTTCAGAAAAAGTTTAGAGTTCAGAGTTTGGAGTTTAAAGTTAAAAAGATGAAACAATTAATTCTTGCATTTCAATTCTTAACCATCATACCTTTAAAGGTTAAAGGCAATTTTACTGAAAAGGAGATTGCACAATCATCTATCTTCTTTCCGGTTGTAGGGGCAGTGCAGGGGCTGCTAATAATGGTATCAGCGCCATATCTCATAAAAGCATTCCCTGTAGAAATCGCATCGCTCTTCACGCTTCTTATCTTGATTCTCACCAATGGTGGATTCCATCTTGATGGACTGGCTGATACCTTTGATGCGCTTGCCTTGAAATCAACAGGAGATAAGGAAAAGGACTTTGAAAGAAGACTCTCGGTTATGAAAGACAGCGCTACGGGAGCTATCGGCGTAGTAGCAATAGCAATCGTGATTCTTTTCAAATATGAATTAATAAAATGGTTCCTTACTGCAGATTACAGGCTGCTGTTCCTCATGCCGGTATTCTCACGCTGGGTAATGGTGCCTGCCATGTATCACGGAAAATCGGCAAAACAGGACGGACTTGGAAAGTTGTTTATCAATAACGTCACCATCACGATGCTAATTCTTTCAACTGCATTTTTGACTCTCTCAATAACAGTATGTGCACTTGTCTATCTGTTGGAAGCATACGGTGTGCAGACATATAAACTGCCGCTTATTATTGCTGCATTTCTTTATGCGTTCAGTCTCGCATGGATGCGATTCTGCTCTAAAAAATTCAATGGCTTCACAGGAGATACACTCGGCGCTCTTAGTGAAATGGGCGGAATATTATATCTTTTGATTGTTTTTGTGTGGTTACAATGGGTACAACAATATTTTTAATAAGACACGGCAAAACAGAGGGAAGCAATGTTAAGAGATACTTGGGAAGCACTGATGTCCCGATGTCCGAAAATGGCATTGAACAGATAAAAAGAATATCTTCATTTATTAGCGCTGAAGTGCTGAAGCGCAGAAGTGAACTCATAACTCCAGAGCATCGGAACTTACAGGCTCTTGCTGTAACTGCTGTCTATTGTTCCCCTCTCAGCAGGGCATTAAAGAGTGCCGGGATAATCGCAGAAGCACATAATTTGAAACCCGCTGTTATTGATGATTTACGGGAAAGAAGCTTTGGTATATGGGAAGGGATGACCTTTATGGAGATAAAAGAGAAATACCCTGATGAATTTGAGGCATGGGCAAATAATCCGCTTAAATACAGTCCGATGGGCGGAGAAAGCACCATCGAGGTAAGAGACAGGGCTATAAAAGCATTAGACACTATACTGGACAATCATAGATTAAATTCAGAGGAAAATATTGTCATAGTCGCACATGGCGGGGTAAACAGGGTAATCCTATGTCATATGCTGGGAATGCCTCTTGAAAACATATTCAGGATAGAGCAGGACAATGCGGCAGTAAACATCATCGAGTTCTGGGATAAATACCCTGTGGTAAAACTGATTAACGGAGGCCCTGTTGGCTAAATCATTAATGATTCAGGGTACAGGTTCAGGAGCCGGCAAGAGTCTGATTGTGACAGCACTCTGCAGGATTTTCAGCGATATGGGTCTTAATGTTGCTCCTTTCAAAGCACAGAATATGGCGCTGAATTCATATGTGAGTGCTGAGGGAGGAGAGATGGGCAGGGCGCAGGTATTGCAGGCAGAAGCTGCGAGAGTAAGACCGTCAATTCATATGAACCCCATACTGCTGAAAGCCTCCGATGAAAAAGGCTCGCAGGTTATCATTCACGGCAGGGTCCATTCTACCATGAAGGCACAGGAATACTATGCATTCAAAAAACAAGCATGGGAAGCTGTAAAGATGTCTTTAAATAAACTTTTAAACAGTTATGAACTTGCAGTAATTGAAGGTGCTGGAAGTCCTGCTGAAATAAATTTAATGGATGCGGATATTGTAAACATGGCTGTAGCAAAACATGCGAAGGCGCCCGTAATTTTAGTTGGTGACATAGATAAAGGGGGCGTTTTTGCTTCCCTCTACGGAACGGTTAAGCTCCTTGGAAAAAATGGCAGATATATTAAGGCATTCCTTATCAATAAATTCCGCGGTGACCTGAATATCCTCAAGCCCGGACTCGGGATGATAAGAGAAAAAACAGGAAGGCCTGTGATAGGCGTTATTCCATATATCAAGAATATCAGTCTGCCTGAAGAAGATGGACTGGCGCTTTATCAGAAGGCAGAAGTTGGAAGTCAGAAGGCGGAAATAAAAATAGTTATACTGAAACTGCAATTCATCTCCAACTTTACCGACTTTGACCCTATCTCTTATGAACCGGATGTTGAACTGATTTACTCAAATAACCCTTCTGAAATCGAGAATGCAGACATTGTTATAATCCCGGGTTCAAAGAACACTGTTAAAGACCTTGTATTATTAAAGCAAACAGGTATTGAGGCAGGCATAAAACGGGCATACTCAAAGGGCATACAGATAATCGGGATATGCGGAGGATACCAGATGCTCGGAAAGATTATATACGACCCGCACGAAATAGAAAGCGGTCATAAAGAAATTGAAGGCATAGGGCTTCTTGATATTGGGACGAAGTTTGGAAAGGAGAAGGTGACATGCAGGGTGGAGGCAGAGTTAGTTAGGAGTTATGAGTTCGGAGTTATGAGTTCGGAGGATATGAAATTAAAGGGCTACGAGATTCACATGGGAGAGAGCAAAGGCAATATCGGTCTGTTTAAATTAAAAAGGCTTTCGATTACTTCTGAACTTCAGAATCAAGATTCTATAATCCTTGAGGGCTCAAGAAACGGTAACTGCTGGGGAACCTACATTCACGGAATATTCGAAAATGACATTTTCAGAAGAAGCGTATTAAATCAAGTACGGCTGAAAAAAGGGCTATCTCCACTTGAATCTTCAATTAATTATTCTGAAATAAAGGGACGCGCAATAGACAATCTTGCAGCAATCTTTATAGAAAACACGGATATGGATTTTATAAAAAGGTTAATTAAAATATGATTGATTTTATTCAGCCTTCAGTCTTCAGTCTTCATCCTTTAATATTGATGCTGGCATTTTTACTTGACCTTGCAATAGGCGATCCCCGATGCCTGCCGCATCCTGTAAGGATTACGGGGTCTGCTATAATCAGGCTGGAATCATTCATCAGAAGATTTTTAAAAACATCCGCTCAGGAAAAATCAGGTGGAATATTTCTGGTGATTCTAATTGTTATTCCAGTCTTCCTGATCACCCTGTCAATTCAGGAAATGATTTTCTGGAGCATGTCAAAAAACTTTTACATTATGCTATTGGGAATTATGGCGGCTGTCTTTTTAACCTCTACAATCCTTGCAGTCCGTGAACTTATCCGCTCTGCAAGGGCAGTAATTGAGGCAGTAAAAGATAAAACACTTGATTCAGCAAGACGGAATTTGAGCATGATTGTAGGTCGTGATACACATTGCCTTTCAGAAAAAGATGTTTTAAAGGCAACAATGGAAACCCTTGCTGAAAACCTGTCCGATGGAATTATAGCCCCTCTTTTTTATTTAACTATCGGAGGACTTCCCCTTGCAATGACTTATAAGGCAATCAACACCCTTGATTCGATGGTCGGCTATAAAAATGAAAGATACAAGCATTTCGGCTGGGCAGCAGCACGCCTTGATGACATTGCCAATTATATCCCTGCAAGGATTAGCGGTGCGCTTATTGTCATCACATCCTTTATTGTCAAATTCTCACTATCTGGTTTTTACTATTCGCTGAAAATAATGCTTCGTGACGGCAGAAACCATTCAAGTCCAAATAGCGGTGTTCCGGAAGCTGCGATTGCAGGTGCATTAGGTGTGAGACTCGGAGGCCCGTCAACATACGGTGGCATTATTGTCAGCAAACCATATATCGGTGAGGATAGACAGAACACAAATAACTCATACCTGAAGGCTTCTGAGAATGCTTTGACAATAATAAAAATCGCCTCCTCACTCGGTCTTATAATTGCAATAACACTATTACACATAAGGACTGCTTTATGACAGGACACGGCGGTGATATATACAGGGCATCACAGGAGCTCGGAATAGCCGAAGAAAAAATAATTGATTTCAGCGCCTCCATCAATCCCCTCGGAATTCCAGAGACAGTGATCGCAGATATTAAAAAAAATGCTGTGAATTGCCGTCATTATCCCGATTCTGAAGCAAGACAGCTTGTATCGCATCTTGCAAAAATTCACCGTATAAATCCTGAATCCATCATTTGCGGTAATGGCAGCACCGAGCTGATATACCTCGTTGTCCGGGCATTAAAGCCTGATAAGGTTCTTATACCTGCACCTACATTCTCAGAATATGAAAGGGCATGCAGGATGAATGAAGAGTTAAGAGTTATGAGTTATGAGTTAAGAAAAGAGAATAATTTTGATTTGAATCCTGATGAATTCACATCTGCAATGGGAGGAGATGGGAATCTTGATGCCGGAACCCACAATTCAGAAATTACCCCGTCACGCATCACGCATAACTCATCACGGACTTTTGACATGGCTTTCATCTGCAATCCCAATAATCCTACTGGCAGACTCATCAAAAAATCTGACATGCTGAAAATAGTAGATAGCGCAAAAAGCCATAAATGTTATCTTGTTATTGATGAAGCATTTATAGATTTTTCCCCGCAGGATTCCATGCTTAGAGATGTTCGGAATAATCCATATCTTATTGTCCTGAGATCTATGACAAAGTTTTATGCACTTGCGGGTTTGAGAATAGGTTACGGTGTGTTCCCGCTCCACATTGTAGAGACTTTAAGAAAGCATAAAGAACCATGGACCGTGAACACCCTTGTTCAGAGGGCAGGTATGATTGCAGCAGACGATGTCGCATATAAACAGGAAACCTTAAGTCTTATTAAAAAGGAAAAAACCTTTCTGAAAGATGGATTTAAAAAATTAAACATAGATTATATCCCTTCTTCGGCAAATTATTATCTGATAAGAATGGATAATGCGCAGGCTGTAATTTCATCCCTGCGTAAAAAGGGAATTCTTGTGAGGAGCTGTCACAATTTTACCGGGCTTGATGCCTCATATATCAGAATTGCAGTAAAAAACCGTAAAGACAATGCACTTTTATTAAAGGAGCTTGCAAATCTATGCAGGGCTTGGTCATAGCAGGAACGCACAGCGGCTGCGGGAAAACAACCGTAACATTAGGTATTCTTGCTGCCTTAAGTAAAAAAGGATTGAGAATCCGGTCATTTAAAGCAGGACCTGATTTTATTGATATGGGTCTTCACAGTATTATCACCGGAAGACCTTCAATAAATCTTGACGTATGGATGTGCGGGGAAAAGAGTGTGATAAATTCTTTTGCAAGATATACAGAAGATGTTGACATTGCAGTTGTTGAAGGTGTTATGGGGATGTATGACGGCGAATACAGCACCGCTCATCTTGCAGCTCTTCTTAACCTGCCTGTTTTGCTCGTCGTTGATGCATACGGGATGGCTGAAAGCGCCGGTGCAATAGTGAAAGGATTCGCTGATTTCGGAATCAGGGTTGCAGATTGCGGATTACAGGCTGCCCATCGCAATAATCTGAAATCACAAATCACAAATCACAAATCGTTTATAGCAGGTGTGGTTTTTAACCGTGTTGCGTCAGAGAGGCATTATGAAAGGCTGAAAAAAAGTGTTCATGACATGCCTGTTCTGGGTTATCTGCCAAGAGATATAAACTTCGAGATTCCGCACAGACACCTCGGTCTCATGGTGGCAGAGGAAAGTCCAATCTCTGATGAGAGCATAACAATGCTTGCAGATACGGTTCTAAAGCATATTGATGTGGATTTATTGCTTCAAAAATGTCATGCCGAATTTGTTTCGGCATCTTATGAGACCTTGAAACAAGTTCAGGGTGACATTACTCAAAACTCAAAACTTTTAAAAATAGCTGTTGCCCATGATAAAGCATTTTGTTTTTATTACGAAGAAAATATGGACTTGCTGAGAGATGCAGGTGCAGAGATAGTGAGATTCAGTCTTCTATCCGATTCCGGAATACCGGATGGAGTGGACGTAATCTATATTGGCGGCGGTTATCCTGAAATTTACGCTGGAGAACTTTCCAGAAACATAAATATGCTTAAATCCATAAATGAGTGGGCAGCCATGGACAAACCGATTTATGCTGAATGTGGAGGTCTGATGTATCTATCACAGGGCATTCTTGATTTTAATGGAACCTTCTATAAAATGGCAGGTGTTTTCCAGTTCAGAACAAGGATGAAAAAAGAACGGGCATATCTCGGCTACAGAGAGATAATCTTAAAAAAAGACTGCATCCTCGGTAAAAAGGGAGCGATCTTGAGAGGACATGAATTCCATTATTCTACCCCCTTATATCCCCCTTTAATTCCCCCCTTAGTAAGGGGGGAATTAAAGGGGGATATTACCTGTTATTCATTATTCAATAACAGAGGTGAATATCTTCAGGATGAGGGATACAGTTTTAAAAACACCCTTGCCAGTTATGTACACATTCATTTTGGCAGTAATGCCTATATCGTCAAAAATTTTGTCAGTTTTATAAAGGAGCAATGATGGAAAACATAATACTGATAGGACATGGCAGTCCCAGAAAAGAAGCAAATAATATTGAGCTTATCGGCAAACTTTTGCACAACTCCATTCATCCAGAATGCAGCAATAACTGTGTAAGGGTTGCATATCTGCAGTTTGCAGCCCCTGATATTTCAGAAGCCATTAAAGAATGTATACAAAACGGTGCCAGAAGGATAATTGTTCATCCCTTTTTCCTCACTTCAGGGATGCATGTTACAAAAGACATTCCTGAAATGATAGAAGATGCAAAAGGAATATACCCGGATGTTGAATTTATTTATACAGAGCCTCTCGGAACACACGAAAAACTGATTGAAATTGTAAAAGATAGAATCAAAAGTGCAGGCAATTCAGCGCCTGAAGAAATAGAAAAAAGGAGTTTTCAGATACTATCCGAAGAGATTGATTTAAGCAATGTCCAAGCAGAACATCTGCCTGTAATAAAACGTGTAATTCACGCAACCGCAGATTTTGAATTCAGAAAGACTCTCGTATTCCATCCTGATGCAATAAAGACAGGAATTGATGCAATACGTTCAGGCAAAGATATCCTCACCGATGTTGAAATGGTCAAGGCAGGAATAAACAAACGGTTATTGGAGAAATGGGGAGGAAAGGTGATTTGCAAGATACCGTCCGCCTCAGGCGGAACAAAAGACATAAGACAGAAGGCAGAAAGCAGAACAAGGGCTGAAAGAGGAATAGAATCGGGATTAAAAGAGAATAACAACATCGGAATTATAGCAATCGGAAATGCACCAACTGCTTTATTGAAAGTAATTGAGATTTTCAATAATTCAAAATCTGAAATCTCAAATCTGAAATCCCAAATTCTCGTCATCGGTGTTCCTGTTGGTTTTGTTAAGGCATTTGAATCAAAAGCCCTGCTTTCAAAACAGAGTTTTCCATTCATAACCAATCTAAGCAGGAAAGGCGGCACATCTGTTGCTGTGGCAATCATAAATGCATTGTTGAAAATGGCAGGGGAGGACAAATGAAGAGTCAAGAGTCAAGAGTCAAAGGTCAAAAGTTAATTTTTAAAATCCTTATTTTCCCACTATTCACTATTCAATGTTTACTATTCACTGTCTCTGATGCACATGCAATGCATATCTCAGAAGGCATATTGCCTTTTAGCTGGGCAATACTCTGGTTCGGGATAGCTATCCCTTTTATTGTTTACGGGCTATACAAACTTAAGAAACTTTCAAGTGCTGACCTTTCACTTAAGCCGCTGGTAGGGCTTATGGCAGCGGTTGTTTTTATTATTTCATGTATGCCCGTACCTGTCCCTTTTGCAGGCACATGCTCCCATCCCTGCGGCACGGGCATATCGGGGATACTCCTCGGCCCTGCAATAAGCGTACTCGTTGCATCGGCAGCGCTTCTTATACAGGCATTGTTTCTGGCACATGGAGGATTGAGCACACTCGGCGCAAACATAGTTTCAATGGGCATAACAGGCTCTCTTGTAGGTTATATTACATTTAAATTTTTGAGAGCCTTCAAAATCAAGCTCTCTATTGCTGGTTTTATGGCAGGCTTATTTGCTGACTGGGCAACATATTTCACCACATCAGTTGAGCTTGCATCAGGTATAAAAGGTGATTCGCCATTCATGCCTTTGTTTTCAAAAATACTAATCGCCTTCATTCCGACACAGCTTCCCCTCGGAATCCTTGAAGGGGCAATGACAGCAGGTATGGTTGTATTGCTTTATAAGAAGAGACCCGACCTTCTTGTAAAGATGCGTGTATTAAAGCCGGAGGAGGCAAAAATATGAGAAGCCGGAAGTCAGAAGTCAGAAGTCAGAAATTGAACTTTAAGAAATTAGTTATAGTTTTTTTACTATTTACTATTCACTGTTCACTGTTTACTATCGTCTTTGCTTCTGACAAATGGCAGGGTGTTGATGAGTCGGTTATAGAAAAGTATGCAAAGGAGCATGGCAGAGAGGTAAAAGAGCCTTTGATTAATACTGACCAGGGGGACCTCCTCCTCTTTGTCTTTCTCCTCGCCGGTGCAGTCGGCGGTTTTGCAGCAGGATATTACTGGAGAATACTCATGGTAGAGAAGGCTCCAAAAATAAATAAACAGGAGCAAAGCATTACGGGCTGAAAAAAGCAAATTCACATTCCCCTCACCCTCTCCCACAAGGGGAGAGGGAACTAAAAAATCCCCTCCCTTGATGGGAGGGGATAAAGGGGAGGGTGAAAACAAAAGGTAAAAGCAACAATGGAAATATTTTCAGAACATCTTAGAAAAGACCATTTCCTTGCAAAGATAGACGCAAGAGCAAAGCTCCTTGTCGCCCTGTCCCTGCTCGTGATGGTCTTAAGTTATAAAGGATTTGTCTTCCCCCTTCTTATCACTTCGCTATGCCTCTTTCTCTGCATCAGGATGAAAATCCCTTTCAGGATATTTATCTTGAGATTTTCAGAGCCTTTGCTTATAGCAACTGTGGTGGTGATCTTGAAATTTTTCTTCTCAGGAAATGATGTAATGTTTTCCGTCAATATTATAGGTATTAAGCTTGCTGGACATAGAGATGGACTTATGGATGGCTTGATGATTGCGAGCAGAATAGTAGGTGCCGTGTCCATCGTTGCTGTTTTAGGATTTTCTACACCATTTATAGAATTTATTGCAGGCCTTTCATGGTTAAAGGTACCAAAAGGGTTTATAGAAATATTGATGTTTGCATACAGATATATCTTTGTGCTCTTTGAAGATGCCATGGTCATCTATAATGCCCAAAAGAACCGCCTCGGATATTCCAACATAAGGCGCGGATTGGGCTCATTCGGAACTCTTGCAGGTTCTCTCATCCTGAAGGCATTTGAGCACAGTCACAATATTACTGTTGCAATGATCCAGAGAGGCTATGACGGT